>DAINCI010000001.1:0-54670 GCA_036732425.1 Bacillota bacterium
TCGCAGTCAAAAAATCACGTTGCAAAAACCAAACATCTCCTCTTCAAATGCAGGACAACAAAACAACCCCCGGTCCTTCTGCCTTTCCATCTGTCTGTTATCTGTTTATCTGTTATCTTTTCTCCTGTTCGTACGTTCCACCTGCCGGTTCATACGTTCCTTTTGCAAAGCGGTAGATTTTGTCATAGATCTGTCCTTCCGCCGGATCCGGATTCCCATACAGGCGGTAAATGGCCCTTCCGCCGTCAAACCATGCGCAGGCAGAATCCTTCATATATCCGAATTCGACGCCACCGGACAAATACCTTTCAAATCTGCGCAAACGTTCCTTCTTTACTTCCGCCGGCTCATTCCGCGCAGCGTAAAACTCCATCTCTATGCCTGCATTTCGCTGCCTGGCAGCCTGCGCTGCTTCCTTCACATCCGTTATATTCTGATAGAACATATAGTTTGGCTGCAAAAAGGCACAGTCAAAATAGTAATTCTGATAATCATCCAGCAGATGTACATTGTAGGAGCTCCAGAAGGGGATCCAGAAAAACTTCATGTCTCTCTTTCCAAGTTCCCGGTGCAGTTCCTTGAGAAGCCAGTGATCGTCCATATCCCAGCTTCGGTACACCGTCTCGAAGGTCCAGTAAAATCCAAGAAGATTCAGATGCCGGAAGTTCTCCTGCTGAAAGCGCCGGATCACTTCCTCCACAAACCAGACACAGGCCGCCAGACGCTGCCTGGTCGCTTTTTCAAGATTCTGTCCCTTTGTAGTGAAGTTCAAATTTTTCCCGCCGATTTCCCCGAACTGGGTCTGAAGGGGACCCGGATAGGGTATGGTAATCACCAGGTTCACCCTGTGATCCCGTTTCCCGAGTTTTTGCTCCGCCTGGCCGATCACCTCATCCAGCGCATGGGCAAAGACATCCGGTGCAAAGTACCAATCCAGGACGGAAAGCCAGTCTTCCCGGTTCCCGGGGTTGGGCACCGGGACGGCAAAGAAATTGCCCTCCCCGGTCCGCGTGGTTCCGATATTGATATCGGAATACAGGGATCCTCCATTGGGAGATTGGTTATGCCAGAAGGCAAAGGTGTCAAACATCCAGTCATCAGCCTGACCATCTGCATCCAGATGGGTGACATAACGGGAAAATGCATCTTTCCCCCAGGTATCCTTTGTTTTGCCACCCACCAGAATAAATTGCTTCATATGGTTATAATCTTTTCTGCCAGGTTGAAAATATGCCATTTTACAACTCCATCTCTACCGTCCATTCCTAAGTTCAGCTGCCTGCATTTTTTCCTTTCCGGCCGGCTCCGGACGGTTTTTATTTGTCCTCAGCCCTTGATCACGCTGGAATAAGCCGCATCAATAAAGTATTTCTGGAAGAAAATAAATACCGCCAGAATCGGCACCAATGCTATGATGGCACCTGCTGCGATCATTCTCGTATTGGCCACAAAGGTTCCCTGCAGTTTATACAGTCCAAGGGTCAGGGGATAGGTATTGGGATCCTCCAGAATCAAAAGCGGCCACAGGAAGTTATTCCAGGCTCCGATAAAGTTCAGGATGGACATGGTGGCCAGTGTGGGCTTTACCATGGGAAGCATAATATGCAGAAATATCTGCCATACCTTTGCTCCGTCAATAATTGCGGACTCCTCCATCTCCTTCGGAATGCCAAGAAGTCCCTGACGCATTAAAAAGACACTCATGGCAGGGACCGCAGCCGGCAGGATAATGCCCGCATAGTTCCCCATCAGGCCCAGCTTGTTGATGATCAGGTAAACCGGGATCATGGTTACTTCTCCGGGAATCATCATGGTCCCCATGATGATCATGAAAATAAAATTCTTCCCCCTGAAATTCATGCGCGCCAGCGGGAAAGCCGCCATGGAGCACAAAATCACGGGCAGGCCAACCCCAAAGACAGCCAGAACAAGGCTGTTAACAAGGTATCTGCCGATGGGCAGTGTGTTCCACACAACCTTATAATTATCAAATGTAGGATGTCCGGGGATAAACTGAGGGGGAAAAGAGAACACTGTCTCATTCTGCCCCTTCAACGAAGTCGAAAGGGTCCAGATAAAGGGTACCACCATGATCAGGGCGATGAATATCAACAGAATGTGATATCCGGTATTCACCCGGGTAGTCCGTTTGACCGCAAATGATTTTTCGTTCTTATCGCTCATCTTCTCACCTCAATTATGCTTGATTGTCCTTATCAAGAAACTTTTGATTGATAAGGGTCAGGACCAGAATAATCAGAAACAGTGCAAAGGAAATGGCACTTGCATATCCCATGTCAAGCTGTTCAAAAGCCTTTTCGTAAATCATGTATACAACCGTCTTGGAAGAACCAATGGGACCGCCCTTTGTCATGGTCAGCATCATTGTGAATTCCTTGAACGCTGACATGGTGGACACGACAACAACAAAGAAGATAACCGGCCGCAGCAGCGGAAAGGTAATGTAAAACTGCTTTTTCCAGAAACCGGCTCCTTCCAGATCCGCGGCTTCATATAATTCCTCAGAGATCGACTGCAGCCCGGCCAGATAAAACAGCATATAATATCCCAGCCCCTGCCATATGGTAACAATCGCCAGGCTGGGCATTACCATGGATTTGCTGGTCAGCCATTTTGCCGGAGCAATGTTGAAAATACTCAAAAGATAGTTCATGATTCCGTCTTCCTGGAACATCCATTTCCACAGCATTGCAGTGACAACCACGGACACAAGGACCGGGAAGTAATAAACGAGCCGGTACACGGAAACGCCTTTCATTTTCCGATTGACCAGTACGGCAAGAAAAACAGAAAGAATCGTCAGTGCCGGCGTAACAAGCACCCAATACTTCAGGGTGTTCGTCATGGCGCTCCAGAAATTGGAGTCGTGTATTAAATGTTTGTAATTTGCAAGCCCGACCCATTCAACCGGTGAAAATACATTGTAGTTCGTAAAGCTCAGGACCAATGCAGCCACGGTTGGAAGAACGGTAAATATCAATAACAGGATACCGGGGATTGCAAGAAATAACCATGCATGATGTGCTTTATACATGATAGCCTCCTAACGCAAAGTCATGGATGGATCGGTCTGTGATAAAACAGGATACTGATCGCAGTTTCCTGCAACCAGTATCCCCCACACCATCCCTGCTTACTGTAACAATTTGTTGACCTCTGCTTCGGCATCGTCCAATGCTTTCTGCGGGTCCTTGTCCTCCAGCAGTACCTTCCGGAACTCTTCATTGATTGCATCGTTTACCTGCGTTACATTTTCCACAGGCGCCAGCATGTCATAGGAGCTTCCAAGCTGTTCTGCGGAATAATACCTGCCCTTATCCGCCACGTCGTCCGAGTCAGCTCCCTTTGTGAAAAATTCATCCTTCGTCGCTTCCTCTATGGAAGGCAGTACCGGAGTCGTCTTGGAGAACTTCAGCTGGTTGTCCGCATTGGTAAGGAACTTGGCGAATTCCACTGCTTCATCCTGATGCTTGCTCTTGGAGGAAACAGCAACATTCATGATGGACATATGACGTTTGCCCTCGGATCCCACGATGGCAGCAGCCGCGTCGGACTTGTCATAGACTTCCGGGGACAAATCCTTTACCTGTCGGAACAGCTGAGGTCCTGTGCCCCACCAGGCAGTCTTTTCCTGTGCATACCATTCCGGCATGTTCACCTGATCCAGTACCACTTCGTCCGGAAGCAGACCCTTGTCGTATTCCTGCTTGAGAAATTTGAAAATCTCCAATCCCTTCGGAGTATTGAACGCCGCTTTCTTCCCGTCTTTCGATACGATGGGCACTCCATTGGAAGGAAGATAAATGTGAACTGCAGAAATTAATTCTCCATACGCTCCGGTCTTCTCATGGATGACTTCGGACATTTTCCATGCTTCCTCGTCGGTTTTCGGAGGAGCATCAAAACCGGCTTTCTTCAATATCTCCGGATTATAGATCAGACCTCCGCTTGTCAGATACCACGGCAGTGCATAAGCGGTATCGCCGACTTTTCCTGCCTGCCATGCGCCCTCAAAATAGTCATCCTTCACATCCGCGGCAGCCTTGTCCATATTGACCAGAGCGCCCTTTGCGGCCAGTTTTTTCATGAAGTCCGTGTTCAGGTTAATCACGTCCGCCAGATTTCCTCCGGATGCAGCCGTCAGTGTCCTCTGCTCTGCCTGATCAAACGGAACATCCTGCCAGTTTACCTTTACTCCGGCATGCTGGCTCTCAAAGTCCTTGATCACCCCGTGCAGATAATCATCAAATGTGGGGCTGAGAGACAATGTCCAGAACGTAATTTTGCCGCCTTTCGCACTCCCGTTGCCTTTTCCGGATTTCGTGCCGCTGCCGCAGGCTGCGAAAAGACCGACAATCATCACAAGACTCAGCAATAAAGCTATCTTCTTCTTCATTTTGCTACCTCACTCCTTGAAAAGCACTTTTTCCCTGTTATGGGACCTCCTCTATTTTACCTCTCCGGACCGGTTCTATACTGATTGGAATACCCGGAAGAACTTCAGTGTACGGCCGGGAAGTTTCGACATATTTATTATATCAGAACAAAAAACCTTGTCAATATTTATTTTTTTTAGTGGAAAAGTTTTTCTCCATCCTTTGCTTTTCGCAGAAACAACCTCCGATATGGTATAGATAAACCAATGGAAAGAGTATAAAACGTTTGTGATTTGTTTTTAACAAAAGCATTGTCCGTCCCGGTCTGCAAAGTCTTCCTTCAATGAGCAGTCCGTATCTGCAGTGGGTCAGCTGTTCCGCACCGTCGAATTGAATCAGGTAATCATCCTCCAGCCGGACCCCTTCCACGCCGGGGATATAGATACCAGGCTCAAGGGTCGTTACCATATTGACGCCCAGTTTGCTGTCATCACGGCTGCTGATGAAAAGATCTTCATGCGAATCAAAGCCAAAGGAATGACCGATGCCATGGGGAACGGTATAGCCGCATTTTTCAATCCAGCCGACACCGGCAGCTGCCACTTCATTCACAGCGGTACCGGCACGAAGGGTATCCTGTGCCCGCTTCTTTGCCTCTTTCACAACTTCATAGATTTTCTTCTGATCATCCGAGGGCCTGCCCAGTACAACCGTCCGTGTAATGTCGGATCCATACCCTTCATAAGTTGCCCCGAAATCCATCGTCAGCAGATCGCCTTTGACCCGCCCAGCCTCGTCTCCTGTAACTTTCTTACTGGTAATAATGATGATAAAGTAAACAATCGGAACAAATATGCAGACCGTACTCACCATATTCATGAAGGAATTGGCTGATACAACTCCCGTTGCAACCAGAGCAGCCAGAATTCCAAGTAAAGCCACCGTGACAGAAAGAATTTTTGTCAGGGCCCTTTTCCCCTGATTTCCCGGCATGGGATCCACGGGCTCAAGACCAATATCCCCCACATAACGTTTCCGAAGAAGCACATAGGACAGGAAAGATGCGTACTGAAGCAAAGCCGATACAAGAAAACCCATATGGTATCCGGATGCAGCTGCTATCGCCCCTGTAATGGCCGGAGCGGCCGCGCCAGAAAACTGCTGATTTTATAATATCCTCTTTTCAGTATATCATCCCTCAAAGAAAAATCAATTAAGTTGCCTTCTGACAGACTTTCTATTCATCGGCAAAACGATACCCGACGCCTACCTCGGTCAGTAAAAAGCGCGGATGAACCGTATCTTTTTCCAGCTTACGGCGAAGGCTGGCCATAAAGACCCGCACACTTTTGCTGTCCCCGCCTTCATAGCCCCATATCTGCCGGATAATATAGTTATGGGTAAGCACCTTGCCCTTGTTTGCAATCAGTAAAAGCAGGATTTTGTATTCCGTCGGGGTCAGATGAATTTCCCTGCCGTCCACAAGGACCTTGCGTTTTTCATAATCCACCGTAAGCCAATCACAGGTAAACGTCGTTTCTCCCGCATTATTGCCTCCGGCCTTTTGCAAAGATCGTTCCGCCACGCGGATGCGGGCTGTCAACTCGCCCATATGAAAAGGTTTTGTGATGTAGTCATTTGCTCCCATGTCCAGCGCTGCAATCTTCTCCTTTTCCTGTCCGCGCGCTGAAACGACCAGAACCGGTGCATCCGAAAATGCCCTGAGTTCCCGAAGCAGATCCACACCATCCTTGTCCGGCAGGCCGAGATCCAGCAGAACAATAGCAGGCCGATAGGAAGAAAACAAAAACATTCCCTCGGCAGCCGTTTCTGCAGTCAAAACATGGTACCCTTCCTTTGTAAGGGAAATGTCGATAAAATGAGAAATATATTTGTCGTCCTCTATCACAAGGATCGTCCGATTATTATTCATTGTTTTCCTCCATGGGCAGCGTAAATGTAAAAACAGAACCTTTGGGAATATTGTCTGTCACGGAGATTTCTCCGCCATGAGCTTCCACAATGGCCTTGCAGATGGAGAGGCCAAGCCCCAGGCCTTTGTGTCCATCCACTATTTCCTTCTCCTGTGTCACATAACGCTCAAACAAGCGACTGCGGATCGCATCAGGGATACCCTCTCCGGTATCCGCCACTGAAACAGTCAGACGTCGCCCAACTTCCACGGTCAGCGAAATGGCGCTGTCAGGCGGCGTATGACGGGCGGCATTTTCCAGGAGATTGATCATCACCTGCGCGATCAGCTTGCCATCCATCGGTACCGTTACCACATCATCAGGCAGCTTTACCTCAAAATGCCGGTTGCGCAGCAGCCGCTCCGTCTGCTTCACTGCTTCCCCAACCACATCATCAATAACTTCATCCTGCTTGTGCAGCACCAGCTTTTTTTCACTGATGCGGGTCATACTGAGAATGTTTTCCACAAGACCGGCAAGCCATACAATCTCTTCGCTTATATCAACAGCGAGCTTCCTGCGTTCCGATTCGGAGAGCATGTCGTAACTATCCGCCAGCAGATTCCCGGCTCCGGAAATCGCTGTCAGCGGACTTCTGAGATCGTGTGCCACGGAGCGGAGAAAAATGCTGCGCTGCTGTTCACGCCCCATTGCCAGTCGTATTTTTTCCCGGTCTGCCACAAGCCTTTCCCGCTCCAGCGCAATACCAAGCTGCCTGCAGATGGCCTTTACAATTAAAAGCTGGCTGTTGTCCGGTTCTCCATCCCTGATTTCCAACATTCCCAGTGTGCCGTTCCCGCCGTTGATTTCAAAACCTTTTCCGGATTCCTTCAAATCCAGATGAATCGTATCCAGATGAATCGTACAGCCCAATCCCGTGTATTCCTTCAAAAAAAGCTTCGCCTTTTTTACAACATTTTCCCTGCCGCTGGCGGACAAAAATCCGGAAGCGATCCGGTAAAGAATCCTGGCAGTGTGCTCATTTTGCCCTGCCAGCCTCATTTCATTCTGTAGTCTGGAGGTAATCGTACCTGATACAATGCCCGTAATCAAAAAAAACAAAAGCAGCATCAAATCGTTCGTTCCATATATGAGAAACGAATAAAGAGGCCGTGTAAACAGGAAATTAAACAGCAGGGCGCAACAAAGCGCCGCACAGATTGCCCATCGCCGGCTGCTGGTAAGCACCGCCGTAAACAGGACGCCAAGCAGAAATATCATGATAATACTCTCGTTTTCCACCCCCATACGTTCGGTGAAAATCGATAAAACCGTAACCAGAACCATAATCGAAACTGTTTTCAGTGCATTTTTCAGCGTATCGCATCCTCCTACTGCTATACCATATCGTATCATTTTCAGCATATCCTTTTGCTTCCCCGGCAGCAATGGACACCTCCATGGATAATAGCTTTTGCCAATACAGGCAAAGGATATGCCAAATTACGTCATTTTCCTTTGCCTGCACCCCAAAGCTCTGTCAGCAGAGTATCAATGGGTTCGCCGGCGTTCAGCAATCTGTCTGCCCCCTCGGTTATGAAGATATCCCGCAGGTTCGGCGTATTACAACGTGCAACAATTGCAATCCCGGGATCCATGCTTTTGGCATCATGGCATATTGCCAGGTTATCCTTATCCTCATCAGAGAGGGCAAACAGGATGGAATAACAGCCATCCTCCGGAAAAGATTGTACTGTAATATTTCTGCAATTCATACCCATTTTATTTATTTTTTCCGCAACATCCGGCGCACCATATACCAAAACACCTTGATTGGCACGTCCCTGCGGGCTGTCCAGGATACCGCCCCTCTCTATAAAGTTGTCAATGCGGCACATGACAAGATAAACAAGCAAAACAACACCTACTGATACGATAATCAAAAACAGTATCAAGTCAACCACCTCGTTTTCCTTTCCAGAATAACAGAAAGGCAATAAAGACGGTGTCCACATTGTACCATGTTGTGTTAATTTTATATAAAGGACATCCTTTCACACGTCAATCATCCTACTGCTGTACTGCGTTTGCTGCGTTCCGCAGGATTCCTTTCCGGTTTGAAACGGATATTCCATACATATTAACACATTTTTTATACTTATCCTATTCTTCTTTATACCATATTTATACGAATTCCACTATTATATGAAATTGTCATCGAATCAGTGGATGCATTGTCATGGAATCGGCAAGTCCATGATCAATGTTTAAAGTGCCGTTTTGTAGGATAATTTATATGTGGCAAAATACAGCAAAAGGAGGTGCGTTGCCATATCTGTATTATTTCATAAGATGCGGCCGGAACAGATTATCGCCCTGGGATTTGCAGCGGTCATTCTGTTGGGAGCCGGTCTTCTGATGCTTCCCATTGCGCAAAACAAGGGCATTGACGTCCCTTTCATTGATGCCCTGTTTACCTCGACCAGCGCGGTTTGCGTAACGGGGTTGGTGGCCATTGATGTTGCGGACAACTTCAATGTGTTTGGTCAGGCTGTTGTTGCGGCGCTGATTCAGATCGGAGGTCTTGGTGTTACTTCCGTGGGGGCGGGGCTTATTCTTCTCGCCCGGAGAAAGGTTACCTTCAAGGATCGGATACTGGTAAAGGAAGCCATGAATCTGAATTCCATGGGAGGAATTGTCAGGCTGGTAAAATCCATCCTGCTGATGACCCTGTGCTTTGAAGGAACGGGCGTGATCCTGAACTTTATCGTTTTTTCACAGGATTATGTACCTCTGCACGCCTTATGGATCAGTATTTTCCATTCCATTGCTGCCTTCAATAATTCCGGCTATGACATCCTGGGAGGATTCCGGAACCTGATACCTTATCAGAATAACGTGCTGCTGAATCTGACGACCACAGGACTGATTATATTCGGCGGACTGGGTTTTCTGGTCATCCGTGAGATGCTCACCAAACGACGCTTCAAAAAGTTCAGCCTGCATACAAAAGTCGTACTCACCATGACCGTTGTCCTGTTGACCGCCGGAACCGTTCTGCTGAAGGCAACGGAAGACGTAAGCTGGCTGGGTGCATTCTTTTTCAGTACATCCGCAAGAACAGCCGGATTCAGCACCTATCCCCTGGGGGAATTCTCCAGCGCGGGTCTGTTCCTGCTGATCATTCTGATGTTCATCGGAGCTTCACCGGGATCCACCGGAGGCGGCATTAAAACAACCACCGCATTTACCATAATGGAGAGCGCATATGGTATGGTGACCAATAAGCATTGCACTGCGTTTAAAAGGCGCATTCCGGGAGAAACCATCCGAAAAGCCTTTATCGTTTTCGCACTGGCTCTGTCATTGGTTTGCCTGAATTCCTACCTGCTCAGTGTCCTCGAACCGCAGTTTACCTTCATTCAGCTGTTGTTTGAGGTGGTATCCGCGTTTGGCACCGTTGGCCTGTCCACCGGCATCACGCCGGACCTCAGCGTTTTGAGCAAAGCCATCATCATACTGACCATGTATATTGGACGACTGGGTCCCCTTACCGTGGCCATGATATGGTCTTACCGTCCGTTGTCCAATGCCAGCTATTCGGAAGAAACCATTACGATCGGATAAAGGAGAGAATGATATGATTCAGCAAAAACAAAAACCAATTATAGAATTCGGCGTCATCGGACTCGGCAGATTCGGACAGGCATTGGTAAAAACCCTGTCCGATGCCGGCAGGGAAGTCCTGGCGCTGGACAGCAGCGAAAGTAAAATCAAACAGATAAGGAACGATACGGCAGACGCTTTTGTGGTTCAGTCCCTGGATAGGGAAACCCTGATGGATACCGGCATTCAGAACTGCGGCACCGTAATTGTCTGCATCGGAGAAGAAGTGGATGTCAGCATTCTGACAAGTCTCAACATCATCAACATGGGAGTGCCACGGGTCATTTCCAAGGCAGTTACCTACGAACAGGGCCTTGTATTGGAAAAGATCGGTGCTGAGGTCGTTTACCCGGAGCATGATATGGCGATCCGGCTGGCGAACAAGCTGATTTCTTCCAGGACACTGATATCCATTGAATTACGAAACAATCTCAATATCTCCGAAATAAAAATTACCGGGAAAATGGAGGGACAGTCCGTACTTCAGGCGGATCTGCGCCGAAAGTACAAGCTGAATATCATCGCCATGGAGCATAACGGCAATGCGACGAGCGAAATTACTCCGGATCTGGTCTTCCATGAGAATGACAAAATTGTGGTAGTCGGCGACCGGGAGAACATCAACAAGTTTGAACTGTATATGACCGGCAGAAACTGAGTCAGCCTTGGGCTTCCATCTTACTTCCCGTCCGTCTGTTGACTTATCCTGTTTATTGGTATATAATTTATCCCAGTTCATGAATAAAAAGGGCATGCCAATTTCAGCCAATGACAAGAGAAAAAGAAACGGAGGCCAGCACATGAGAAGCTCGAAATTCAAACATCTTGCAAGCATTTTCCTTGCACTGTTTCTTCTGTTATCCATCGTACCTGCAGGAGCAGAAAGCCCTGCGGAAGCAAAAAACAGCTCCGGCAATGACAATCTGCGATCTGATGCCCAGACCAGCGAAGTCCGGATTGCATACGATGCCATGAACCCCAGGACAAAGGAAGACAATCCCGGCGGATGGGACAATGCAAATAATGTCCCCTATCCCGGTTTTCGGGGCACCGATCAGTTACTCGTCTATACCCGGGAGTTTGGAGAAAGGACCGGGACAAATGACTGGGGCTATGAAGTGACGATGGACGGAGAAGGCACGATTGTCTCCCTGGGCGGCAACAACTCCGTCATACCGGATTCCGGCTTTGTTGTGTCCGCTCACGGTACAAAGGCAGCTCAGCTTCGGACAGCTGCTTTGGGCACCAAAGTCGTTATCGATCAGGAAAAGAAAGAAGTCGTCCTGATCCAGTCACCTGAAACCTACATCAGGGAAGCCGAACTCCTTCTTTCAGAGGAGCAGGAACGCTATGAAAAAGCCGTAAAGGGGTTTCAGGATTTCGATCGGATTTCCGTCAGAAAAAATCTTAAAAAGGCAGAAACATTGCTGGAAAAAGCCCGTATGGCTTTATCCCAGGGGCATATCGAGGATATGCAAAAACTCATTGAGCAGTCCAAAAATGCCATCGATCATGCACGCTTCGCCAATTATGAATCGAAAAGTGCAGAGGTGAGAGGCGTCTGGATCCGTCCAAAGGAAAAAAGCCTGGCCGAGGTGAAGAACCACATTGCGCGTCTCAAAAGCTACAGGATCAATACCATCTTCCTGGAGACCCATTATAACGAACATTCCGTATATCCCAGTGAAATTGAAGGTCAGGAGATGGATCCCTATTTCAATGGATTTGATGTACTTGACGCCTATATCGATGTGGCGCACAGGGAAGGGATGTCCGTCCATGCATGGACAAAGGTGTTTATGCCGGAAAACGGCCTGGCCAAAAACAATCCGGATCTGGCCATGACTCAGCGGGACGGCACTCCATATGAAGCAACGCCTCCGGACGGAGTCCCCTTTTACTGGCTGAGTCCGGCGAACCCCAAAGCCAGGGATCTGATCCGCCGGACCTATGCCGAGCTTGCCGAAAATTATGATCTGGATGGGTACCAGTATGATTACATCCGTTACCCGGACAATCGCTACAATGATATGGGCTATGAACCCATTGCCAGGGAAAGATTCCAGGCGGAATACGGAATCGATCCCCTGGATATCAAAATGGAGGGCGAGCATTGGGAAGAATGGAGGCAGTTCCGGGAAAACCTGGTCAACAGCATGGTTCAGGAATTAACCGATATGCTGCACGAGATCAATCCGGATGCCGTTATTTCCACCTCTGTGGCTTATGATTTCCCCAACACCCCTCAAACCCATATGCAGAATCCAAAAAACTGGGTTCAAAATGGATACATTGATTTGCTGCTGCCTATGGCGTATGTGGAAAACCCGGGCGCCATCAAGACGATTTGCGACAATGCGGCAGGGTTGGCCGGGGAGCAATCTTTCCGGGCTACAGGCCTTGGTGAGTTCATGAAGATCAAGGACAGGGATCTGGTCGAACAAGCCTCTGTCTCCAACCAGTCCGGAGCAGAAGGAACGGCTCACTTTGAATTTGAGGCACTCAGTCTCGGATACGGAGACAAGCTGGCACAGGGCATTTACAGGAAAGATGCCGTCAGTCCTGTGGAGCATCCAAAAGAATCTGTCAAGGTGCTGATTGCCGATCTGAAGCGGAAAATTGATACCATTTATGTTCCGGAAAAAGGAATACAGAATGGCCAGGCGCAGAAGATAAAAGCAGCATTGAATCAAATTGTGAAAAAGCTGAATGACCGTCCGGAGAAAATAATGAACAAAACCGACAAGGCTTTGAACAAGATCAAAACGATAAAGCATACCGATCCGATTGTACAGGATCATCTGCTGGACGATGTCACCTATATCCGAAATATTCTGATACATTCCAACAACACCGGCTTATGGAAGTGATTTGATCATTGGCCGTCTCTGCCTCAAAAAAAGGGACCAGTTAACTGGTCCCTTTTTATATTATTCGTTAATAGGATATAGGGTTCTTCATATTATCATATTATGGTTTCTTACAGTTACCGGCCGGACTTACGCTCCTGCTTCCTCTATCTTTCGACGGAAATCCACTGATCCGGGCTTCGCATTGCCTTGTTTCCGGTTTCCACCAGGGAGACGACTTCATACGTCTCCTCTTTGGGGACAACGGGCTGTTTGGTCTCAAAGAATCCAAGCAGGTTGTCCATAAAAGACGCCCAGAAGTCACTCTGAATCGGCAGGCTGACGCCTTCCCCGCTGTTTGTCCGGACCTGCAGACCAAAATTCACCCAGGGCATACAGTGGATCACTGAACGCCTTCCGTCCCCGTAATCATAGGTAATCATCGGCGAGGATCCGGATACGGTGCAGATGGCGCGCTTTGCCCCCAGGCCGATGCATTTTACAACCATCTCCAGCTGGTGAACGGAATAATTCTCAAAAAGCCCCGGGCCCTGAGCAGCCACCATGGCAATGTCTTTTCCGAGAGTTCCGGGACCTTTGTACTCCGTCAGCTCCGTTGCAAACCGCAGGGCAGATGTGGAATACATGGGGGTATGATATTGTTCTGCCCGCTCAAACATCTTCCTTGCCGAACCCAGATCCATGGCAAATGTTTTATCGATATAAACCGGCTTTCCTGACGCCAATGGGATCTCCGACAGTTTGACGTGCATTTCAGGATTGTCCGGAGACAAGACGACAATGCTGTCACACTGATCCACCAGTTCTTCGATGGAAGATGCCCGGGAGACCTGGCTGTTCCTGCACCAGTCCTCCGTGGAAACACCGCCCGGACGGTCTGTCATGGCCCATGCACAGGCTACCTGATACTTCCCGCCTTTCGCCGGATCATGGATCCATCGCACATACTGATTGGCGTGCCATTCATCCAGATAGCAGTCAATAAATCCAATCCGGTTCAACCGATTTCCACCTCTTTCTCTTTTGCCGCGGACTCATAAATTTTGTCCATCAGCAGGGAACTGGCAATGACATGATCGATATTGGAACGGATCTTTTTGCCTTCCTGGGAGCATTTGATAAATGCATCAATTTCATCATAGAACATATCCGCCATGGGGAAGGAAGGTTTGGTCTCATACAGCACACCGTTTTCGGAGCTCCACATGGTATAATTCCCGCCGTATTGGAGCTTGATGCCTGCCTTGTCACCCAGAAACTCGATGAATGTGGCTTTGTCATCATTGATATTCTGTGCCCATGCACCGTTCAGGGTGATGGTGGGTCCACCGGTCCGGATCATGCCGGTTACAAGGTCTTCCACATCGCATGTGCCGTTGTAATCCGGAGGGCCTGCCCACATGCTGGTATAGGCATAATCTTTCATATCCTTCGCCATCTCACTGTAAGCAGCGGCGGAAACCGTCCGGATAGCCGGATTTCCGATGCAATACAGAACAAGATCCAGATAATGTACGCCCCAGTCAATCAATACACCCCCGCCGGCCATTTCCTTGGTGGTAAAAGGTCCGCCCAGGCCAGGAATGGACCGATAGGCACGGAAAGAGCAATAAATATGATACAGTTTGCCCAGCTCTCCCGCATCGATTTTTTCCTTTACCCTATTGACTGCCGTATTGAAGCGGTTTACCACGCCGATATTCAGAATCCGGCGATTGTCATCCGCTGCTTTCTTCATGGCAGATGCTTCCGCGTAATTAAGAGCCGCGGGTTTTTCACACAGTACATGTTTTCCTGCCTTCAGACTGTCAATGGTGATGGGAGCATGAAGGTAATTTGGTACGCAAACGGATACGATATCCACCTCCGGGTCTGCGATGGCTTCATGATAATCCGTAATGGCATATTCCCCATTGAATTTCTCACGAAAAGCCTGCGCGCGTTCGGGGATGATATCCACGCAATATTTGATTTCACTCAATGGGTTCTTAAGATACGCCGGACCGTGCTGACTGTTGGCAATGGTACCATTGCCGATGACTGCCACTTTTACTTTCTTCAAAAATGATCCCTCCAGTTTCTGTGATCGCCTTTATTGTTCCTTTCCATTATACACGATAGGAAATCACCTTTCCATAGCTATTATACCTGTTTCATCCGATCCCGATTTATCCGATATTATGATCTTCTTATCTGAATTTGTGCTTGCTTCCTTGTCTTTGTAAGGCAAAAAAGGCTATTCCCTTTAATATATGGGAACAGCCCTCAGCATTTTCTTTGCTTTTATTTGTCTTTTTCTTAATGTCGCTTTCATCTATCCTTTCTTTAAGATGTCAAATCATTCGGATGCCTTGAATTCCTTAAGTTGCTTTTTAAACTCCGCTATCAAATCATCCACACCGGCTGCTTTCAGAGTGGACAGAGCCTCATCAATATTGGAATCGTAATCCTTTACGCCGCATGCAATAGGGGCGATGGAAGCCTGAATTTGTGTCTGAACATCCGTAAACTGGGTCTGGACCTTTTCCGCATTGAAGGTAAAGGCAGAAGCATAGCCATCCACAACATGATCCGTTTTGAGAACATATAAAGAGTCGTTTGTAGCCTTGGGCGCAGTGACGGATGTCCGCACCATGTTTACGTTTCCGATCATCCAGTCGGCAAAGGAGTAGGGCGGCTGCATGGTTACCGGATCGTTGATCGGCGATCTTTGTCCCGGCTCCTTTTTCTCATAATCTATGCCTTCCCGACCATACAGAAACAGATCATAATTGTCCTGATTCGCATAAATCCAGTTGGTCAGAAAAACCGCGGCTTCCGGGTGCTCACTGGAAAGCGGGACCGCATTCATATTACGGGCCCCGTAGGGACGAACATAAGGCTTTTCAGGTGCCAGATCCACACTGACAAAGTCGTCAGTGGTAATATCGGGATAATTGGCCTTAAGCGGGCTGATATCTCCTATGGTACCCGGAATAAAAAACCAGTCTCCTGAATTCAACCGGTTGGCGTGCTGATCCGAGGTTGTAGTCAAAACATCCGGACTGATCAGACCTTTTTCATACCACAGGCGGATGTTTTTACAATTTTTCAGGAAAGCATCCGTTTCAAAATAATTCTTCACATTGCCGTCCTGATCGACATAAAACACTTTGTCATACACTACATAAGGCCATTCCTCAAACGTCTTGCAGGCTACATCTACACTGGACGTCTCAGAGCCCAGTAATGGGAAATACGGCTTTCCGTCTCCTTCCCAGTTCTTGAAAACCTTTTCAAAGTCCGCTGTCAGCTCCTCAAATGTTTCCGGGACTTTGGCTATTCCATATTTTTTCATGATATCCAGTCTTAAGGTAAGTTCCGGTGCAACAGCTGTTTCATTCCAATAGGCAGGAATCGCATAAAGCTTACCGTTTACCATGGCGGATTTCATAGCCAACTCCGGATTGACTTTCGTAATGTTGGGCCCATATTGATCCACCGGTTCCGTCAAATCAGCAAGCGCATTGCGCAAAGCGTAATTGGAAAGAGAAGTACGGTCATTCATAACCTGAAACATGTCAAATTTTTCTCCGGTGGAAAGCATAAGGTTTATTTTCTGATCCCAGGCGTCCCATGGGATAAACTTCATCTTTAATAAAACCCCTACTCCGTCTGCCTTCATTTTCCCGTTGATTGCCTTAAGACCGCCTTTCAGATCTTTTGGCGCGTCACCTGGCACAACATAAAGGCAATCCACTGGCTTTTTTGCTTTCGAAGCCTGTTCTGCCTCTGAGACAACCTCTGTCTTTTCAGACTTTTTTGTACCTTCCGGTGATACAGTGGGTGCAGAAGAAGTATTATCTGTCCCACAAGCTGCCAGCATCGATAAAAGAACTGTAGCAGTCAGAAAAAGCGAAAGCACTTTCTTCATAATAAACCCTCCCAAGTGATATATTTTTTAACTTATGCTCAGATGAGCGAAAAGCCATCATAAAATATTGGGTACCTATAGTCATTCCTTCACCGATCCTACGACAAGACCTTTGATGTAATATTTCTGCAGAAAAGGATACAGCAAAATAATGGGACCGATTGTAATGACTGCCGTGGCCATCTTAAGCGACTCCGCAGGAGGAGTTACATTGACAGCGCCTGCCATGTACTGCAAATCCCGCAGCATGGATATCTGGGATTTCAACTGCAGCAGCAGATACTGGATGGGATACAGTTCCTGTCTGTCCACCAGCATGATGGCGTTCCACCAGTCATTCCAATAGCCCAGTCCGTAAAACAGGGTGACTGTGGCCAACACCGGAAGAGACAGAGGAAAATAAATTCGGAAGGCAATGGTGAAGTCATTGGCTCCGTCAATGGTAGCTGACTCTCTCAGGGAATCCGGGATTCCGCTCATATAGTTCCGGACTAAAAACAGGTTAAACGGACTGAACAGCAGATTGGGAACAATAAGGGACAGGATATTGTCCTGTAAACCCAGTCTTTTGCAGATCAGGTACCATGGAACCATACCGGCGCTGAAAACCATGGGAATAAAATAGTACAGGCTCAGCGCGTTGCGATATTTTACATTCTTATTGGCCAGGGTATATGCCGCAAAAGCAGTCAGCAGCACTGCACCAATGGTACCGATCACTGTAACCGCGATGGATACGAGATATCCCCGGATCACGCTGGAGCCGCCCTGAAACATAAGACGATACGCATACAGTGAAAATTTCTTTGGGAAAAAACTGTAGCCGTTTCGCATGATGGTATTCTCATCCGTTATTGAAACCATCAAAGTAAGGATCATAGGCAAAATACAGGCCAGAGAGTACAGCAGCACAAACAAGGATATTATGAAATCTGCAACATTAAAATTTCTGCGCTTTTTCCGTTTACCTGTCCGTATACTTTGGACCGTATCCATAGCAGAAAACATAGGCACACCTCATCCTCCAATATTGTAATTGCCGGGTTTCGCACATCTGCAGGACAGAATTTGTCCAGTCTGCAAACTCAATACAATGCTCCGTCCGGATAAATCTTTCTTGTGAGCCAATTGGACCCGAACACCATCAGAAACCCGATTACGGACTGAAACAGACTTATGGCCATTGCCTGGGAAGGATCCCCCACCCTTCTGAGAGCCCGAAAAACATAAGTATCAATAATATCCGTTGTCTTGTAAAGCGTTCCATTATCACCAACAATAGCATATATCATACCAAAGTCCCCAAACATAATTTTACCGATTGCCAGAAGGGTCATGATGACAATGGTCGGTGTGATCAGTGGAAGTGTTACCCTGGTCACCAGCTGGAACCGGTTGGCGCCATCTATAATGGCCGCCTCATTCATACTGGTATCAATACTTGCTATGGCGGCCAGATAGATCACCGCATTCATGCCTGCACCTTTCAGGGTATGCGCAATCACCAGGATAGGCGGCCACACGTCCGGTTCGATATACCAATTGATCGGCGTCTTTCCCGTATCCTTCATCATTTTGTTTACAATACCATATTCATTTGAAAAGAGACTTAAAATCAGATAGCTTACGACAATCCAGGATATGTAATTGGGAAGAAGCATAATGGACTGCGTTGTTTTGACAAACCAGCGGCTTCGGAGTTCATTCAGCAGGAGGGCCAGCAGAACGGAAACAACCGTTCCAAAGATAATGAACAAAATGTTCAGAAACAATGTATTGTATGTTACCCGGAATGCCGTCATTGAACGGAAAAAGAACCGGAAGTTCTCCAGACCGACCCACTGCCCTTTTGTCAGTATGTCAAACAGGGTATGGTTCTGATAGTTATATCGTTGAAAGGCAATCACCAGGTAGGGATAGGCACAATAACTGAAGATGAAAACATAAAGCATGGACGGCAATGCGATCAGGTAAGAAAATTTATTGTGCCGGATATCTTTGATCAGTCCGCCTTTTGCATGCTTTTGCATTGTTTTTGCTGCCACAGCACCTCTGTTGGCAGTATTGCCATTTTGTTTGACTTTTTTCATGTTGACTCTTATCCCTCCAAAACACTGTTCCACCAAATGTTAAGTAACTATTCAATCAAATTTCAAGTCATATTAAGTTATATTTCATATATATTATATTAACATACTGGCAAATTGTCAATCCCGGTATAAAAGATTTATTAAATATACTGCATCCTTTGAAGTTTGACGGGGCAAAGCAACTATGATAAAATATAAAAGGATTACATTTTGTAAAGTAACTTATTGGACAGTCCAATTTAACCGGAAGTGATGGTTGAGAAGATGAGAAAAAAGGTAACCATGCAGGATATCGCCAACCAGCTTGGCATAACAAAAGTTTCCGTATCCAAGGCGATCAATCATCAGCCCGGCATCAGCGACAGTCTGCGGAAACGCATTCTTCATACAGCCAGGGAGCTGGGATATGCAAAAATAAAAGCCGATGAGATACAAAAGGAATATCGGTTTGCCTTTCTTTCTGCGAAACGTTTTTTCCTGGAGGATGAAAAATTCTATACAACGATTTATTACTATCTGAATCGAAAATGTATGGATAAAAACTGTTCCCTGAACTGTTTTGTGGTGGGGAATCATGAAGAGAAAAGCGGTATTCTTCCTCCGGACCTGACTCTTGCCAAATATGATGGAATCTTTATCGGTGGGGAACTCAAAAAAGAATACCTGAGCCTTCTGTCCAGACTGAAAACAGAAAAGATAGCCATTGACTTTTATATGCCCGGCCTTCCGTTTGACAGCGTCATTGTTGACAACTTCTCGATTGGATATGAAGTCACAGGCAATCTGATTGAAAAAGGCCATACCAGGATTGGATTCGTTGGAAACATTCATCATACAAACAGCATCTGCGACCGCTATTTCGGGTATCTGAAGGCCATGAAATGCAGGAATCTGCCCATCCGGAAGGATTGGTACATTCCGGGCATCAATACTTTGGATGGGGTCTATACCCAAAACTTTGATCTCCCCGATGATCTGCCTTCCGCATTTGTATGTCATTGTGACAAGGCGGCTTTTACCCTGATGCAAAAGCTGGAATCCTGCCATCTCAGAGTCCCGGAGGATGTCTCCGTCATCAGCTTTGACAACACCAGCATCTGCGAGCTGACCACTCCGAAACTGTCCAGCGTCAACATCGACAAAAAGCAGATCGCCCTTCACAGCTTCAGTCAGATGATAAACCGACTGAACAATCCCGGCCTGGCCCCTCACAGAATCTATCTCAGCGGCACCCTTGTGGAGAGGGATTCCATCCGCCCATATCCTTCAAAAGGATAATCTATGACAATGCGTGCTTCCGCAGTGTCCCCCAGTCCACTGTACAGATCCGCTTTCCCGTCCTCCCGCATGACAATACCGCTTGTAAAACAGCAGTCCTTCAGGCGGGGCACTTTTGCCGAAAAGGCAGGATAGGAAGCAGAGGTGGCCAGAATACGTTCGTCCAGAACCTTATGATGACCCGGATCAAAAACAAATGCCGTATTGATATAGATCTGACTGAACTCTTCCCCGTTTGGATCGGATTGATAACTCTTATGTCCGATCACACCGATATATCCGCTGTCCAGCAAACAGGCCTGATTGCATCCGCCCCATTCACCTTCCGAAAACAGGCCGGGGATATATACAGCACCGGAGATTGCCTCGTCCGTGAGTTCATCCAGGTGATCGATGGTGGTAAATCCTATCTGTGATTCACTTCCATAACGCTGCAGTATTTCATCGTTCCGGGGTCTGGAAAACACTCCGATCCGATGGTCCGCCAGCTCAACCAGCCGGATATCCTTCATATTGTCCGGACCGGTGGCAAAATAGTGCATATCGTTTATATCCGTGCCTCTGTAAAACAAAGCATGGAATCCATCCATTTCGCCGCCACGGTATACGGCGAATGTTCCGTTCAGCACCAGCTGTCCGTGAAGAACAGCAACATTGGGATCTTCAATCTGATAGATCATGCTGTCCACCCGTGTCCACTCATCCGGCCGGACACACTCAAACAGCATTGTCACGGACCTGGCCCACTCCCCCCTCTTTTCCACCCGGCCGTACATATATTTGTGCCCCCGGTATTCAAACGGGATGGAACAATTATACACATCATATCCTTCCACCCCATGAAAGGTCAGTATCCTGCCGTCCCTCCTGCTGTTTGTCTTTTCAAACTCTTCTCTCCACTGCTTCAGGCTCATCAATATGCCCCTCCCAATTGATTCCTGTTCTGTCCCATTTCCAGGACTTTGCGAAAATTGCCAAATTACATATACGCAATTTTCTCTGCGGAATCCTTTTATTAACAAAATTACTTTTTGTTACGTTACTTATTATACTTTATATGCTGCACATTGGCAAGGTGAAACAACAATATATTTCCTTCCTGTTATTTTCCTGCCTCCGCCTTGTATTTGGACGGGGACATGCCGCAATTCGCCTTGAATATCCGATTAAAATGGGAAACGCTGCCAAAGCCGATTTCCACTGCAATGTCCCCGACTTTCTTTTCCGTCGTCATCAAAAGATGTCTGGCCAGCTCAATGCGCTTGCCGGTCACGTAATCCTTGAAGCCAATGCCCGTGATTTCCTTGAACAGGCGGCTCAGGGTATAGATGGAGATATGATAATGATCCGCAATCTGCAGCAGACTTAAATCCGAATCGGTAAAATGATCGTCCACAAACTTTACGATGCTGTCATTCAGCTGATCCTTGCTCGCCGACTTCGCATAGGAAATGCTGTCGCAGACCCGGACAACGGCAGGTGTCAGCAGTTCACACATTTCGGACAGATTATTGAAATACAGGATCCGGTTCATTTCCTTCCGGTTCAGCGGCATTCCGATCTGCTTCAGGGTCTTCAGAAAGGCGTCCATCAATTTATAGCAGACATAACGCTCAGCCAGAACGGAAGATACATTCCCTGCCATGCGATCCTGTATGATCGCCAGATCCTTCAGGGCATCCTCCTTTTCCCCGTTCTTTATATGCTGCAGGAAAGACAGGGTCTCTTCCGCAAGGTCCGTTTCCGTTATGGACAGGTCATTCATCAGATCATCATAAACCACTGCTCCGCTGTCCATATCCAGATCCTGAAGGGAACGAAGATAGGAGCTCCGGATATTGCTCAGTTGAGTGACCGGATTCCCGGCCCCGATCCCGACTTTCCCGCCGCCATCGGACTGCCGCAGAACCTCCGCGATCCCCGCTGTCACTTCCTCCGGAGAAAGAGCTTCAGGAATCGCACAGACAAACACGGTATGTCTGTCGTACATCATATCCACAAGAAATACATGGGACCGGAACCCGGAAAGAATCTCATCCGCCAGAAGCTCCCTTTGTACATTGTTCATTTCCAGGCCGGTTACCGTCAGCACACAAAAGACATCTCCCGACAAAACACTGCTCAGCCATTCCAGATCCGGGGAATCCGGCTGCTCTCCGGACAACAGCTTGTTCAGGACCAGATCCATCAGCTGCATCCGTTGTTCCGATACCGTCTCGCGCAGTTCCGCATTGGCACTGCCCAGTCTGTCAAATGCCATCTCAATGGCGGCAATCTCATCTCTTCCGCCCCGATCCTCCGGCATACCGGCACTTTCTCCGTTTTCTTCCCTGCTTTTCCCGTCCCTGTCTTCCCGGATTCCGATTCGCCGCGATAACCGGTAGATCGGTTTATAGCTTAAGTACACCGACATGGCAAAAAGCAGAATCAGGCCCAGTGCGAGAAACAGCAGGGAGCTCTGAATCGTTTCATAAAAGGAATTCAGACTTTTTTCCACATCATCTTGCGGAATGACAGACAAAAACAATTTGTCCGCATCAAAAAACTTGAAAATATTGTACGAGTCCTGCTGATAGGTATGTTTCATCAGGGTGTCCTGCGGATCGGAAAGGAATTGCTTCAACTCGGGATCCTGAAATATGCCGGCATCGATATTCCCATTGGTGTATAAAAGGGAATCACCGGAATCCAGGATAAACAGACCGTAATTATCATATCCCAGGGTGCCGATAAAGGACGTTTTCAGTGCGGTATAGTCCAATACGTAGAATATCAGGGTATCGTCCGTATCATTGATGGAAACAGGCACTCCCACATAAAGCCTGGCATATGGATAAGCAAATGTGTCAAATGTGGACAGGAGAACGGTCCGTTCCCTATGGTCCGAAGTCAGGAACGTTTTCATTCTCCTGTCCACTTCTTTGTTTCCTCTGGATTCAATGTCCACAAATCGTTTCAGACTGTATTTATAGTTCGTGGTGAGGACATAATCCGCTCCTTTGAAATAAACGCCGATGGACTTCACCATAGGTACCCCGACCTTGTAATCCACCAGGGTTTCGGTCACCGCCTTGATGGTATTCCACTCGCTCTTTTCAATGTTCGAACGCACGATCTTCCGATCCAGGCTCATGTTCAGGGCATGATTGGCCAACATGGAAATGTGCTCATTGAAATATCCGGCAAAATACTGGGTGGTCCGAAGATAGCTTCCCCGGTTGTCCTCCTCCATCCTGCGGTACGAACTCCGCACAACAGACAAGTTCAGCACCAATACCGGTATGAAGAGACAGGCTGTCACAATAATGATCAGCCTCAGCAGATAACTGTATTTCACAAGGGACCTCTTTCGTTTCATAATCTGCCACTCAACTCCGGTTCTCTCATTGGATACTGAACTTGATTGCCGTACGTCTCTTATTCAATTATATTTCATCATCCGGTCCGGCGTCAAATTCCGCTTCTCTGCCTACTGCCGTCCCTATTTGCTGTTTCCAACAGCTTTGCTGTCCTTCTGCAGTCTGTCATAGGATGCCTGATACACTTTTACCACTTCGTCTATCCCCATTTTCTTGATCTGCTTCACATAATCGTCCCATTTGGACATGGGCTCATCCCCGACAATGAACTTGGAAATCTGCTGTTTGAAATAGGTATCGATATCCGTGTACTGATTGGCAATTGTTTCATTTTCCTCATCGGTGAACTTCAGGGCAGTGTCCGGGAACCGATCCACCGTGTAGGGGAAATAATTCTTTATGGACTGTTCCGATTTCATTTTAAGCGGTCCGGATTCCGGAACAAACCAGGCAACCGCGGCACGGGGGCCCTCACTGGGGGCAATGTAATAAAGCCTGAATTCGTCCACGGTCATGTTGCCTACCTTATCCTTCATATCCTCCGGGTTCCAGTATTTTATGGTCTCTTTCTTGTCATCGGCATAATCCCAGTTATAGCCACGGATCCCCAGCCAGGACGATAAATGATTCAGGCCCGGTTCCATGTCATCCACGGCGTATCCCATGTCAAACCACCGGAGAGCGGCATCCACATTTTTGCAGGCTTTTGTGATATACCCTGCGCCGTATCCGCCATGAGACACACTCCGGATCTTCTGATCGGAGGCATATTCGGATGTCAGCGGCGGCATCATTTCCACTTCCAGTTCCCCGCTTTCAAAGTTTTCCGGGTTCAATTGGGTGGCAAAGGTCATAACCGCCGATTTATTTTCCCGCATTTTTGCAATATTCGTCGGCTCATCCATGGTAAAGATCTCCGGCTCAACCAATCCTTCCGCATAGAGCTGGGAAATAAATTCGACGTAGTGCTTATACTGGTCGTTGATATAGGTATACTCGACCTTCCCGTCGCTGTCCAGCCCCCATCCAAGGTCCACCGAATCACCAAATGCAGGATAAGCCCATCCCGCAAACCCTGCGGTGGTCAGCTCCACGCCTTTGGTGGGCATCAGCGGAGAAAAATCAGGTGCAAAGTTCGCATCTTTAAACTTCTTCAGCATATCATGGAACTCGTCTACCGTGGCTGGTATCTTTTCCACGCCTGCCTTTTTCATCATATCTGTCCGCACGTATACCGTATCGGCAGCCGCCTGCGCAGTATCATAAATATAAGGCGCAAAGTACATGGAACCGTCCAGCTGTGTCATGGACTGAACCACATCCGGATATTCCTTCATCCAGTGCTGCAGGTTGGGCATGTATTTCTGGATCCCGTCGGTGATATTCACAATGAAATCCCCTTTGATTCCATAATCATACAGGGCATCATTGGTCAGGCCGCCCAGGATAATATCCGGCAAATCCCCGCCGGCCAAAGTAAGGTTTACCTTGGTCTCCCAATCACTGGCAGGCACCGGCTGCCAGTTCATATGAATGCCGGACAGCTTCTCCAGCTTCTGATAGTAAACCGTGTCATCAAACGCAGCCTTGCTGGGACTGTGGGGATGCATTACCGTAAAGGTTGTTTTCTTTTTTACAATAGGGTATCCGGTTTCGTTGAAATCCTGCGCAGCCTCTTTTTTGGGTGCCTTTTCCTTGCCCTTAGTTCCGGGCGTGGAAGTTGCATCGTTTGATTTTCCGCAACCGGCGAAAACAGAAACGGAAAGCACCATGACCAAAAGGACCACAATGATCTTCTTCCTCATTTTTTCTCCACCTCTCACTTATATAATTATATATCTGCCAACGACATATGTCGTCAAAGCACACCATCCGCGTCACCCCTTAAGGGATCCGAGCATGACGCCTTTCTCAAAATACTTCTGCAGGAAAGGGTAAACAATCAGCACAGGCAAAGAGGATACCACAATCGCAGAATATTTGATCAGACTGGCCAGCTTCATCTGCATTTTTCTCAGGTCATCGGAAACGGCAGCGCCGGATTCCAGCATCTGGCTTGCCATCTCCTGCTCGATCAGGATCTCACGCAGGACCAGCTGCAGCGGGACCTTGCTCCGGTCAGTCAGATAGATCAACGCATTGAAATACGAATTCCAATGCCCGATCCCGTAATACAGGACCATAACCCCCAGCAATGCCTTGGACAATGGCAATACAATGGTCAGGAACGTCCTGGTCGTGGAGCAGCCGTCAATCATGGCGGCTTCCTCCAGCTCAGGCGGTATGCTGGAGGTGAAAAAGGTACGGCAGATAATCAGATTGGTGGTGTTGACCGCACCGGAAACAATGAGTACCCCATAGGTGTTCAGCAGGTTCAGATCCCGGATCAGAATATAGGTCGGGATCATGCCGCCGCTGAAGTACATGGTAAACGCCATGAAGAACATAAATCCATTTCGTCCCATCAGGCGTTTCTTGCTCAATGCATATGCAGCCGGCAACGTGACGGCCAGATTGACCAGAGTGCCGACAATCGTATAAAAAATGGTATTGCGGTAGCCAACCATAATATCCTTATACTGAAAAACCTTCCTGTAGCCCTCTATATTAAATCCTTTGGGAAGAAGGGACACCTTTCCCGTACTGACATAGTCCGGATCGCTTACGGAAGCCGCCACAATATGAATCAGGGGGAACAAAACGATCACCAGGACAATCGTCAAAATAAGCAGATTCAGCAGATTGAAAATTCGGTCGCCGGGACTTTCCTTAATAACGGACATATCATACCTCCTCCAAAATAACATTATCCTGCCGGAAGGATAAAAATCAGAACAGACTTGTTTCTCCCAATTTCCGGGATACCGTATTGACCAGCATCAGCAGAATAAAGTTGACGACATTGTTAAACAGGCCAACCGC
This sequence comes from Bacillota bacterium, assembly GCA_036732425.1. Taxonomy (GTDB): domain Bacteria; phylum Bacillota; class Clostridia; order Caldicoprobacterales; family DTU083; genus UBA4874. Next base: position 26,409 of record DAINCI010000001.1, read on the forward strand.
TGTGGAGAAGCTGTAATCTGCCTTCACCATACCACGGCGATAAATGTAGGTGGAGATCACATCGGACGTCGTCGAGTTCAGATCATTCTGCATCAGGAAAACCTTTTCAAATCCTACATTCATTATGGAGCCTGCATTCAGGATCAGGAGAATGACCATGGTCGGCACAATGGATTTAACATTGATATGCCAGATCCGCTGTAATCTGGATGCTCCGTCAATCACTGCCGATTCATGAATGGCAGGATCCACAGAGGACAAGGCGGCAATATATATGATGGAATTCCACCCCGTACTTTGCCAGATGCCCGACAATACATAGATATGCCGGAATGCTTTCGGGTCGGTCATGAAGTTGTGCTTTTCAAATCCCAGAGCCTGAAGCCCCAGGTTCACGATGCCATAATTCGGCGACATGACAATAGTGATAATCCCGACCAGTACTACAATGGAAATGAAATGCGGTGCATAGGTCACCGTCTGCACCAGACTCTTGAACTTTTCGTTCTTCACTTCATTTAACATGAGGGCCAGTATAATAGGCGCCGGGAACCCTGCCACCAGAGTGTAAATGGAAACCGTAAGGGTATTCCGGATCAGCGGCCAGAAATAATAGGACTGAAAGAAATTTTTAAAATGTTTCAATCCAACCCATGAGCTCCCCCATATTCCCTGAGACCCATTGAAATCCTTGAAAGCGATCTGGACTCCATACATTGGGCCGTAGGCAAAGATAATGTAGTAAAGAATCGCCGGCAGCAGAAACAGATACAATTCATAGTCTCTGGAAAGCCTGATAAAAAAGTGCTTCCGGGATTTGCCTGTGTTTCCGTGCTTCTTGTTTTCAGATAATGAAATATTCACTCCCCATCTCACCCTAACTAAAATTGATATGAAATAACACCATTATCGTAACATCACTGCCCCTTCTTTAATATAGTCATTTTTTGCAGTGCAGGCGGGCAAAAGCCATTCCCTTGGAGAAAGCCGCCATTCATGCGCAATAGCAGCAGCTGCTGCTGCAAATAACAGCAAGAAAAAAGCCGCTTCCATAAAAGAAGCGGCTCTGTGATGCCGGCTTTGTTGCTGCGTTATTCCTGTACCTTCACATCTCCTGAAACACTGCTGTCCTCCAAATCGGCAGAATCCTGATATTCCTTATTGGCAAAGTAGAGATTTCCCTCAATCTTGGCGCCCTCATCCAGCTCAAAATCTCCGCTCTCTACATAGACGTCTCCAACGATCGTGCCGCCTATTAGCTCGGTATTGGGACTTTTCACCGTCAGCTTCGGTACCGTCAGCTTAAAACGATCCGTTGGCTTGTGCTTGTCATCCTCGTTGCAAAGCACAATCTTCCGGGTCAGATCCTGAGCTTCGTCGCCTCTCTCATGGAACTCCCCTTCAATGACCAGATCCTGGTCCACCTTCAGATCCTTCAGTGTACAGACAATCCATGTCCCATCCTCACCGATCGCTTTAATGAAGGCCGTTTCATCGTTTACGATCGATGCAGAAGTCTGTGCATCCGGCTTGCCATCCGATCCTTTCTGCGGTTTCGAAGCGCATCCTGCAAACATAGCCACTATTAAAAGAGCGGCCAGCAGCACAATCCCCTTCTTTTTTATCATTTTCATAGTTCTTGCCTCCCTGTATAATTGAGTTTCATCATACCAATTATACCACGATCTCCCTTCAAGTAAACCTTTTCATGCGACAGATAACATTTTCCGGATGCCCTTTTTACAAACTTCCTGACTAGGAGCCCCTAAGCTGTACTCCGTTCCAGACACAGGCACCATTTCCCGTTATGACGCAAGGCTCCCTTACCCTTCTGCCAACCATGAAATTGCCTTTCAAACCTAAATCAGAAAATTCCGAGAATGGGAGCAGCGCATATTTCCCTGTCCTCGTTGACCAGGAGAAATCCAGTTTGGCGAATTCCCCAGTGCTCCTCCCGGTGTCTCTGATGATTCCGGAGCTGCCTGTCGCTTCTTCCCGTGTAATGATTCGGTCCGCTTCAAATGGAGCTGTCCGGGCAGCAGTCTCCCTTCGATCCGAATCATGTTTGACTCCGGGAAAAGCCAGCCTGGCAAAAGGGAAAACCGTTATGGATGCAAAAGGTATTACCAAACCAATGGACAGCAACAATGCCCGTTTAAGATATGATTTCCATGATTTCCTCATAATTGTACTACCCCCATTTTTATCTTTGGATTCCTTCTGTATACAGAGTGACTATTCATAAGTATAGGAGATAGTTGAACAGATGTCAATAAAATACATTGGCATATTTTGTATTATCTATTACTTTTATTGTCGATCTGCTGAATTGTTTGTGACAGGGGCAAAAATAGTCCAGGGACACGCCTGTGTATGCCCTGCCATCAGCTGAAATATTATTTTCGTCACCGGTCAGGACAGGCCTCTTACTTCCGTTTTACTTTCGTAATCCGGAGAAGTATCCGTAAACTTTTTCCTATAGCTGCCTGGCGTCAGACCTTCCATGCTCTTGAATTTTCTCATGAACCCTGAGACCTGTATATAACCAATCTGATTCGCAATATCCTGAACGGATAGTGTCGTATTCCTCAAAAGGTCTTTTGCCTTCTCAAACCGGATGGAATTGATGTAATCCGACACTGTCTGGTCCATGCGGCTCTTGAAATAATGGCTGAAGTTCGAGATGGACATTGCAAACATATCCGATAGCTTGTTAACCGAAAAATCATTGTCCATATAGTGTCGGTTGATATAAGTCAGGATTTTATCCATATTACTGGCCATCGGATCCTTGTTCTTATTAATGAAGCCAATCAAGTCACGTGAGAGGTTCGTGATAAATTGCGGAATGCGCCCAGTATCCAAATTTTGGCTGTATAACATCCCGGAGTATGTCTCCTTTAGCTTGCAGGGCTTGTAGTTCAATTCCCGGAGAGCTTTATCCGATACATTAATAACATCCTTAAAGAGACAAATTTTCAATGTATCGTTATTTGCAACATTGGTGATCTGCACAAAGACATTCATCAACCAATTGATTTTTTCGGTGTTGCCGGAACGGATGGCAGAATATAAGGTATCCAATTCTTCTTCCGGATATTTTATGCCATCAGCCGGATTCAAAAGCTCATAAAAAAGAACCACACACCGATCCTGGTCCCCCTCGCTGTTCTTTACAGCGATATCCGCTTCAAAATAGGACTTACATATGGATGAAATATCATGGTAGACATTCCCGATCCCTGCAGTAAAATGAATATGAGAATCCGTCTGAAGTTGTCTTGCCATATACTCCGCTTTCATTCTGAGAAAACGACTTTCAAAACCCAAACCGGAAACTATAATGATCAGCTCTTTATAGTAGGTCATCATATATGTTTCAAAACCTGAAAGTTCATTTTTTACAATCGGCTCGTAGTGCAAATACTCGACATTGTCTTCCTGACGGACGGAATCCGAGCGGAAAATTATTACGCAAAAACAAGTGCCGGTAAAGTTTAACCCGACATTTGCTCCAAGAACATTGAAAGCTTCTATGTTCTCCATGTCTCCGCTCAGCAACCGCAAAAGCAATTTTTCCTGCATTAGCTCATGCTTTTCCTTTTCTGCTTTTGCATTGTCGTCCGAAAGATGAATCAGAGCGGTTTGTGCAACAAGTATATCATCCCTGTTATTGATTGAGGATGGAAACAGGGACCTCGCAATGCCACTTAATTGACGTATGGGATCGTAGTTAAAATGCATAAACACTTTTATTGCAAACGTGCTGATTAAAATAATAAACAGAGTGCCCGAAAGAAATATCGTCGTCAATCTGCTTACTTCCCTTAGCGCAACATCCATGAGAGTGATACTGTAATAGGTTAGACCAGTCGAATCAGAAGGCATACAGGACACCAAATACTTTTTCCTTTTAATTGTGGTAACAACATGATCCTTGCTTCGTGCCTCTTTTGTCAACAAGCTGACGATGCCTGAGGATAAATTTTTACCGGAGTTGAATAGGATAAGATCGTTATCTGCGGTAATGAGCACATCACCGGAATTGGATTTTTCAACTCCGATAAGATCGTTCAAATGATCTGCATTGATATGATAAAGAACCATGGAATAAGTATTAATGCTGCTCCAATTCATGGGAACGATATAGGTAATCGAAGAATTCATCGTTTTATTATAGTATACAGACTGTTGAGGAATCCACTTATATTTCCTCCCAATGGAATCCAACACTCCTTTGAACTCCTCTTCGGTATAGTTTTCATATGTGGAACCATATTTATAAAAGTCATCAAAAGTATAAATCGCATTGCTTGTATAGATGCGTCCCAGGTTTTCATCATAAAAAAGTATCTGATCAATGAATTTGTTGGACGCTTCGACGGATTTAAGCCGGGAACGGATGTCGTAGAAACCGGAAGGATGTTCTGTTTGATAATTGGTTTTAAAAATACTGTCACTGGACATCTGCATAACATTTCCATAAAGTGATTCGATTTCCTGATCAACATTGTTCATGACCTTTTTCGTATGTTCCATATCCTGCGAGATGATTGATTTTGTAAAATAATTGATATAGTAATTATATATAATGAAGGTGAACACAGAAATTGGGATCAACAAAAGTGCAATATAAGAAAACAGGTATCTGGCAAACGTCCCACTTCTCAATGCAGTTATTATATTGGCTAATTTTGCTATTTTATCCCTGGCTTTTTTATTCGGGCTCTTCATAAAATCACCATCCTCAGCATTCTTATTCTACAAACTTCAGGCTTTTCCTCCTGCCTCCTCAAAATACGATTTCCATTTTGTCTTTGAATTTACCTTTTCGATTGGATTGAATGGATAAATACTGCCCGCGTTTCAAAATCAAACGATATTGCTTCAAATTCGGTAAACTTCCTGCATTTATATAGAAGTATTTACCATATTGCTCCTGATATTCAAAACCAAACTCTGCTCATTCAAGAACCGATTATTTACAGAATATCAGCTTATGGGGTATGATTTTTCCAGGATCCTATCAGCAAAAAACGGAGGAAATGAAATGGAATCATCGCATATTTTGGAAAATGCACTGCACAATCCAGCTGCAGTCAAAAAGAGAGAATATAAGTGGAAAAAAATCAGACAGAATTATGTTTTGTATTTGTTTCTTTTACCTGCAGTTGTCTATATTTTAATCTTTCACTATATTCCAATCTATGGGATACAAATTGCTTTTAAAGACTTTGAGGCAACACAAGGCATTCTGGGGAGTCCATGGGTAGGATGGATCCATTTTCGAAGATTTTTTGAATCTTACCAATGTTTTGATCTGATCAGGAATACATTGGTTTTAAGCGTATACTCATTGATCGCCGGTTTCCCCATGCCCATTATTCTTGCTCTTATCTTAAACTATTCAACCATGAACCGGTTAAAAAAAATCACCCAAACCATCACCTATGCACCTCATTTTATTTCAACAGTCGTCATGGTAGGCATGATACTTGTGGTCTTTTCCCCTACTGGCATGGTTAATCAGTTTATCAAACTTGCCGGCGGTTCTCCAAAGGACTTTATAGGGAATCCTGCAGTATTCAGGCATTTATATGTCTGGTCAAGTGTGTGGAAAAATACCGGATGGAGCTGTATTATTTACATCGCAACCCTTGCCGGAGTGAATCCGGAACTTCATGAGGCCGCAATTGTGGATGGCGCCAATAAAATTAACCGGATCTGGCACATTGACATTCCTTCCATATTGCCAACCACCATCATCTTGCTTATTCTTCAGCTGGGTTCCCTGATGAGCATTGGCTTTGAAAAAGCCTTCCTGATGCAGAACAGTGTGAACCTAAGCGTATCGGAAATTATCTCCACTTACGTATACAAGATGGGAATACAGGGGGCACAATACAGTTACTCGACAGCAATTGGCCTGTTGAACAATGTGATTAATTTTTTGCTGTTAATCACCGTCAATAAAATTGCTTCAAAGGTCAGCGATTCAAGTTTGTGGTAAGGAGAATTCTATATTATGAGTGTATTCATCAAAAAGCGTCAGGGTATAAAAGATAACCGCAGTGACTTTTTCTTCAATATTATCGTAAACTGTATGTTGATCCTTGCACTTGTTATCGTTTTGTATCCGCTTTATTTCATCGTCATTGCCTCCATAAGTGATCCAAATGCCGTTAATAATGGACAGGTGTTGCTTTTGCCAAAGAGCATCGGCTTTTCCTGTTATAAAATTATCTTTCGGGACAAGGATATCTGGCAGGGTTATAGAAACACAATCTTTTATACTGTATTTGGTACTTTGTTGGGCCTCAGCATTTCCCTCCCGGCTGCCTATTCGCTATCAAGATCGGATTTGATCGGCCGTGGTTGGATCATGAAGTATTTCGTACTTACCATGTTCTTTGGCGGGGGATTGATTCCCGCTTATCTGGTTGTAAAATCACTGCATTTGACAAACACGCCGTTTGTTATGATTATTCTGGGCTCCGTTTCAGTATACAATATCATTGTTGCCAAGACCTTTTTTGAATCAACCATTCCAAAGGAATTACTGGAAGCTGCTTCGATAGACGGCTGCCCCAATGGAAAGTTCTTTTTCAGAATCGTTCTCCCGCTTTCCAAGCCTATCGTTGCCGTCGTCACGCTTACTTATGCCGTAAGCCATTGGAATTCCTTCTTTAATGGCCTGATTTACTTAAGCAATCAGAATCTTTATCCTCTGCAACTGATACTACGTGAGATTCTGATCAGCAGTCAGCTGGTTCAAGGTGAAAATGTTGATCCCGATTCCATTGTTGAGCTGATGCGGGTTGCGGGTACGATCAAATATGGTGTAATCATCGTATCCTCTCTCCCTGTATTGATTATCTACCCGTTTTTACAGAAGTATTTTACAAAAGGCATCATGATAGGCAGTATAAAGGGATGAGAATGATATGAAAATTATTCGGACAGGTATGCTGTCTGTAAATAAGGGGGTGATAGCATTTTATAGCATATATCCATTTATCCGGAAGCTCACCATAATCCATCTTAAGACGTCTTTATCAGGTAAAAATTGAAAGGAGTATCATCATGAAATTCAAAAAACTTATTGCCTGCGGCTTGACATTTCTGTTGATGGCATCTGTATTCGGGTGCTCCGATAAAAAGGCATCAAAAGATGCCGGTGCATCGACAGATGTGCCAAAAAACATGAACGCAGCAGATCTGCCAATCTTAAAAACACCCGAAACTTACACCATCGCAATCAAGAAGGATGCGCAATCCGCCAAAAATCAAGGTGAAAAGGAATGTTCCATATACAGTGAGAAAAAAACCAATGTTAAAGTTAATTGGAATGAGATACCTTCAAGCGGTTGGACGGAAAAAACCAATGTAATGTTTGCATCAGGCGATCTGCCTGACGCTTTTGCAGGCGGCGTTGATGTCGTAAAGAATATGAAGTCCCTGGTCCCCCTGGACCCGTTGATCAAAAAGTATGGCCCTCATATCAAGGAGATGTTCAACAAAGTAGAAGGCCTCAAAAAGGCAGAAATGGCTCCCGACGGAAAAATCTATTCCCTTCCTGCAGGAGACAACAGTCCTAAAAACCTTGTTACGGATAACCTGTATGTAAACCAGGACTGGCTCACCAAGCTCAATCTTAAAATTCCTGCCACTTTGGAAGAATTCTATGATGTTCTCAAAGCATTTAAAACAAAGGATCCAAATGGGAATGGAAAGGCAGATGAAATTCCACTGGCCGTGTCGGAGGCTTACTACGCCAGTAAGATTGACTGTTTGTACGGAATGTTCGGTACACTTGGCAACTCCAGTTATATCCGTATTGAAGACGGGAAATGCATCTTTACCCCGACAGAAGAAGGATATTATGAAGGACTGAAGTACTTCCATAAACTTTACTCCGAGAAATTGATGAATCAGGATTACTTTACCGAAAGCATGGATCAGTTTACCGCCAAAGGCTTTGGCCCTGAAACGATCGAAGGTTTTGTGATGAGCTGGACCCCCAACAACATCATGGAAGAGGAAAGAAGTCACTCATATGTACCTGTGCTGCCAATGAAGGGGCCAGAAGGGGATTCGTTATGGTATCGGTCCTCTGAACCGCTTGGCGGTATGTCTGCTTTTACCATCACAACAAAATGTAAAGATCCAGCTGTTCTGCTACGATGGTATGATTTCCAAAACTCCAGCCTTGATATGGTTCAACTATGGAATTATGGACCGGAAGGAACAGGCTGCTGGAGAAAACTTGAGGATGGAAAATGGGAGGTTACTGAGGATAATGTTCCGGAAGGAACTTCAATAACCGCATACCGGCGTACCATTGGTACGGTTGGAACGGTAACCTACAATATCTATTGTGACCCGGATGTAGAGGTTTATGAGAATGATCAGAGGACAAAGAAAAAGATTGAAACGGTAGAAGCCACACTGCCTTTTACTCCCAAGGAGGTCATGCCTATTGGCCTGGATACACCTGAAAATGTGGATAAAAGGAATCTGCTCTCAACTGATATTTCACATTATATGAGCCAATTTCAGGCGGATGCAATCATGCAGGGTATGAATGATGATGATTGGCAAAGCCACTTGAACAAACTGAAAACTCTTAAGATAGATCAGTACACGAAGCTATGGCAGGATTTCTACGATAGTCATAAATAGATCCACAGAATATATTGATGAGGTAATGCGAATGGCCTCATCAATATGTTCTTAACGATTAGAATCCATTTCCCGTCAACCTTTGACATATCATGAAAGGAGAAAACTATGGACTCTTTTAATTCATTTTGCGATGATGTAATAAGCAAAGACAATTTTCATACAGGTTATGCAACAATGAGGCGCTTAGGCAGAAAATATCGCAAGCAAGGTTCCATAGCCTCAAATGCGCAGGGATTTGCCTCTGTCGGAGGACCTGTGGTGGTTCAGTATTTTCAGAATGCAAAACCTTTGGATGTGCAATACGGAACACTTGTAAAATTTAATGTTGTTACCGGAGAAGAATTCAAAAGCAACGATATTAAAGGATATCACGGAAATTCGATGGCTTACAACAGCAGAGACGGTTATTTATATCTATGCCCTGCTGAAGACTCAGGAGGGAAGGACACCAGGCAAAGGAAACAGATTTTCAAAATAGACAAGGACTCACTTTCAATTGTGGGCATTGTCGATTTAGATGATAAGACGAAATTGAATCCCATTCACTCAATCGGTTACGATAGTGTGGATAACTGCATGATATTATGTGACAGGAAAACTTTAGAGTTTTATGATGCAGACTGGAACCTGCTTTTCAGAGTTTCCCTGGATGATGTGTTGGGCTTTACCCCTTTATGGATGCAGGGAATCCAGGCAAATCGCGATATTCTTTATTATATTGGCGGTCGAAAGTCTCAAATATGGGCAATGAAAATCGACTTTGAAAACAGGACGGTTCAATATAAAACAACGTACACGTTCGATATGTGGCAGGAAAATCTATACTCAACAGGCGAAATTGAAGGCCTGGGTTTCAATAATATTACCGGTGAGATATACGTTGTTTCACACATTACAGTGGGTAATTGGGGAGGTTTAACGCAGTACTTTGTTACAAACCCAAACTTTCAAATTGCGTTCAGCAGCAGTCCCATCGTAACGATTCAAAATCCCAATGCGAATCCTGTGAACCTGTATTACGGATCAAATGATAATTACAATCCGGATGGCAGCCAAAGCAACCCGTTTTCCAGCTTATTGGAAGCCGTAATCGCCATGCGTAGTCCCTATACAGCATTTTATAATCTGCAAATCACAGAAGACAGCGACGAAACACTGGCACTTGCCAATGTAAATAATGCCAGTATTACATTTAATGGGAACCGTGTTGGGGCCGTTGTAATGATCAACAGTCATAATCTCTATTTTACAGAAATCAACACCAGTGGAATCTCCAGCTATCATAAGGATGCGGTTTACAGTTACCATTCAAGTTTCCGGACTGAGAGCGTGACATGCAAGAACGTCCATGCGGAATCGGATAGTGGTTATGGCTTGTTTTTGGAACAATCCCGTGCTTTTATTTTAGGTACTTCAACATCTGTGTACGCAAAAAACTCTATCGTCGAATCACCACAGTTACTCCCGGATTTTTCAAAAGACGGAAAGTGCTCTACACTGCATGGATCCAGAGAGGTTGCTTGTATCTCTTCAATGGCAGATGTTGTGTACCTGACTCCTGACGACTATCCTCTATATAACAGCATTCAGGTTACCATTGATATAAATTTGGATGATTCCCGGATCACCTATAATATGAAGAGCAAAACTACAGATGTGGCAGACTTCATCGGTTACAGGATTCACGCAGATACTCTGTACATGTGTGTATTTCACCTGGAAAAGGGCGATCCCGATCATTCGACAATAGCTCTTTATGATTTATCTGACGGCAAGAGGAAAGAAACAATGATTTATTCCTGGATGATAAAAGCAACATTGACAGATGACTAAGCGTACTATTATGCGGGGTTGATATTGTCACACAGCCGAAAATGTGATAGGTTTACAAATATAGAGGAATGCTAATCATCAGAGAGCCTATAAATACACAGAAAGGAACTGTTTTACCTATGAAAATCTTTGCCAATCATGCACATGTCTTCCCAGCGGATATTCGTCCGGAAGGGGATATCCCACACCTTCTGCACCTGATGGATGAATGTGGAATTGAAAAGGCAGTGGCTTTTGCTCCTTTTTTCCCTCAATGGGGAGATCACGAATCGGATCCGATTCATTGGCTTGCCAAAGAGGTCCATGCACATCCGGACCGACTGGCAGGTTATGCCGCCATCAATCCGGAGAGAGCAGATGCCATCGACCTGCTGCGGACTGCGAAAGATCTTGGCCTCCAGGGGGTAAAGATGCATCCTGCCTTTGATAAATGGAACCTGAAGTCCGAACAGGCCTATCGGTTTTATGAGAAAGCAGAAGAGCTTTCCATGCCCCTGGACTTCCATACCGGCGTGCATCACTATCGGATTTCCCAGTATCATCCCCTGTTGTTCGACGATATCGCATGCGATTTTCCAAAATTGAAACTTGTCTTTGAACATGTAGGAGGATATCATTTCTTTCAGGATATGCTGGCGGTTTTCGCCAACCATACCGGAAGTGGAAATTTATATGCCGGAATCGCCTCAGTGCTGTCCCCTCAGAAACAGAAATATTGGTACCTTGGCCCGGAAAAGATAAAGGATCTCCTGTGGCAGGTTGGTGAGGACTGGCTGATTTATGGTCTGGATTTCCCCTATAATAACGCTGAGGATGTCAAAAACGACCTGAAACAAATACACAGCCTGGACATTTCAGACAGCTGCAGGGAAAAGCTGTTGGGCAAAAACCTGGAGTGCCTGCTGAAAAGCAAATGATTGAATGACGGAAGACCGGAGGAAAGCTGGTGCACTCAAAGAGTCAGCTTTCTTCTTTTTCTTTTGGATACGATGCAGAAAGTATGCTTCCCGATTACAAGCAGTCCATAAACGATCCATACCCAGCCTTGCCAGGACATGTTGATCCCTCCTCTTAGTTAGATATTTCTAACTTATTTGCCGGATAAAAGGGATTCAAAGAATCCCTATCTATCGAAAATTCCATCGAAAAAAGTGCCCATGGATGAAAAGTCAATGGCTCTCTCCCGCACCCTTCAACTTATCCAGCGCTTCCTCCAGCGTATGCCAGGAAAGCACCGCGCACTTGACCCTTGCAGGCATATTGGAAATATTCTGCAGGGCCACAGCGTCCTCCAGTTCTTCCAGTTCCTTTTCATCGGTCACGGTTTTCCGGATCATGCCAAGAAACAATTCGGCCAGATGTTTTGCCTCGGCAGTTGATTTTCCTTCAATCAGATCGGCCATAATGGAAGCAGATGCCTGGGAGATGGCGCAGCCACTCCCCAGTATTGCGGCATTTTCAATGTTGCCGTCCTTCACCTTCAGCTCCAGACTGATATCATCGCCGCAGCTGGGATTCACACCCCGCACCTTGACATCGGGATGCTCCAGGGGGTGCCGATGCTTCTGCGAACGGCTGTATTCCGTTACGACTTCCGTATAGATATCACCCAACTCCAACGTTCAGCCACCTCCTGACACTTTTCAGGCTTTCCGCCAGGCGGTCTATATCCTCTTCCGTGTTGTACAGGTACAGACTGGCCCGGCAGGTAGCCGTTACACCCAGACGGCACAGAAAAGGCTGGGCGCAATGATGGCCGGAACGGACAGCAATCCCGTCTGCATTCAGTATCGTTGCAATATCATGAGGATGGGCATCCTCCATCACAAAGGAAACCACCCCAATCCGCTCCTCCGGGTTGTCCGGCCCCAGGATGTGCAGATGCGGCACCGTATGCAGCTGGTCCAGCAGGCAGGAAGTCAGATCTTTTTCCCCCGTGCGGACGTTTTCCATGCCGGCCTTGTCCAGATAATCAATGGCAGCGGAAAGGCCCACCGCTCCTCCCACGTTCTGGGTGCCCCCTTCAAACTTCTCCGGAAGGGGGGCATAGGTGGAAGACTGTTCCTCCACATACTCGATCATATCCCCGCCATACAAAAACGGAGGCATTTCGCGGAGCAGTTCTTCCTTTCCATAGAGTACGCCGAATCCCATGGGCCCCAGCATTTTATGGGCGGAAAATGCAAAAAAGTCTGCATCCATGGAGGACACATTCACCGCCATGTGGGGAACACTCTGGGTCCCGTCCACGACGACCACCGCTCCCACCTGGTGCGCCTGTTCTATAATCCGTTCCACCGGATTGATCACTCCGGTTACATTGGACACCTGCGCCACAGCTACGATTTTGGTCCGTTCATTGATCTTATCTCCGATTTCCTCCGGGATAATACGGGCCGTTTTGTCCGTATACAGATAAACCAGCTCGGCCTTCCGGGCTTTTGCCACGATCTGCCACGGAACCAGATTGCTGTGATGCTCGGAAACTGCCAGCACAACCCGGTCGCCGGGTTGCAGAACGGACATTCCATAGCTCTGGGCCACCAAGTTCAGGGACTCGGTGGCACTTTTGGTAAAGACGATCTCATCTGTCTTTTCCGCTCCGATAAAGGAACGGATTCTTTCCCGCGAAGATTCCATGGCATTGGTGGCCTTCATGCTCAGGTCGTAAATCCCCCGGTGGGGATTGGCATTGGACTTCTGATAATATTCCATCACCGCATCCAACACCGACTGTGGCTTCTGCGTTGTGGCCGCATTGTCGAGATAGGCCAGACGGCGGCCTTTTTCATCTTTCTCACACAGCAGCGGAAAATCATGCAGATATTTGTTCAAGCCGTTTGGCCTCCCTTCTCAATGGCTTTTCGGACTCTGTCCTGAATCCGGATCTGAATGGATTCATCCGGTATCTTCTCCACAACGGAAGAGACAGCAGCCTCTGCCAGCAGCTTTTTTGCTTCCACTTCACTGAGCCCGCGGCTCATCAGATAAAACAGGATTTTTTCATCCAGCCTGCCGGAAGACAGGGCATGATCCCCTTCCACGTTTTCCTCTCCGCAGAGCATGACCGGCGCCGACAGATTCCGCACATCGGGACTCAGCATCAGGACGTTCTCTTCCTCCCGTCCCCTTGAGCCGGCAGCACCGCTGATAAAGTCCAGCGTATCCCGGAATGTTTTTTTGCACTGCTCCAGCAGGACGCCCTTTGCGGTGATGCGGGACAAGGTTTTTTCGCCCCGGTGTTCCACGCGGTAGGACATATCCAGCGATCGCTGTCCGTCTCCCAGATAAACTGCATCCAGCTCTGCCTTGCTGTCCTCTCCCTTCAGAACGAGATTGCAGCTGGAAAAGGGATTTTTTGCCCCGATCTCTGCAAGGACAACATCCATCTGTGCCCCCTCCTCCGCAATGCCGCCGATGAAGTCCGTATGAGCTGCTGTTTTCCCCAGCATCTGCGCCTTCACCAGCTTCACATGGGCGTTCCGGTGGGCAAGAATCCTGGTCCGGCCGTAATGACGGACTTCCTGCCCTTCTTTGGATGTATAGTTTATCAGTACCGTCACTTGGGAGCCTTCCTCCGCTTCGATGAAGACATCGTCCACCAGATCCGGATTTTCTCCGGTCAAATGCAGATCCAGGACAATCGGATCCTTTTCCGTATATCCCCTGGGGATCCGCAGGTAATGCCGCCGGTTCGCATACTGATCCAGAAACGCACCTGCTTCCCCGGGAAGGAAAAATCCCGCTGCGTCCTCCTTTATGGAGACTTTATCCAGATTTTGCTCCTGAACAATCCGCTCCGATGCCGGAACTGCCGTATTCCCCGGAAAAGATCCCGGATCCGGTCCGGACACTGTCATCCCGGCATCATTCACATAGGAATGGCTCCAGGTACGTGTCTGCATCCTCTGTACCTTTTTTTCATTATGTTTCAGCGTATCTTGCCGCATATCATCCCTCCTAACCAATGGTTCCTTCCAGTTCAATATTGATCAGCCGGTTCATCTCCACCGCATATTCCAGGGGAAGCTCCCGGGAAATCGGTTCCACAAATCCCCGGACGATCATGGCTCTGGCCTCCTGCTCCGTGAGACCCCTGGCCATCAGGTAGAACACGGCCTCATCGCTGATGCGCCCGACTTTCGCCTCATGCCCGACATCCGACTCATCGGTGCGGATATCCAGTGACGGGATAGTATCCGACCGGGAGTCGCTGTCCATCATCAGGGATTCACAGACAGCAGAGGATTTCGACCCCACCGCCTGCGGCAGGATGTCCACGGTACTGCGGTAAACCGCAATCCCTCCGTCCTTGGAAATGGACCGGGAATGAATTGTGGAATACGTATTGGGCGCCGCGTGCACCACCTTGGTGCCGGTATCCAGGTTCTGACCTTTCCCGGAAAAAGAAATGCCGGTAAAGGTGGATCTTGCTCCCTCCCCTTTCAGGATGCTGGAGGGATACAGCATGGTAACATGGGAACCAAAGGTTCCGGATATCCACTCAATGGTGCCGTTCTTTTCCACAACCGCACGTTTGGTATTGAGGTTCATCATATTCTTCGACCAGTTCTCAATGGTGGAATACCGCAGGGTGGCCCCTTCCCGGACGTACAGCTCCACACAGCCGGCATGCAGGTTCAGCATATTGTATCCCGGAGCGGAGCAGCCTTCAATAAAGTGAACACTTGCACCTTTTTCCACAACGATCAGCGTATGCTCAAACTGCCCGGCGCCGGCGGCGTTCAGCCGGAAATAGGACTGAAGCGGGAAATCCACATGCACCCCTTCCGGCACATAAACAAAGGAACCGCCTGACCATACCGCGCCGTGGAGTGCCACAAACTTATGCTCCTCCGGCGGGACCAGTTTCATAAAGAGCCTGCGCACAATATCCTCATGCTCCCGCACCGCTGTCTCCATATCGGTGTAAATCACGCCCTGTTTCAACAGCTCCTCCCGGATATTATGGTAAACCACTTCGGAATCATACTGTGCTCCCACGCCGGCCAGGGACTTTTGCTCTGCCTGGGGAATCCCCAGACGTTCAAAGGTATTCTTGATGTACCCGGGAACCTGGTTCCAGTCACTTTTCATATTCGTATTTGGTTTGACGTAGGCGACAATGTCATCCATATGAAGCTCGTCCAGAGACGGCCCCCAGTCCGGCATCGGCAGCCGGTTATAAATCTCCAGCGAACGAAGGCGGTGCTGCAGCATCCATTCCGGCTCATTTTTCATTTTCGATATTTCCGTTACAATCTCAGGAGTCAGACCCTTGTCTGTCTTGAAACTGCTTTGATCCTGATCCCGAAAATCAAAACGTTCCCTGTCGGCTTCCTCCAGCATTGCCTTTTGTCTCTCCAGCTTTTCCGCTTCCTTTGCTTTTCGGTCTGCTGCCATCTGATTTGTCGCATTTCCTGTATTTTTAAAATTTCTTGGTTTCTCCATTCTCGTCCCTTCCATCTCTTCTTACTCAAGCACCGAAGCATAGCCTTCCCGGCTTATTTTATCGATCACAGAGGCATCCGTCGTTTTGACCATGCGCCCATTCGCTATGATATGGACATAATCCACGGGGAGATCCTCCAGAATCCTGGTAATATGAGTAATAATAAGGATTGCGTTGTCCTTGTTTTTATAACGGTGAATGCTCTCGGAAATCGTCCTTACCGCGTCAATGTCCAATCCGGAATCGGTTTCATCCAGAATGGCCAGCTTCGGGTTCAGGACAGCCATCTGGAGAACTTCATTCTTCTTCTTCTCCCCGCCGGAAAACCCTACATTGAGATAGCGGGTTGCATAGGAGGGGTCAATCCCCAGCTCCTCCATTCTGGAACGAAGCTCTTTCCGAAAGCGGATCAGCTTGATTTCCTCTCCGGTACAGGCTGCCTTTGCGGAGCGCAGGAAATTCTCAACCGTGATGCCGGGAATTTCCTCCGGCGCTTGAAAAGAAAGAAAGATTCCTTTTCTGGCCCGGACATCCGGCTTTTCCTCTGTGATGTCCTCCCCTTCAAATAAAATGCTTCCATCCTCAACGTGATAGCGCGGATCCCCCATAATGACATTGGCCAACGTGGATTTTCCCGCACCGTTGGGGCCCATCAGCACATGTACTTCCCCAGCCTGGATCGAAAGGTCGATCCCGTCCAATATGCGCTTCCCGCCGGCAGACGCACTAAGATTATGAACACTCAATAAATTCTTTGGCATTTTTCGCACCTCTTCAATGTTGATTCCTGAGAATGACCGGCTTGGCCAGCCATTTGGGCAATGGAGCAATTTTCATTCACGGCGGTGTCATTGATAATCAAATCCATCATCCCGATGACTTTTTCTACGGAGTTCTCATCCAATCCCCGGACATATTCCTCCAGATCGGATCTCAGTTTTCCATAGTGCCCGTCATATCCCCTGCAGGCAGCTTCCCCGGCGTCCGTCAGTTTATAATAGACTTCCTTTTTGTTCCCGACGATGCGATATGGCTCCAGATATCCCTTTTTATCCAGCTTTTTGGCAAGCTGTGCCACCGCACCGTTGGTAATCCCCAGATACTGCGACAAGTCGCTGGCTCTGGCCCCTTCGTTATGCTGCACACACTTCAGCAGGCAAATATCGGAATAGGTCAGTTTGTGCGCCGTTCCATAATTCCTGGAAATTTTTAACTCGCACATCATAATATTCTGCGTCTGATACAGCTTTTCTATTAGACTTCCCCTTTTCTTCCTATCCATATCCATCACCTCAGACTATTTTATAGCAGCTAAACAAAAAAGTCAATATTCTTTAGCAACTAAAAAATATTGACTCTTCGAAAATCCAAAATTCATTCTGAATATTTTATGATAGTATCTCACGTTATTTTTCTGTTGGGGCAGGCCCATCCCTGGAATTGGCCTGATATGCGTGCATAAATTCCTGCATCGCCTGGATGGAATCGTTGCTGATCACATGCTCAATGGCACAGGCATCCGTATCCGCTGTTTTATAATCCAGTTTCAGAATTTCCATAAAAAACTTCCGGATGGTATGATGCTTGTTGGAAGTAAGTCTTGCAAGCTCCCTTCCCCTGGGGGTCAGAAAGATTTCCCCGTATTTTTCATTTGTGATCAGGCCTTTTTCAGAGAGTGTGGCCATGGCGCTGTTGGTGCTTGGCCGCGTTACTCCCATCCAGCTGGCAATATCGGATACTCTTGCACCATTGTCCCCGCTGGACAGTTCATATACCGCTTCCAGATAATTTTCCATGGAAAATGTCAGCTTCTCCATTGGCGTTCCTCCCTCCTTTAAAAAGGACTCTTTCGTTATATAATAAACACCCGAACTTTCTATCAATCATCAACTTCCTTTCTTACATCGTACATCGACTTGATGTACAATGCAACCACTTTTTGAAGTGATTAGCATGTTGTGATGCCGTTCTCCTTTCAAATTCACCGCTGTTAGAAACGGACGGCAAAAAATAAAACTTCGTCCGTTATCCTTGTGCTTCTCGACATAGTCCGGCCACGCTTCTTCTTCGCGAACATACCGCCCCATGAGCCTTATACATTTCGCAACAACCGGGTCATCCTCCTGATACGCCCTCAATGAAAACAAGTTTCTTCATAACCTCGCCTCGCTTTCGCATTGTTTCCGCCACCGGTACAACCAATCAAGCTGCTTGTCCAAGAATGCGTTATCCACACAGGCAAGGCCGTACATTTCGATAATCGTCGCCTGTAATGCAAAATGATATAATGCTATCAAATCGAAAAACGCGTCTATCTCTGCCTGACTAAGAGGATTGTGTTCCAAATATCCCGGCAGAAATCGGGAGAGAGCCTCTTTTGATTTAGCGTAGCCGCTCTCATCATAGTCAAAATAATGCGTTTGATTGCATATCAAGGGTTTAAGATTTCCATGCGTTAGCCCTCCTAAGAATGTGCCTGCTTTTGCAAAGGATACTGCTATTCGGGATAAATTGTTGGGCCTCGCCTGTGATATTTTGAAAAGTGAGCCGATACACAAAGCAGGATTGCTTTTTACTTTCGTAAAAAACAATCCTGTTCTCTTTTGGTGTACCCGGAGGGATTCGAACCCACGACCTCTTGATTCGTAGTCAAGCACTCTATCCAACTGAGCTACGGGTACAAAACAGTCCTTTTTTAAGGACTGTAATTCTATTTTAAGCCATTCCGCCCGTTCTGTCAACAGGCAAGCCCTGCAAAAGCACTGCTTTCCCTGATTTTTTTATTTCCGATTGGCAAGCACGGAATCTTCGTATTCCTTTACGCTGTTCAGCCAATCTGCTCCCACGGGTACA
Source organism: Bacillota bacterium (assembly GCA_036732425.1). Taxonomy (GTDB): domain Bacteria; phylum Bacillota; class Clostridia; order Caldicoprobacterales; family DTU083; genus UBA4874. The sequence goes on from DAINCI010000001.1 coordinate 45,232, forward strand.
TGCTGATCCAAACAGAATTTGTTCCATACCGCGCCGCAGGGGAGTGTCTTGAACTCCTCCATCAGGGCAAGCCGGTTCCCCAGATTCCCGCTCTCCTCTGCCTCCTGCAGCAGGTCGGCAGGCTCGAGCATGGCAATCAGCATGGCCTTCATCGCATTGCGGGTACCGATGACCCAGGCAGACAAACGGTTGATGCTGGCATCAAAGAAATCCAGGGCAATGTGCACGCGGTCCAGGACATTACAGCGTATGACTTCATGGGCAATTGCCATCAGATCATCGTTCAATATGGGAACATGGTCGCTGTCCCAGCGGACTCCCCTGCTTAAATGAAGCAGAATCTCTCCGGAAAAATTCAGAAGAGCGGATATCTTGTCCGCAATCCCTTCTGTGGGATGAAAATGCCCTGCATCCAGACATATCATAATATCCCTGGTCAGAGCATAGCCCATATAAAACTCATGGGACCCCACAACATAGGCTTCTGAACCAATGCCGAACAACTTGCTCTCCACCGCATCCTTTATATAGTGCTCATCGTATTTTACGGACAGGATTTCATCCAGGGAATCCTTCAGAATCCGACGGTGTATCATGCGGTTCGCCGGCAAATCCTTGGAGCCGTCCGGAATCCAGATATTATGGATCACCGGGCTGCCCAGTTCCCTGCCCATGGCAGCTGCGATCTCCCGGCATGCCTTCGCATGCCGTATCCAGAACTTCCGGACTTCTTTGTCCCGGCTGGCCAGGGTAAATCCGGAATCTGCCATGGGATGAGAAAAGAAAGTGGAATTGAAATCAATGCCGATGTGATTCTCCTTCGCCCAGCTCACCCATTTTTGAAAATACTCCGGCTTCAGCTGATCCCGTTCCACAAACTTTCCATCCGTTTCCGCATAACTGGCATGCAGATTCACCCGCTGCTTCCCCGGAATCAGGGACATGGCCTTCTTCATGTCCGCGCGCAGCTCCTGCCCATTCCGGGGCTTTCCGGGATAATTGCCGGTGGCCATAATGCCTCCGCCGGAAAGACCATTGGCGTTTGCCTCCAATCCCGTTACATCGTCTCCCTGCCAGCAATGCATGGAAATCTCCAGGTCTGCCAGCCGCTTCAAAACCGCATCCGTATCGACATTGAACTTTCCATACAGCTCTTTTGCATGACCATAATCCTCTTCCACCTGATCGTCAGAATAGATTTGAATCACTGAAACCTTCCCCCTGTCTTCCGGTTGTTGTTTTATATTTTTTGGTTGCATCGTTCCACTCACCAGGACCTGATAAAAAAAGATCCCCGTAAGGATCCATAATCCTTCCTGATTATATAGTACGACACGGATTGACAGATTCCTTCCGGAAAGAAAAATCCGTTGTGACAGGGGAAGGTTTGCGGGATGCCGGATCATTCAAATTTCTGTGCCACGGCATCGAAGCAGTCCTTGCAGTACCCTTCATAAAGCGTGCCGCATTCATCACATACGCACTCTCCGCATTCAGGACAGCTGTGGGCAATCGATTCGTCACAGGTGCATCCACAGACCGAACAGGTAACCTGAGCCATAAAAACTACCACCTTTCCGTTTGATCTCTTTGTCCCTTTGTATTTTGCCAAATTCCACGGCAATTATTCCAATGCTTTCCCATCCTTTGTGAAGAAAATTTGATCCGCTTTTCCGTTTGACAAAGGCCATTCCTTTCAATATAATATATCATAGCCGGGTTTGGTTTTTTTATAATAATTGCCCGGTCGAAACGTTCCAAAAAATTTATTACAAAGGTAGAAGGGATGCTGTTTTTTATGGGCAATTTAAGCAAGCTGCTGAGCGGCATAAGAGGCTTGACCTGGCAGAGTGTACTAATGATGGCAATTGGTTGCGTTTTGATTTATCTGGCAATCAAAAAGGAATATGAGCCGCTTTTGCTTCTCCCGATCGGATTCGGTGCAATCATGACCAACATACCCGGATCTGCCGCAGTCGGAGAGCATGGCTTTCTGACCATTCTCTATGATGCAGGTATTGTAACAGAATTATTTCCAATTCTCATTTTTATCGCAGTAGGCGCCATGATCGACTTTACTCCATTATTGAAGCAACCTGTCACTCTTTTCTTCGGTGCAGCTGCCCAGTTTGGTATTTTCGCCGCCATGCTTCTGGCCGCCGGTGCCAATATAATATGGCCGGGCATCTTCAGCCTGAAGGAAGCAGCCGCCATTGGCATCATCGGCGCAGCCGACGGTCCCACCTCCATTTTTGTCGGGAATCTGTTTGCTCCAAGATTTATGGGACCCATTACCGTAGCGGCATATTCCTATATGGCATTGGTTCCGATGATTCAGCCTCCGGTTATCAAGGCATTGACAACAAAGGAAGAGCGTAAAATTCACATGGATATCAGTTATGATGTAAAGGTATCCAAAACCGTTTTGATCCTGTTCCCCATTGTCGTTACCATCGTTGCAGGGATTGTTGCCCCCATCTCCGTTCCGTTGATCGGCGCATTGATGTTTGGAAATCTGATCCGCGAATGCGGCGTGCTGGAACATCTTTCCCAAACTGCTCAGAACGAGCTGGGAAATCTTGTTACGCTGCTCCTTGGCATCACCATCGGCTCAACCATGGTGGCAAAGGAATTCCTTACTTTAAATACTCTGCTGATCCTGTGCATCGGCCTTCTTGCTTTTGTTTTTGATACGGGATTTGGTGTGCTGTTTGCAAAATTTGTAAATCTGTTTTTGAAGAAAAAAATCAATCCGATGATCGGTGGCTGCGGAATTTCCGCATTCCCCATGTCCGCCCGGATCGTACAGAAAATGGCTCAGGCAGAGGATGATCAGAACTTTATCCTGATGCCCGCCATCGGAGCAAATGTTGCCGGACAGATCGGATCCATTGTCGCAGGATCCATTATCCTGGCATTACTCAGTTAGGAGGTGTTCGTTTCATGGATATTGTTATGGGTGCACTGGAAGTCATGGGAGTTGGATTAGCAGGTGTATTCCTGGTTCTGGCCCTGTTTTACGGACTGGTCAAACTGATGATGAGACTGTTTCCCGGGGACTGATTCCACCGGTTTTTTATAGTATCATGATTCTCCCGCAGGCGCAGGAAGTCATAATACTGTAAAAAACCATATAAACTATTTTTGATAAACATCATTGTATTTGCATGCGACACGGCTTTTTAGGAGGGAGAGTCCGCCGGCCCGGTATTCATGAGGTTCACAAGCTTAAAATGGCTGGCCGGCCCCGTTGTTGCATCTACAATATGATGTTTTCAATATAAATATATTACTTAATGATTAGGGGGAGATAAAAAGTGTTGTGGACGTATCTTTCATTGGTGATAGCTGCCATAGCCATTGGTGTGGCAGTCTATTTCTACAAATGGGTTCAAAACCTCCCTGTGGCAGAAGGAAACATAGCACAAATCGGCCAGCTGGTACGAAACGGTGCCTTCACTTTCCTGAAGAGGGAATATCGTATTCTGGCCATTTTTGTCGGCATTGTTGCTGTTATTATTCTGATCATCTTTCCTTCTCCCATTTGGGCGGGCAATATCGGCAGTAACATATTCGCAGCGGTTTCCTATATCGCCGGCTCTGTACTGTCTGCCATCGCCGGTTATGTGGGCATCAGCATTGCAACATTGGCCAACGTGCGATCGGCTTCTGCGGCAAAGAAAGGCCTGGCCCCGGCCTATATGGCAGGCTTCCGCGGCGGTGCCGTAATGGGAATGGCCGTTGTCAGTACCGCCCTGGCAGGTGCAGCCCTCCTTCATCTGCTTACCGGCAATGCCAGTATGGTAATGGCATTCAGCTTTGGCGCCAGCTCCCTGGCGTTGTTTGCCAAGGCAGGCGGCGGGATCTTCACCAAAACAGCCGACATCTCCGCAGATCTGATTGGCAAGGTGGAGCTGGACCTCCCCGAGGATGACCCCCGGAATCCAGCTGTTATCGCAGACAATGTCGGAGACAACGTCGGGGATGTTGCCGGAATGGGTGCAGATCTGTTTGATTCCCAGGTAGCCTCCCTTGCAGCGGCTCTGGTGATTGCCGCTCCGCTTGGCGAGATTGAAGTCATCTTCTGTCTGGGTGCCCTGGGGCTTCTTGCTTCCGTCATTGGTGTATTGTTTGCCCGTGTCGGTGAAAACGGGAATCCCAGCAAGGCCCTGAACGGCGGCACCTACCTGACCTGCGGCATCTTCGCCGTACTGACTCTCATTGCTTTCCTGGCTTCCGGCTTCAGCCTGCGCATCTGGGGCGCTGCCATGCTCGGAATGCTGGTCGGCATTATTATCGGCATTACCAGTGATTTCTTTACCGGTGATGATAAAAAGCCGGTTTTCAAAGTTGCCGAATCCTCCAAAACCGGCCCGGCATTCACTATCCTTTCCGGCTTTTCCTATGGCCTGGTAAGTGTACTTCCTGCCCTGATCGGCATCGGGATTGCCGCGCTGGGTTCCTATAAGCTTTGTGAACCTCTGGGCGGAAATTATGCCATGTTTGGAATTGCCATCTCCGCCATCGGGATGCTTTCCATCGTCGGCATGATTATTTCCAACGATGCTTATGGCCCCATCGTGGATAACGCCCGCGGCCTTGCAGAAATGGGCAATCTGGGGGACGATGTTCTGGATACGACGGATAAGCTGGATTCTGCCGGCAATACTGCAAAAGCCATCACCAAAGGGTTTGCCATCGGTGCGGCGGGACTGACCGTCATCGCCCTGCTGGGTGCCTTCCAGGAAACCGTGGAAGCCGCAACCGGCAACCCCCTTACCTTCGATCTGATGAACCCGCTGGTATTCTTCGGAGTTCTGGTTGGTTCCGCCATTCCCGCCGTATTCTCCGCCATGCTGATGCTGGGGGTAAACCGGAACTCTCAGAAAATGGTGGATGAGATTCACAGACAGTTCAATACCATTGAAGGCCTGAAGGAAGGAAAACCAGGCGTCGTGCCCGAATACGACAAATGCATTGATATTGCCGCAGTAGGTGCCATCAAGGAACTGATTCCTGCCGGCGTTTTCACAATCCTCAGTACTCTGGTGGTAGGATTTGTCGGAGGCCCCCAGGCAATGGGTGGTTTCCTTGGCGGAAACATTATCACCGGCCTGTTCCTGGCATTGCTCATGAGCAATGCAGGCGGACTCTGGGACAATTCCAAGAAGTTCATTGAATCCGGAAACTTCGGCGGCAAAGGCAGCGATGCCCATAAGGCCAGCGTAATCGGAGATACGGTAGGCGATCCTTTCAAGGATACTGCCGGCCCGTCCATCAATACGCAGATTACCGTGGTTTCCCTGGTGGCAACAATTACAGCCACCCTGTTCGCAACCTTCTCCCTGTTTGGCTGATCCATCGATCCATTCACAGAGACCGGGAAGAAGAAAAAGCAGGACAGAAACAGAATAACTGCCGGGTCCTGAAATCAAGTGCCCGGCGAATTGAAACAAAAGCAGGAAAAAAAGCAAGGAAAATAAAGAAGAAAGCACCCTGCGGGGAACAACTCTGCAGGGTGCTTTCTTCTTTCTGCTTTTTATCCGGTCGATTCCTTCAGCCGGTTCTTCTTTTATCCAGCCGATTCTTCCATCCAATGGATGATCGATTCACGGATACCGGTTATCTTACGATCACATCGTCTCTCTTCGGTCCGTTGGAAATCAGCCCGACGGGATATCCGATCTTCTTTTCAATAAACTCCACATATTTCTTTGCGTTTTCCGGAAGCTCCTCAAAGTCATGAATCCCGCTGATGTTGCATTTCCAGCCGTCCAGATACTCATACACGGGTTTTGCCCGATTCAGAAGGGGAGTAATGGGAAAGATATCGGTACTCTTACCGTCAATTTCATAGCCGGTACAAACCGGTATGGTATCCAGATAGCCCAATACATCCAGCAGTGACAAGGCAACCTGGGTTGTCCCCTGCAGCAGGCATCCATATTTTGTTGCCACCGTATCAAACCAGCCCATTCTCCGCGGCCGTCCTGTGGTGGCTCCGTATTCCCCGTCGTTTCCACCGCGTTTGCGCAAATTTTCCGCCTCGTCTCCAAAAATCTCGCTGACAAACGCACCGGCTCCCACACAGGAGGAATACGCCTTTACCACGGTTATGACATCGGAAATCTGATTGGGAGCAACCCCGGCCCCCACTGTGCCAAATCCGGCCAATGGAGAAGAGGAAGTCACAAAAGGATAGATTCCGTTGTCCGGATCCTTCAGCGCACCCAGCTGTCCTTCCAGAAGAATGCTTTTGCCCTTTGCCTCATGCAGGTATACCGCAGCATTGACCAGCATTGGCCTCAGCCTGTCCCGATAAGAGGTGATCTCCTCATAAATCGCCTGTGGGTCAAGAAGTTCGGCACCTTTGTAAAGCGCCCGGATCATCGCATTTTTAATTTCACAGACATGATCCAGACGGTCCTTCAGAAGCGAATCTTCATAAAGTTCACCGGCCTGAATCCCGATTTTTGCATATTTGTCGGAATAAAACGGTGCAATGCCGGATTTTGTAGAGCCGAAGCTTCTGCCTCCCAGACGTTCCTCTTCCAGCTTGTCAAATAAAATATGATAGGGCATAACAATCTGAGCCCGATCGGAAACAAGAAGGTCGGGCGTCGGAATGCCCTTTGCAGTCAGACTGTCCAGCTCCTTGAAAAAGGTGGGCAGATGCAGGGCGACTCCCTGCCCGATCAGGTTTACCACATCGGGGCGGAATACGCCGGATGGCAGCAGATGAAGTGCCGTTTTTCCATACTCGTTGATAATCGTATGCCCGGCATTGGCTCCTCCCTGAAAGCGAACGACAATATCCGCCTCTCCTGCCATCAAATCTGTTATTTTGCCCTTGCCTTCGTCTCCCCAGTTTCCTCCCACAATGGCTTTTACCATAAATTCAACCTCCCGCTGTATTTAAGTAGCTGGCTGCCGGGTTCATCAACCGACAGCACAAGACTGCAGCTGCTTTAATGGTGCAGCTTTTTTGCCTGTTCCTGCAGCGCAATGTCTTCCTCACTGGTTGCTTCAATTACAACATTATGTGGAATGGGACGTCCACTCTTTCCAACATTGACATAGGTAATAAATCCGTTTACGATCTCGGCATCGCCCACGCGCATGCAGATATTGGCGATCAGACTGGTTCTCCCCGCCAAAACAATCTTTCCCGTAAACTCAACAATCTCCCCGAGCTGGACGGGTTTTTTGAAAACCATATTGTGTATGTTCAGACAAACAATATTCTCCACCGGAATAAAGGCAGCTGCTGCCATCAGGCCGGTCTCGACAAACCATTCGGCCATACGTCCGGCAAACAACGTCCCATGATGATTCAAATCCGCATTTTTTACCAAATGACGGGTAGTAACAGGTACAATATCCATAAACAATCTCCTCTCCGCCTCCAGGCGGGCTACTATATGAAACAAGAACAAACTTTCAATAATGTTTGCTTTTCTTTGTCCGGGCATACGGATTATATCACATCCGCAGTAAAAGAACCAGACACAGGGAGCATCCAGAATCTGCAAACACGTATTGACAGATGAGAAATCCGGTGTTAAACTGTAGCTGCAATAGTTAGAAGCAGCTAACTACTGACCTTTGATATTCCTTACCGGGCAGCATTCATTGCTCAAACAACTCACGCATGGCAGATCATCATGATGCGTGTTGTTGGAATGCAGCGGCGCTGGCTGGTACGAAGCCAGGCACAAGCGACTCGCGCGTGATGCGTGCGTGGTATTGGAATACGACGGGTTATGAAAAACCAGTTACCGTATTGGCAATAACCCGTGCGTGATGCATGATCGTGATGTTGAAATACATGGCACGCATACTCCGTATGCGGTGTTGAAATGACAATATGTTAGTTGGCTCTAACTAGGTTAAGGAGAAGAAGGGGGAAAGAAAGGGGGAAAAGCAGAATGCCTCTCACTTTGGCCAAACCCGGTGAAACAAACTGCATTCAAAAAATCACCGGAAAGGATGATGTGCGGCAGCATCTGGCAGAGCTGGGCTTTGTAGTCGGAGAACAGGTCCGGGTGGTAACGGAGATCGGCGGGAATATGATCCTGCAAGTCAAGGAAAGTCGGGTCGCTCTGAGCAAGGCCATGGCAAACCGCATTCATATTGAATAGTTGCGCACGAACAGGAAATATGGAAAGGACAACAGGTTTATGGAAAGGAGGAAAAGGGAAATGAAGACACTGCGCGATATTAAAGTAGGCAAGACGGCAACGGTACGGAAATTACACGGAACAGGTGCTGTCAAACGCCGTATCATGGACATGGGAGTTACAAAGGGAGCAAGCATTTTTGTACGGAAAGTGGCGCCTCTGGGGGATCCGGTCGAGGTTACTGTCCGGGGCTATGAACTTTCCATCCGCAAAGGGGATGCAGAGCAAATTGAAGTGGTCTGACAGGGTGGAGTACGATATTGCCAAATTGTTAGAATTACCTAACATAACAGACAGGAGGAAACCAAAATGAGCATAAAAATTGCACTTGCCGGAAACCCTAACAGCGGCAAGACGACGTTATTCAACGACCTGACGGGCTCGTCCCAGCATGTCGGGAACTGGCCGGGTGTCACCGTCGAAAAAAAGGAAGGAAGGCTGAAAGGCCATCCGGACGTCATCATTCAGGATCTGCCGGGGATCTATTCCCTTTCACCCTACACCCTGGAAGAGGTGGTGTCCAGACGTTATCTGGTAAATGAAAAACCCGACGCCATTATTGATATCGTGGACGGTACCAATATCGAACGGAATCTGTATCTGACCACACAGCTCATTGAACTGAGTATTCCGACTGTCATAGCGATCAACATGATCGATGTCGTCCGTAAAAACGGGGATGTGATCGACATCCGGGAACTGGGAGCTGCACTTGGCTGCGAAGTCGTGGAAACCTCGGCGCTCAAGGGCACTGGCTCCAGGGAAGCCGCAGAAAAGGCCATAGCCCTGGCAAAAAAACCGGTATCCAAAAATGCCCCGTCTGTATACAATGGCAGTGTGGAGCACGCCATTGCCCATATAGAGGAATCCATTGAGGACCTGGTCGATCCCCAATACCTGCGCTGGTATGCCATCAAGCTGTTTGAGCGGGATGAGAAGGTTCTGGAAGAGCTGAACCTGGATGATGCATTGAAGAACCATCTGGAAGAACATATTACTGCCTGTGAAAAGGAACTGGACGATGATGCAGAAAGCATTATTACGAATCAGCGTTATGCCTATATTGCAAAACTCGTCGGGACAGCGGTAAAAAAGAAGCATACCGGACAGAAGATGAGCGTATCCGATCGGATCGACCGGATTGTGACGAACCGGATCCTGGCGCTCCCGATTTTTGCGCTGGTGATGTTCTGTGTATATTATGTTTCCATTTCCACGGTCGGAGGATATGTCACGGACTGGACCAACGATGTCCTGTT
>DAINCI010000002.1:0-50701 GCA_036732425.1 Bacillota bacterium
ATGGCGCTAGGAGCTTTGGGCAAGGATACATCAAAGGGAATCCCTCCAGTCAGAGTGATCTGGCGCAAAAACATATCCACAGCGGTAGCCATCGGAACGCCCAACTGCTTCAAAACATCCTCGGCCTGCTGCTTTATTATAGGATTTACCCGCAGATTCAAAGTCGTAGATTTTTCCATACCATCAACTCCTTTCACCAACATTGTAACGTAAATTACGTTACTTGTCAAGAGCGGCCTGCTATTTTCCAATTATTCCAAGTCTAAATTTGCTCAAGTTGGCGGGGTAAAACCAATGATACAGTTGTTTTAAAGCCATAAAGGAAAATCCTGTCAGGTAGCAGGCAGGGGCGCGTCCTTAAAATCATAAATTGTGCCGTCTGCTGTCTTCTGTATCCATGTCCAGTGCTTTTTGGATGCCTCATCATATACTCCGTACACCGCCATCCCGGCATCTTTGGCGCTCTGAACCGCTTGGGGGATATCCTCAAATACCATACAGTCGGCAGGATTGACGCCAAGTTTTTCAGCGGTGAGCAGATAAACGTCCGGCTTTGTTTTTCCGCAGACCACCTCATCTGTGGAACAGATCACATCAAACCACTCCAGAATGCCGTGATTTCGGAGCGCCGGTTCATAGAGCCCGGCAGGAAGGCTGGTGGCGATACCCAGCCGGACTCTGTGTTTTCGGAGCAAGGCAAGGTATTCCCGCGCGCAGGGTTTCAGAGGTACCATATGTCCATAGGCATAGACCGCCATATCATACCACTCCCTGATCAGCTGGTCCGCACTGTCCGGCAGGCCAAAGTGTGCAATGGTGTATTCAGCGGCCTCGGAGAAGCTTCGGGAGGCAATGGCGTTGATATAATCGGGCGGCACTGCCAGTCCCCGCTTTGTGAGGAAATCCATGTCGATCTGTTCCCATACGCCCATGGAATCCAGCAGCGTACCATCCAGATCAAAAATACAGGCTTTCATTTTCATCTTTTCTTTTTTCCTTCCAGGAACAATGTCTTCAACTCCCGTGCTGCTTCTGCAACATCGTCCCGGGCGACGATGGCGGAAACCACGGCCAGCCCGTCAATGCCCATCCCCTGAAAGTGCGATGCCGTCTTTTTGTTGATGCCGCCGATGACAACGATGGGCAGCGATACTGACTGGCGGATGCGGCGGAGTTCCTCCATGGAGGTGACTTTTGCATCGCTCTTGGTGCCTGTGGCAAACATGGCGCCGACGCCCAGATAGTCTGCCCCTGCTTTTTTGGCGGCCAGCGCTTCGTTGAGACTGCCGGCGGACACCCCGACAATCCGGTCAGGGCCAATGACCTTTCGCACCACATCTGCAGGAAGGTCATTCTGTCCCACGTGCACTCCGTCGGCATCCACAGCCAGGGCAATGTCCACCCGATCGTTGATGATAAGCGGCACATTTCTTTGTGATGTGATCTTTCGTACCCTTCGGGCGATTTCGTAGAAGTTCCGGGAGGATGCTTCCTTTTCCCGCAGCTGCACCAGGGTACATCCTCCCTGAATGGCCTGCTCCACCGATTCTTCAATGGTGGCGGAGCTCATGAGACTCCGGTCGGTAACAAGATAAAGCGTGTAATCCACTTCAGGCTTCATATATTTTTGCCCTCCCTGACAGGGTCTCCGCATCCATATGACTTACTGCATCATGCAGTGCTGTGTGGAAACTTCCGTTGCCGGACTGTCCGGCTTTTTCCCCGGCGATTTCGCCTGCGATGCCCATGGTCAACAGTGCAGCAATGGTCGCTTCAAAGGGCGCATCCGGGGCGGCTCCGCAAAAAGAACCGATGAGAGAGGAGCACATGCATCCGGTTCCTGTAAGATTGGCGAGCATGGGATGACCGTTTTCGACGCACACGACTGTTTTGCCGTCTGACACCACATCCGTGGCTCCGGTGATTGCTGTTACGCAGTGATACCGGGCAGCCAGTGTTTTTGCAATTGCCCCGGCACTGGCATCTGCAGAGCCTTGAAGATCGTCTTCGGAGGCATCCACACCCTTTGCTGCGGATTTCAGCCCTGCAAGAAAACGTATCTCCGAGATGTTTCCGCGGAGGACACTGATTTTCACTTCGTTCAGAATACGGGCAGCGGTCTCATTGCGGAGCTTTGATGCGCCGGCACCCACCGGATCCAGAACAACCGGCACATCGGCTTTGTTGGCAGCCCTGCCTGCGGCAAGCATGGAAGGGATGGTCCGTTCATTGAGCGTTCCCAGATTTAGGACGAGTGCGGAAGCGGTGGCGGCTATGTCTGCGGCTTCCTCCAAAGCATCGGCCATAATGGGCGACGCGCCGATGGCCAGTGTAATGTTGGCGCAGTCGTTTACGGTGACATAGTTTGTGATATGGTGTACAAGCGGCTTCTTTTCCCGCACCCGTTCCACCAGGGCCGCGTATTTACTTTTCATATTCCGGCACTTCCTTCGTTTTTGTTTTTCGGCTGGAGTCTGTTTCTTCTTCTCCAGGTTCACTCTTCTCCGAGATATTTGTAAAGGTCATAAAAATGATGGGTCGGCCCATGGCCTTTGCCAATGTCCAGAGAATGAGCGATGGCGGTTGTGACATATTTCTTGGCATGCTCCACCGCCTGCTGCTCCGACATGCCCAGAGCCAGGTTGGCGGCAATGGCCGACGAATAGGTACAGCCTGTTCCGTGGGTGTTTTTGGTTTGGATACGGGGAGAGGTGAAGCGGTGGAATTCCGTGCCGTCAAACAGGATATCGGTGGCGTCTCCCTTGCTGTGACCACCCTTGACCAGTGCTGCCCGGCAACCCATTTCGTGAATGCAGCGTGCAGCACGCTCCATGTCCTCCTGTGTATGGATGTGGATTCCTGTAATTTTTTCTGCCTCCGGGATATTGGGAGTCAGGACATCGGCCAGGGGGACAATTTCGGCAATCAGTGTATCGATGGAATCCGGATCCATCAGGGCACAGCCATTTTTGGCGTACATCACCGGGTCAATGACTACGTTGGCGGGTTTCCACCTGCGCAGCTTCCGTTTCACGGCCAGCATTCCTTCCCGGCAGGACAACATGCCGATTTTCACCGCATCAGGCGGGATGTCCTCAAACACGGCGTCAATTTGTTTCTCGATGATATCGGGGCGAACGTCCTGAAATTCGATTACCCGGACGGTGTTCTCTGCCACTACCGATGTGATGACCGACATGCCAAAAACCCCGTGCGCGGAGAATGTTTTTAAGTCGGCCTGAATGCCAGCGCCGCCGCTGCAATCCGAACCGGCAATGCTCAATACTTTTTTCATGGATCAACCTCCTGTACATTTGTTGGATAGATTACCAGCAGGATCCCGGACTGTACCGAAATGCTGCTGCGAGTACCGGTGAACCGGTTGCTGATGCCCAGTGGATAAGTGCTGCGCAGCGTAGCGTTGTCCAGCGGATATTTCAGGCCTTGCTCGGAGACACCTGTGGAGGTGCCGGAACAGGAAAAGACGGAAACGATTCCCCCGGCGCCGGCCGGAAACGCAATACTCCCATTGCGCACTGCGGTCATCACCGTATCCCGGTCAAACAGATACCCGCGTCCGCCCCGGCATGCAAGACCGGCCAGACACTGGATATTGGCAATGGTGTGATCCAGGCGGCCTCCGGTTCCACCATAAAGGCAGAAGCGGCGGAAACCGCGGTCCCAGCCTTCGCGCAGGGCTGCCACCATGTCAGTGTCATCCTTTTCCTGCGGCAGTACAATGGTTTCGGGACCGCCGGCAGGCGGAGCAGACAGGGAATCAAAATCCCCGATCACCAGGTCGGGCACAATTCCATGTTTCTCCAGATAGGCAAGACCCCCGTCCGCTGCAATGATGAAACCCGCGGAGCGGATATCGGGCAGCTGATAATGCTCTCCTGCTCCAAACAGGAAGCAGGTATGTTTCTTGCTTTTCCCCATAAGGAATATCCCTCTTCCAATGCAAAAAAGGTGCCTTCCGGAAGAAAGCACCTTTTCAAACCAAGATTCTGTCTGAAATGCTTCCTGCGCCGGTCTTAACCGACAGGTTCAAAGGGTCAGGTTTCACCTTCTCAACTCGCATGCGGATGGTGTCCGCTTGAGTCCCCCTGCATCACGCACAGTATAACAAACCTTTTGTTGAAAATCAAGACGGCAGGAAAATTTGTTCTGATTGGTTCCCCTTCATTTGGTGGGACCTTCTGCAATGGTCTGCCATTTTCCGGTACGGTATTCTGAAAAGGAAATAATGAAATTCACCAGCCATCCAATGGGTACGGCAGTCCAGATCATGTCAATTCCAAACCGTGGTGCCATGGTGACGGCAAAGGTAACACGAATTGCCAGATTGACAAAATTGGCAATCGTAAACATTTTCATATCCCCGGCGCCCCGCAGAACGCCGTCTGTAACCATCTTCAGGCCAATGATTATGAAAAACCATCCCATGAATTTCAGATAATTCGATCCGGTCTGCAAGGCAACCTGTGTTCCGTCACTGCCCAGAAAAGAGCTTATGATTCCGGTATAGCAGGATTCCAGCACAACGCAGATCACAACGGCAAACGCTGCAACCAGAAGATTTGCAGCCCGGTATCCCTTTCGCACACGATCCAGCTGATTCGCGCCGATGTTCTGTGCCACATAGGAAGAAATGGCGTTTCCAATGGCCGTCATTGGAACCACGCAGATGCTTTCAATCCGCATTGCGGCAGAAAAACCTGCCAGCATTTTCGGTCCAAAGCTGTTTACGACCGACTGGACCAGCATCATGCCGATGGAAACGGTGGATTGCTGTAAAATCGAGGGAAGCGCGATCCGGGACATGTCTTTCAACTCTTCCCAGCTGAACAGTTCCTGCTTTGGTTTTTGCCCTTCTTCCGTCCGGTTTCCGGCGGATTTCCCTGTCTCTTTCGGAGCATCGTCCCCGGTGCTTTCATCCGTGTACTTTGATAAAGTACGAAGAAACAGAAAAAGGGATACGACAGCGGAAATCCCCTGCGCGATCAGGGTGGCCCAGGCAACCCCTGCAACGCCCATATGAAGGGATGTCACCATATATACATCCAGAAAGATATTCAGGACGGATGAGAAAATCAATAAATACAATGGAATACGGGAACGTCCAATGGCGTTGAACATGGCGGAAAGCACATTATAAATAAACAAAAACGGGAGGCCGATAAAGTAGATGTTCAGATAGACCGTTGCCATGTCCAGTATTGAGGCCGGGGTCCGTAAAAGCTGCATGATCTTTCTGCCGGTCAGTAAGCCGAAAGCGCCCAGTAAAACAGCTATACCCAAAAATGCCAGCATGGCCGTATAGGCGGATCGCTTCATTTTCTGATAGTTTCTGGCGCCAAAATAGCGGCTGGTAAGAACGGAAGCTCCCACACCGCCTCCCATGGCGATGCAGATAAATACATTTGTCAGGGAATAGCATGCTCCCACTGCAGCCAGAGCATTCTCACTGACATAACGTCCGACTACCATGGAATCCACCATGGTATAGAACTGCTGAAAGATATTTCCGATAATCATTGGTAATGAAAAAACAAACAAAGCCTTCAATGGCTTATCATGTATCAGGTACTCCTTGTCCATTCCAGGTCTCCTTCTCCTGTATCTTTACAAATCCATCTTCATTGGTTTCCGGGAACTTTTTACTGGTTCCTGCTGCTCTTTCCGCGGTTCTCTTCTTTCAAGCTTTTCTCAAATGACCGTAAAAAATCCGCAAGAAAGTTGATCTGATCCGGGCCCGCGTCATTCAGAACCTTACCGATCATCCCATCGTAATGCTCATGTGCCTTTTTGTGATGCTCCACTGCAACGTTTCCTTTTTTGGTTAACCGGAGCACGACCATTTTCTCACTTTCCGGACTGGCCTTCTTCACGATCATTTCTTTTCGTTCCAGCCTTTTGGCAGTCTGCGATGCCGCTCCGCGCGTTACCTCCAGAAGGCGTGCAAGGCCGGAGATGTGCAGGGCAGGATGGTCCGCGATGCACTGGAGCATATGGATCTCCGAATGATAAAGTTCTGTATCGGTGCCAAACGTCCTCGCCCGGTTGTCTGTTTCATAAAACTCGCTGATCACGTCCAGCAGAAGCTCGCTGATGCTCAAAATCATCCCCCCAGGTATTTGCCGGCCAATGAATCGGCCAATAGTTCTATTGTATAGCTGCTATACATAATTGTCAATAACCGTATTTTCGATTTACATAAAAATGCAAATCTGTTACAATGGACACGAATCACAAAGAAAATTCACTGCTGTTATCTCAAACGATAAAAGCAAAAAATATAAACAGAAAGGGAGTGTGGGCGGATCGTGAAGCAGATTTTACTGGTGGAGGATGACAATACCATTGTTATGGGGCTTTCCTATGCCCTGCGGGAAGAGGGCTACGGAGTAACGACCTGCCGGGATACTGCTTCCGCGCAGAAGAAAATTAAGATACAGGACTTTGATCTGGCCATTCTGGATGTATCCCTTCCGGACGGAAATGGTTATGATCTCTGCAGGGAGATCAAAAAAACTTTGGATACCCCGATTATTTTTCTCACCGTGTTCAATGAGGAATCCAATGTGGTAAGAGGCCTGGACATGGGCGCCGATGATTATATTGCCAAGCCTTTCCGCCTGCGGGAGCTTTTATCCAGGGTCCGCACCGTACTGCGCCGTGCAGGTGGGGACGAAAGGGACATCATCCGTTTGAACGGGCTTACCATTGACACGGGCAAGGGCAAAGTGATGAAAAACGGTATCGAGATCCCCCTGACTGCTTTGGAATATCGGCTGCTGCAGACGTTTGCCACGAACCGGGGACAGCTTCTTACCCGCAGACAGCTGCTGGAGGAAATCTGGGATGCAGGCGGGGATTTTGTGAATGACAATACACTTACGGTATACATCAAACGCCTGCGGGAAAAGATTGAGGAGGATCCGCAGCATCCCGTGCTGCTTCAGACGGTCCGCGGGATGGGGTACCGGATGGGAGAGTAGCTGAAAGCAGCCCAATGGGAAGAATCACTTTTTAGGATTGCTTTTTGGAATGGGATTGTCTGTGCCACTATGGACAATGGAATATAAAGAAATACCGGAGCTGTCGGAAACGGAATAACCTCTGCGCCGTGGACAGCGGTATGGAAATGATGCAGTCGGAAAGAGGATACGAGGATAGTCCATTGAGAACAATGACCGGAAGGAGGCGGAAATGAATTTGATGAAATGGCTGCGAAACCGGGAAATCAGAAAGTTGCTGTGCATTATGCTGCTGATTACGATAGCAGCCGTCGCCGTCGTCCATGCCTTTTCGCCGGCTGCGGCTGTGGCAACCGGGGGCGGCTGCCTGCTGCTGGACATCCTTTTTTTGATGTTTGTCCGGAGACAATACCGGCAGCTCTCTTCTCTGGGGGATTATCTGAAGCGGGTGAATGACGGGGAATATGCCCTGGAGCTTCCGGACAACGAGGAAGGCGAACTGTCCATCCTGAAAAGCGAAATTTACAAGGTGACCGTGTCCCTGAATGAGAGAAGCGAACAGCTGAAGAGGGACAAGCTGCAATTGGCGGATGCCCTGTCCGATATCTCCCATCAGTTCAAGACACCGCTGACTTCCATGTCTGTCATGACGGAGTTACTGGAGGACAGTCAGCTGGATGAGGATCGGCGGAATGAATTTACGGCACAGCTGCAGATGCAGCTGAAACGTCTGACCTGGCTTACCAATGCGCTGCTGAAGATTTCCCGGCTGGATGCGGAAGCGGTTTCCTTCCGATCCACCCCTGTCCCGCTTTCCCGCCTGATTGATAAGACGATTGATCCGATACGGATCTCCATGGAGCTTAAGGAGCAGACCGTTTCCGTTCAGGCCGGGGAAGGCACTTTGTCCTGCGATGAAAACTGGACGGCGGAAGCGTTGACCAACATCCTGAAGAATTGTACGGAGCATACGCCGGCAGGCGGTGAACTCCATATTTTCGCTTCTTCCAATGTTCTCTTTACGGAAATCAAAGTACGGGACGGCGGTCCGGGAATCGACAAAGCGGATCTGCCTTATCTTTTCGAGCGCTTTTATAAAGGAAAAAACTCTGCCGACAACAGTGTGGGGATTGGCCTGGCCATGGCAAAAGCCATTGTAGAGGCACAGGGCGGCACCCTGAGTGCCAAAAATGCTTTGGAGGGCGGAGCGGAATTCATTTTGCGTTTTCCCAAAAAATAATAACTATAAAATATTTTAGGATAGGAATCGGATGTTTTGTTATCAGGGATACAAACAGGAAACAGGTTTCTATCAATCAGGAAATTTACCGGAATAAAAATCATAAATCTTTTGGATAGTCACCGGATTGTCACATGCAGAATTTAAAATAATGCCGGATCCCATGGGAGGGAAATGAAAATAAGCGCAAACTGCAGAAGATGCTGTTGTATCGGAAGACTGCTTTGCGTGGGGAGGTAGATTATTTTGGAAATTCTTCGGGTGGAAAGCCTGACAAAAACATATGGTCGCGGAGAAGCAAAGGTCCGTGCCCTGGACGATGTGAGCTTTTCGGTAGACAAGGGGGAATTTGTCGCCATTATCGGTCCGTCCGGGTCCGGCAAATCCACTCTTCTTCATATCCTGGGCGGTGTGGACCGCCCGACTTCGGGGAAAGTATTCCTCGAAGGCACCGATATTTATCAGCTGGATGAAACCAAACTGGCCATTTTCCGGAGACGGCAGGTGGGATTGATTTATCAATTCTATAATCTGATTCCTGTATTGGATGTGGAGGAGAATATCACCCTGCCCCTGCTGCTGGATGGGAGAAAGCCGGATAAAAAGAAGCTTGCTGATATGCTCAGCACCCTGAATATCAGCGACCGTGTCCATCATCTGCCCAATCAGCTTTCCGGCGGGCAGCAGCAGCGTGTATCCATCGGCCGGGCTCTGATCAACAATCCGGCTCTGATGCTGGCGGATGAGCCCACCGGAAATCTTGACAGTGCCAACAGTGCGGACATTGTGCATTTGCTGCGTATGTCCAACGAAAAGTATTATCAGACCCTGATTCTGATTACTCATGATACGAACATTGCGCTGCAGGCGGATCGTGTCATTTCCATTGAAGACGGACGCATTGCCAGTGATGAGGTGATCCGGAAATGAATGTAATGAGCCGCTTTACCCTTCGCAGCATGAAGTCCAACCGGAAATGGACGGTGGTGACCCTGATCGGGATCATCCTGTCCACTGCCATGATTGCCGCCGTATCCACGTTCTGCTCTTCTTTTCTGGATACCATGTTCAGGGAGACCATGGCGGATACCGGAAACTGGCATGCCAGGATCTCCGGGGTGCGGATGGAAGATGTGTCCGCTTTTGAGAAGGCCGATTTCAAGCCGGAGATCTCTCTGACACAGGATGTGGGATATGCGAAGCTGAAGGATGGAAAAAATCAGGATAAACCCTATTTGTTTGTGGAAAAATTCAGTGACGCCAGTTACAAAAGTATGCCGGTGAAATTATTGGAAGGACATATGCCCCAGAACGACGGGGAACTTTTGCTGCCGGAGCATCTGAAGACCAACGGCGGTGTGGAATACCATGTGGGGGACACCATTTCCTTTCAGGTGGGAAAACGTAAAAATTCGGATACTTCGGATGGGGATATCCTGGGTCAGTCCGTTCCCTTTCAGATCCAATCGGATAACGAAGACGGAGAAAGTCCGTACGAAACTTTTGTTCCGGAACAGACCCGCACGTATACCGTGGCGGGAATCATGGAACGCCCCAGATTTGAGCCCATCTCTGCCCCGGGGTATACTTCCATTACCCGTCTGGATGAGAATGTGCTGAGTCCGGAGGATACCGTAACTGTTACCCTGACCGCAGGGAAGCTGAGACATAGCTTTTTCAGGGATGTCGATAAAATTGCAGGAAACATCGGCCTGGAGGACAGCCATGTGGAATATAACAAAGAACTCCTGCGGTACAGCGGCATTGTTGCAAACGAATCGGCACAGAATGCGATTTATGGGTTTGCTTCGATATTCCTTATCATTATTATGGTGGCATCCATATCGCTGATCTACAATGCGTTTGCCATTTCCATCTCTGAGCGGGTCAGCCAGCTGGGGATGCTGGCCAGTGTAGGCGCAACCAGGCAGCAGAAGCGCCACAGCGTGTATTTTGAAGGCTTCCTCCTTGGCGTTGTCGGGATCCCCCTGGGGATTCTTGCAGGGATTGCCGGCATCGGCATTACCCTTTCCGCCATTCGGCCGCTGTTGAACAGCTTTGCCAACTTTTCCTCCGAAGCCGGACTTGCGCTGCATGTATCCCTTCCGTCCATTGTGGCAGCTGCCATATTGGCCGCTTTGACCATTTTTGTCTCGGTGTGGGTTCCTGCCCGGCGGGCATCGAAGATTATGCCCATTGACGCGATCCGCCAGACTAAAGAGGTGCATCTGACCCGCAAATCGGTGAAGACATCCCGGCTGATCCGTGCCCTGTTTGGTTTTGAAGGGGAAATCGCCCTGAAAAATTTTAAGCGCAGCCGGAAAAAGTACCGTTCCACTGTAATATCGCTTACCATCAGTCTGGTGTTGTTTCTCACGGTCTCCTATTATGCGGAAGCTCTGGAAAGGAGCGGAAGTTATATGCAAACCGGCGTCAACTATGATCTGATGGTATCCTATATGAATGCAGGGGAAGGAATCCAACAGGTCAATCAGGAAATTGCTGTCCTGGAGGGCGTAAAGGAAACCACTCGGATGAAAGAAACCGTTGGTTCCTACCCAATAAAGGATGCAAAGCTTTCGAAGCTGCTGCATCAGGTCTATGATAAGGATGAAACAGGCGATTTTCGAATCAAACTTGCCTGTCCGGATGATGAGAGCTTTGACCGGTATACCGCTGAATTGGGTGTGAATCCTGCGGAATATCGGGATCCGGAGCATCCGCGGATGATTCTGATCAATTACGGACAGACCTTTGTCCGTGGGAAACGTACCGGAGGAGAGCTTCTGGATATGAAACCGGGGGACTCCCTGCACTTTTCCTCTGAGGATTTGGCGGATGAAAGCGAAGGAAATCACAAAGTGGAGATGGAGATTGGGCTGCTGACGGACCAAAGACCCATGGGCATACTTGTTTCTTCTCTGCTGGAGGTGGAAGGAGTGGTCAGCAGTACGGTTTTTGACAGCCTGCCGGATGATTTCAAGGATCTGGATTCCGAAGGCCATATCAGCTATCAGCAGCTATTCCTGAGCTGTGACAAGGAGAATGCCGACAAAGTGGAAACACAGATCCGGGAGAAGCTCAAGGAATTTTCGAACAGGACCTATATTTATAACGTCGCTGCTGAGGCACAGAGCGAACGGAATCTTATTACCGTACTCCGTGTTTTCATCTACGGGTTTATCACTCTGATCAGCCTTATATGCGTTGCCAATATCTTCAATACCATCACCACCAATATTGCTTTGCGCCGGCACGAGTTTGCCATGCTGCGTTCGGTTGGCATGACCCCGCGGAGCTTCAACAAGATGATTCGGTTTGAAAGTATCTTTTATGGGTTGAAATCGCTGATGTTTGGGGTGCCGGTCAGTGTTGGGATTTCCTTTCTTCTGCACAGGATGGAGGAAGATGTGTATGAGGTTGGTTTTGCTCTGCCCTGGAAGAGCTACCTGATCGCAATTGTTCTGATCTTTGTCATTGTGGGGGTCACGATGCTGTACTCCACCGCAAAGGTCAAGAAGGAGAATATCATTGACGCCCTGAAAGAGGATGCCATGTAAACAAAGCAATCAAACAACTGTTTGACGCACTTTACTTCGATTTTTTGGAGGAGCATTCCCTGCAGTAGCCATATACGACGATATGATGGCCTACCACATGGAAATCCTCCTCCTCTATTTTTGGGACAAAATTTCCCATGGGGCAGTTGTCCATGGGCAGAATTTTTCGGCAGCCCAGACAGATGGCGTAATGCTTGTGCCGGGATCGGTTCAGCTCATACAATGCCATTTCATTGTCCATCATGGCAACTTTAAGGACCATGCCTTTTTTCTCAAAAAGCTCCAGAATCCGATATATGGTGGACATCCAGACGGTGCTGCCGTCCTTTTCGATCTCGGTGCGGACGTCCATGGCGCTCAGGGGCTTTTCCGCATGCTCCAGTACGGAGAGCACCTTCTCCCGGGGCTTTGTCCGTTTCAGACCGGACGGCCATTCGATGTTTTGCTTTTTCATTTCCATTACAGCAGGGCTCGTCCCATTGTTTCCGTTAATTGGGGGTTTGGCAGGGAGCCTGCCCCTCCTTTCATTTATCCTTTTTGTTTGTAGCTTCCGTTTACGATTTGTAGTTTATAGCTTCCGTTTGTTTTATTTTTAGTTCCGGTCTGCAACAGCCGATACGGTACGGCGGGCCAGGACCCTTTTAACCAGCAGCAGGACCACAAGGCACAGCACACCAATCAGGACAATGGTGCCGCCGGGTTTCAGCCGCAGGTAATAGGAGAGAAACAATCCGGCTATGGTAAAGCAAACGGCAAAAAGAATGGAGTACAGAACCGTCTGTTGATAGCTTTTCCCCACCTGCATGCCGCAGGCCACCGGCACCACCATCAGGGAGGAAACGATCAGGGCACCTACCGTCCGCGCGGCAATGGAAACGGTAACGGCGGTCAGTATTGTAAAAATGAAGTTGATCGATTTTACCGGGATGCCGGCCAGCCGGGCAGACCGTTCGTCCAGGGCGATGTAGAACAGCTCTTTATACAGCAGCAGGAAGGTAAGCAGCACAGCGCAGCTGATACAGACAACCAGGACCATTTCAAAATCGCTGATGGCCACAATACTGCCGAATAAAAAGCTGTTGAAATTGGCTGCGTTTTTGACAAAACCGGACAATACCCCTGCAAGGCCGATGCCTGCCGACATGATGATGGCAATGGACATCTCAGAGAACTTCGGGATCCGTTTGCGGATGGCCTCAATACCCAATGCTGCAGCAATACAGGCAACCACGGCACCCAGAATGGGGTTGATGCCCATGACCAGACCGGCAGCGACCCCGGCCAGGGATGTATGGGACAGGGCGTCCCCCATCATGGAAAGGCGCTTCAGTACGACAATGATCCCGATGCAGGGGACAATGACGGCAAGCAGAATCCCTGCCAGAAAAGCCCGCCGCATGAAATCATATTCCAGAATTGCCATGATCCGGCCTCCTTTGGTGTTTGTGTTTTTGGGAAAGCTCCTTTTCAACCTGGGTTTTCTTCAGCTCCACAAGGGATCCCTCTTCCAGGCACAGAACCCTGGAAACATGGTTTTCGGCCCGGGCGATATCATGGGTCACCATGACAATGGTGAGCCCGGCTTCCCGGTTGCATTCTGACAGCAATTCGAAGAAGGACCGGACGGAACGGGCATCGACTCCGTTGGTCGGCTCATCCAGCAGCATGATTTCCGGATCGTTTACCAGAACCCGTGCCAGCAGAACTCTCTGCTGCTGTCCGCCGGAAAGCTCCCCGATCATTCGCCCGGCGTAATCCTTCATTCCTACCAGTTCCAACGCGCGAAGCGTTTTTTCCCGGTGCTCCTTTTTCGGGAAGCGCATCAGGCCGATGCGGGAAAACAAATTGGCCTGCACGATCTCCTGGACAGTGGCAGGGAAGTCGGCTCCGGATCCCAGCCCATTCTGTGGAAGATAGCCAATCTTCGGCCAGTCCCGGAACTGGCGGATGTCCTGGCCCAACAGATGAAGGTCCCCCGAAGACGGTGCCAGCTCTCCCAGTATCAGCCGCAGCAGAGTGCTCTTGCCGGCTCCGTTGGAACCGATAATGGCGATAAAATCCCCCGGGCGGACGGAGAAGCTGACTCCTTCGAAGATGGGTTCGTTTCCATATCCAAAACTTAAGTCTTTTGCTTCGATCACGTTTCTGTCGGACATTTTTTCTTCTCTTCTTCCTTCCATCCTTTTTACCAGTTCATCCGCCGGATTTTTTATTTTTCCACCCATTTTACTGCAAATTTTCTTTCTGGGAGTTTCTACTGCAGGGCTTTTTTCAGAGCTCTGGCATTCTGACGCATGACGGAAAAGTAATCATCGCCCGAAGCCAGCTGTTTTTCACTGAGGCCTTCGATGGGGTTCAGCACAGCGGTATCAGCGCCGACGGCGTCGGCTATGGTTTCGGATACCTTGGGACTGACCAGTTCCTCAAAAAAGATCACCTTTATATCGTATTTCCGTGCCAGTTCAATGATCTCGGCCATTCTTGCCGGATCCGGTTCCGAATCGGGTACCAGGCCCTCCACACCGATCTGATGGAGGCCATAAGCTTCACACAGATATCCGAAGGCCTGGTGGGCCACGACGATGTCTTTCTTCGGCAGGGCGGAAAAGGTATCCTTCAGCTCCCTGTCCAGCTGATCCGCTTCACCTGCGTATTTGGTATAGTTGGCTTCATAATAGCTTTGGTTGTTGGGATCCGCTTTCACAAACCCGTTTTTTATGTTCTCCATTTCTTTTTTGGCATACTGTGGATTAAGCCAGACATGAGGGTCCGATGCCGGCTTGCTTCCTTTGTCCTTTTCTGAGCCTTGTTCCTTCAGGAGAGGAACGTTTTTGGAAGCCTCCACCGTGATCAGATTCCTGTTTCGGAGGGAGGCCAGGACATCTCCGGTCCAACCCTCCAGACCGGCACCGTTGTAAATAAAAGCATCGGCTTTTTCCAGCGCCACGATATCAGAAGCGGCAGGTTCCCAGTCGTGGGGCTCGGTTCCGGCCGGCACCATGTTGATGACATGGACTTTGTCACCGCCGATCTTCCGGGCAAAATCATACATGGGATAAAAGCTGGCACAGACAGACAGCTTTTCCTTATGTGGCTCTTGCCCGTCTCTTCCCGGAACGGAAGGGTTCCGTGACGGACTGCATCCGGTCAAAAGCAGAAGGGCCAGGCATTCTGCAAGCAGAAGGTTCCGGAATCTTTTCATCTGTGGCAGACCTCTTTTCTTCTTTCTCAATTAACTTGACCATAGTTTGTGTCAATATTCGCAGTATCCTTTGCATTTAAATGCAAATGGTTCGCATTCGCATTTATTATAGACCTGCGATTCGGGGAAGTCAAGAAAAGAGGAAAACTTTTCACTCGGATGAGTCAATTCAGGATACCGGCATCGGGCCATGTCCATCCCGGTGTCGGCAGGAAACCGATTCCCTGCTGACAAGATGAACATCCAGGGTTACATTTTCGGAAGGTGCAGTGGGATCCTGAATATGCCGGAACAGAAGGTCCGTTGCCGCTTTGGCCTTTTTGGGGAAGCTCTGGCTTATGGTGGTCAGCCTGGGTGTGACGCAGCCTGCGATGGACAGATCATCAAAACCGATAATGGAATAATCCCTGGGGGCGATTCGATTCCGCTCCCGGAGGCGATCCATCAGTGTAACGGCAAGCAGATCAGCAGATGTGAAAATGGCGACGTGGTCTTCTTCAAATCCACATATGGCACTCACGATATCTGATAGGGAATCCTTAACTTCTAAAATATGGGAACGGTCCAAAGGGTAACCGGCCTTTTCGAGGGTTTCCCGAAAGCCTTTGAATCTGCCCCGTACAACTCCGGAGGCAAGCGCCCATCCGACGAAGGCGAAGTTTTTGTGACCATTTTTGAGCAGATAGTGGGCAGCCAGTTCCCCGCCTTTGTAATCATCCACCCCGACATTGGTAATCTGCCGGACCCGGCTGTAACTGTCGGTAAAAATCAGGGGGATCTGGTTGTCCCGTATGATCTTCTGGATTTCTCCGTCAAAGGTACCCACGAAAATGGCGCCTTCCACGTTCCAGGCCCGGAGCCGCTGGGTGATATCTCCATATTGATCCGTGAAATGCAACATCAGATAATAGCCCTGTTTCTGGATCAACGGCACGATTTCCCCAACCATGGTGGCATTGTAGGGGTTGGTCAGCTCATTTCCCCGGCCCCGGACGATGAGGGAAACAATACGGGAGGATTTGGAAGACAGAGAACGGGCGGTGGAATTGGGGACATAATGCTTTTTTTCTATGATGGCCTGTATCTTTTTTATGTTTTCCACCGATACCTTGGAAAAATTACCGTTTACCACCCGGGAGACGGTCATAACGCTGACGCCTGCTTCCCGGGCAATATCCTTCAAAGTAACCATGGAATCCCCCCTTCTGCTGCTGTCTTCAGCAGTACAGACTGTGATGAAAAAATAGCTTTCAATATACATGCTCCTCTGTGTTTGGGATAACGATAAACCCAAAATAATCATTATATTTTGCCATATTTCTATTATAAAGGCTGACTCAGGGAAAAGGCAAGCTTTATTTTAGGTAATCCATCTTATAAAACATCCAAATTTTTTGGGTATTTCCCCTTGACATACTGAAAATGATTTGGTATATTACGTTTGTACTGATGTTAACGATAACCGCATCGATATAGTGGACAGGGATCAGCATGGATGGAAAAAGAGAGGGGCTGCGGGATGATTTCGGCAAATACACAACAACCTGTGAAAGGGAAGATGCAGCATCTGTGGCGGCGGATCCGCCGGAACCTGGGACTGTATCTCCTTTTACTGCCGGCGGTTATATTGCTGATATGCTTTGCATACAAGCCCATGTACGGGGTTATCATAGCGTTTAAGGATTTCAAACCGGCTACGGGCATTACAGGAAGTTCCTGGGCAGATCCATGGCATAAATATTTTACGAAGTTCTTCAAGTCCTTTCAATTTGACACCACCATTCGCAATACGCTTGTCATCAATCTCTACAGCCTGGCCGCGGGCTTTCCGCTGCCCATTTTACTGGCTCTTGTCGTCAATCAGATGAAGAGTAACTGGTTCCGGAAAAGCTTTCAGACCATAACCTATCTTCCTCATTTTATTTCCACCGTGGTTATGGTTGGGATTATCATACTGTTTCTTTCCCCCGGCAGCGGTTTGATTGGAAATACCTATCGTCTGTTCGGGAAGGAGGCTCCAAATCTGATGGGCAGCGCCGGAGCCTTTTCCAGTGTATATGTATGGTCGGATATCTGGCAGAATTTCGGCTGGGACAGTATTATTTACATCGCGGCTTTATCTTCTGTGGATCCAAGCCTGTATGAGGCAGCAACAGTAGACGGCGCCAACAAGCGGCAGAAGATGTGGCACATCGACGTTCCCATGCTGATCCCCACGGCCGTTATTCTTCTTATCATGAGAGTTGGCGGTTTGATGGGTCTGGGCTTTGAAAAGGTTTACCTTATGCAGAATGACATGAATCTGAAGACCAGTGAAGTGATCTCCACCTATGTTTATAAAATGGGTATTCTCAGTGCCCAGTACAGTTACTCGGCAGCCATCAATATGTTCAATACTGTCATTAACTTCATATTGTTGTTTGCCGTCAATCAGATTTCAAAGAGATTCAGTGAAAACAGTCTGTGGTAGGAAAGGGGAAAAGGCATGGTTATCCGGACTTCCGCAAAAAAGCCTGCTAAGATCCGCCGGAATCAATCGGATCTCATATTCAATCTTTTTATATATATCTTTGCAGTCCTTATACTCATTATCGTACTTTATCCTTTGTATTTTGTGGTGATTGCTTCCTTCAGCAGCCCTTATGCCGTTTCAGCGGGAAAGGTCTGGTTTTATCCGGTGGGATTTACCCTGGATGGATACGGGGAGCTTCTCAAACATGCGGATATCTGGATCGGATATCGAAATACCATAGCCTATACCCTCGTGGGGACCCTGATTGGGATCGCAGTCAATATTCCGGCTGCCTATGCCCTGTCCCGCAGGGATCTGGCAGGTCGTGGGTTTTTTACCTTTCTGTTTGTGTTTACCATGTTTTTCAGCGGAGGACTCATTCCCACCTATCTTACCGTGCAGGATTTTCATTTGTATGATACCTTCTGGGTAATGGTTCTGCCTTTTTCCGTATCCGTTTACAATATCATTGTAGCACGTACTTTCTTCAGCACCAGTATTCCGGCGGATTTGTGGGACGCTGCTCAAATTGACGGATGTGGGAATATCCGGTATTTCTTTCAGATTGTGATTCCCCTGTCCAAGGCGATCCTTGCGGTGATTGGGCTGTGGACGGCAGTTTGGCACTGGAATTCCTATTTTAATGCCTTGATTTATTTGAAGGATCCGAATCTTTATCCTCTTCAGCTTATTCTGAGGGATATCCTGATTACCAATAATATGCAGAGTGCCATGGGGACCGGCGAGGCGGCGCAGATTGCCCTTCGGAAAGCCGCACTCATGCGTTATGCAGTCATCATCGTTTCCACTCTCCCCATCATGGTGTTCTATCCCTTTGTCCAGAAATATTTCAACCAGGGGGTTATGATTGGAGCCGTGAAAGGTTAGTGCTCTATTATATATTTCCGGAAGCAGTTTCCTGGGTTGCTTCTCATAAAAGAAACAAGGAGGTATTTCAAAAAATGAAAGCCATTTTCAAAAGAGCAGCCAGCTTTTTGCTGACAGCAGTCCTGATTGTCTCATTGGTATCCGGATGCGGAAGCGGCGGCGAGGACAAGAAAGCCGCGAAAGATACCGGAAAAAAATCCACCGCAGCGGAACCTTCTGAAAAGGAAAGCTTCAACAAGGAAGGGCTGCCGATTACCAAAGACCCTGTTACCCTGACGGTGCTGACGACACGTTGGGGAAGTATGGGCGATTCCTTTACCCAGAATCAGTGGCTCAAGGATCTGGAGAAGGAAAGCAATGTCCAGCCAAAGTGGCAGGTTCAGTCTTTAAACGACTGGGGTGAGCAAAAATCCATTCTTCTGGCCAGTCACGAATTGCCGGATGTGATTCTTGGAAGTGAAACATTCAATGATGCGGACATCATCAATAATACGGATCTGTTTCTGGACCTGACGGATCTGATGGACCAGTATATGCCCAACCTGAAGGCAGCAATGAAGATCGTTCCCACTTTTGAGACCATTGTTACCTTCCCGGACGGAAAGATCTATTCCCTGCCAAAGAATCTTCCTTCCCGGCCGCAGACCCGCAATCAGCCGATTATCAACAAAAAGTGGCTGGATAACCTGAATCTGAAGGAACCTTCCACCATTGAGGAGCTTACCGATGTTCTCCGCGCTTTTAAAACAAAGGATGCCAATGGAAACGGCGATCCGGATGATGAGTTTCCCATATGCGGAGCAAAGGGCCTTCCCATGGACTTGCTGAATCCCTTTGGAATTACCGATTTGAGTGGCACCAATATGATGGTTCAGGAGGATGGCAGCCTGGTGTACTATCCGACGGCGGACAATTATAAGGAAGGAATCAAATGGCTGAATACGCTCTTCCAGGAAGGCATTATTGATCCGGAATCCTTCACGCAGGATGAGACCATGCAGAACGGCAAACGCCAGAATGAAGCGGCTTCCCTGGTAGGGCTTGATTATGCCTGGACCCCGGATGCATTTTTCGGGAAATGGTCTCCGGAATATATTGCATTGCCCCCGATAAAGGGCCCGGATGGAAAGCAATATGCAGAAGGGGATCCGAATGGTGTTTACAGCATCATGCGGAATGAGGCAGAAATCACGGCATCCTGCAAAACACCTGAGATTGCGGCACGCTGGCTGGATCAGTTCTATGACGGGGAGGCCAGTATCCAGAACTTCTGGGGCGCGATCGGTACAGTGATCAACAAGAACGACGATGGAACCTATACCCTGAATGATCCTCCGGAAGGGACCAGTGCGGATGCCTGGTACTGGGATCAGAGCCTGCGGGATTTCGGGCCCAAATATGTAAGCCCTGAATTCCAGGACAAAATCAAATTATCCCCGGAAAGTGGTGATGGTCTGAAAGTGGAACTTTCGAAACTGGGAGATCCCTTTATCACCACACCTTATCCTTCCGTCATGTTTACTGCTGAGGAAACAGAAGCTCTGGCCACCTACCGAACGGATATCGACAAGTTTGTGGCCACTACCCGGGCGGAGTGGATCACCAAAGGCGGCATTGACAAGGGCTGGGATGATTATGTCAAACAGCTGGAGGATATGGGCCTGAAAGATATGATCAAGATTTATGAGGACGCGTATGATCGCTATCAGGAGGTAAGCAAGTAAGCAAGGAATGAAATCCATATAAATATCCCGTGGATGTGTGAAGATATATGCTTGAAGTTTGAACAATCCCCCTGAACGGGTTCTGTCCAGGGGGATTTTCAGGTAGGATGGGCATGACATCAATCTGTGGCGAACTTTGCCATCACCTGTGAGACGTCTATCTTTCTTTTAATCAGCCCGGTGTTGTACATCCAATTAATGTTGGCCTGCCAGTTTTCTGCGGTCTGGCTCAGGAAGGGAGCGTTATCCGTTTCCATCCGTGGCAGCAGTGTTTGGCAGGACTTTTTCTCCACAGTGGGAGACAAAGGAAAATTTTCTTCGTTCTGATAGTCCAACAAAATTTTCAGGCAGGCGTCCGGGTCTGCCTGAAAATCCGCAAAACCCCTGGCAGAGGCCCGCAGGAAGCCCGTCAGCACCTCCGGCTCAGTTTCTATCATTTTGTCACCGGCCAGGAACACGGTCTCATAGTAATTTGGGATGCCATATTCATTGACCATAAAATAGTTTACGTGGAATCCCTCTTCCTCCATCTGGGGTACCTCGTGATTTACAAGGCAGCCGATGGTGGCGTCCACATTGCCGGTAGTCATGGAATTCATCAGGTCGAAGCCTGCATTCATCATCCTCACGCTGGAAAAATCCGCGCCGTCAGCCTCCATCATGGTCCGTACCAGAGCTTCGCTGAGGCTCGTGCCGGCATGACCTACAGTCTTGCCCGCCAGATCCCTGGGGCTGTGGATGTTCTTTTCTGTCAGAGACAGGATAACATTCAGGGGGGACTGTACCACAGCACCAATAGACTTCACACCGATATTCTGATTGGCAACTGCCTGAATGATATCGTGCTCATAGTACATGCCGATCTCCGCCTTGCCGGCGGCCACCAGGGACAGAGCATCGTTTTCATTGGCAGGGAACTGAATCTTCACATCCAACCCTTCCTTCCTGTAATAACCCCGCTCGATGGCGGTGTAGAGAAAGGCATGCAGGGCATTGGGGTACCAATCCAGCACCACATTGATCTTCCGAAGGGCCTCACCGTTCCCGGCGCCTTTTTGTTGGGCACAGCCGGTCAGCAGGGTAAGTAACATCATCGCTGTCAGGAGCAGCGCAATCCTTTTTTTCATAAACAGTTCATCCTCTTTTTATTGGCCGCGCCAGGTTATGACGCGTTTTTCAATGACACTGACCACCGCCACAAGAATCATGGCTGCCACAGACAGCAGCAAAATGGGTGCAAAAACCCCGGCTCCGTCCAGCTGTGTCATCATCCGGCGGCTAAAATAACCAAGGCCGCTCTGGGCACCCAGCCACTCTCCGATGGCTGCTCCGATGATGGACAGAGGCACTGCCATTTTGATGGCGGAAAAAAAGCAGGGAAGGGCTGCCGGAAGCTTCAGTTTCCAGAAAATTTGCCGTTTGTCGGCTCCGAAGGTAAATAGCAGTTCCGTCATCTCCGTTTTCACCGACCGGAATCCGTCAAACACTGTGATGGTGATGGGGAAAAAGGTCATCAACACGGTTACCAGCACCTTACTCCACAGGCTGTAGCCAAACCACAGCACAAACAATGGCGCAAGGGCCGTGGTGGGAATGGTCTGAGAAGCGATGATCAGCGGGTACAGCGCTTTTTTCGCGGCCGGGTGTCCATCCATCAAAATGGCAAGCCCAAGTCCGAGAACAATGGAAATCACAAGGCCAACGCCCACCACCGTCATGGTTGCGGGCAGATGCACGCAAAAGAGAGGAACCCGCAGTTCCCACAGCCGCAGGGCCACCTGTACCGGGCCTGGCAGAATATAGGCCGCATCCATGCCCATGGCAGCAGCTTGCCAGAGCATAAGAAGTGCCAGTACCAGCATTGCGGCCGGGAGGTTGCCCCGATTGGATTGTCTCATGATACCTTCCTCCTGAGCATGGCAATGAGGTGTTCCTTTTGCACCAGCATCTCTGACTGCTGCAGGGTCGCCAGCGTCCGGGGATACCCGGCGGGAACCCGGAAGGAGCGCAGCCGGGTGATGGGCGCTCCCTCCGCAGCCAATACCCGGCTGGAGAGGAACAGCGCTTCCTCCACATCATGGGTGACGAAAAGTATCGTTTTGCGCTCCCGCTCCCATTGTTCCAACAGCCATTCCCGCATGGTCAGACGGGTCAGATAATCCAGCGCCGAAAACGGTTCGTCCAACAGGAGGAGGTTGGAACCGGTGAGCACTGTCCGGGCGAAGGCCACCCGCTGGCGCATACCACCGGAGAGTTCTTTGGGGAATTTTCTTCCCTGGCCCTCCAGGCCAACAGCCGCCAGCGCCTGTTCCGCACGTTGATTCATCCCGGAATTGGAAAAACCGCCCTGAATCTCAAGCGGCAGCCGAATATTCTCCAATACGGTGCGCCATGGAAGGAGCATATCCTGCTGGGGCATATAGCCGCAGTAATGCTTTTGGCTGTCAATGGGCATTCCATCCACCAGGATTTCGCCGCTTTTTGGATCCTGCAGCCGGTTCACCAGACGAAAAATAGTACTCTTTCCGCAGCCGGAAGGGCCGATGATGGACACAAACTCTCCATCCTCCACATGGAAGAAGAGGTGGTCGATGATGGAGAAGTCCTCCTCCTTATATTGAAAGGTTACATTTTTAAAGGTCAGCATGGTTAATTCCTCATTTCCCAGGCCATATCCCAGAAAGTCTGCTCATATCGGGAACAGGTGATGAAAATTTCTTCCAGATGCTGAAGCTGCTTTTCAGAATCGTCCGCCGTCAGCTGCTCAGTCGCATCGATCAGCTTCCGGTTGGCCTGCGCATAGCCGGGATCTGCATAGCCGCGTATCCACTCGCCAAAAAAGGGATGATCTGCGCAGGCAGGGCGGTTCTGCACCATCTTTCCGGCAATGACCTCGTAGCTCAGAGCACAGGACAATATGGCCGCGGCAATTTCACCCGGACCCTCTTCGTAAGCCACCCGGAGCATATAGGAGGTGTAGGAGAGGTTGTCCAAAGCCATGGGAGCCTGTTCCGCTTCTTCGGGAGAGATGCCAAGCCGGCGCATATAGTCCTTATGAATGTCCATTTCTCCATTCAGGATCCGGGATATATAGCCTGCAAACAGGCACATGGTTTGCCTGTCCCGCGCTTTGGATACGCCTATGGCGAAGGCCCTGGAATAATCAAACAGATACAGATAGTCCTGCACCATGTAATATTGAAACTTTCTCTGGTCCAGGGTGCCGTCGGCGATCCCCCGGACGAAGGGATGGGTATGGTAGCCTGCCCATAGTTCTTTTGATGCGTCAAGCAGACGCCGGGTCGTTTTCATAATCATTCCCCTTTCTGTCTTTACCGGATAAATTCACTGGACTCAATAAGGGTGTCAGACATTTCCTTCATTATGGTGCTATTCTTTTCCTGTTGCAGTGGATTGGTTGAGACGGGACTGCATCGCTGCCAGAGCCCCGGATTTTTTCAGGGAATAGAGCAAAACCCCGGACAAAACCGAGCCGACGGCAGTCGAAATCAGGAACGGGAGGATATAGGCGTAAAATGTCGGACCCCCGGCTGCCTGTCCCATCAGCAAAACAGCAACAGGATAGGCAGAGAGTCCTCCCAAAATTGCTGTGCCAAATACCTCCGCTGCCAGGGTCGAAAACAGCTTTTTGGTTTTCCGGTAGACCAGCCCGCAAAGAAGGGCGCCAAACATACTGCCCGGGAAAGCCATCAAACTGCCAAGGCCCAACAGATTCCGGAGCAGGCTTGCGCCGAAGGCAACGCCTGCGCCATAGCCGGGGCCAAGCAGCACCGCGCAGAGGATGTTTATCATGTGCTGAACAGGGGCGCATTTGCTTCCAAATACGGGGAAGGAGAACAGACTGCCGACAACAGCCACCGCACAGAAAATTCCGGCAATTGATAATTTTTGAATGCTCACTTTTTTCATGGTATACAGGCTCTCCAGTTTATTACTATTTTTTTATGGCAAAAAGCAGGAGACACCGACACGGTGTCTCCGAAAGAATCAAAAGTATCAGATATGATTCCCTACGGCGGCATTATCCGCATCAGGTTCCAGGGTCGAAGTTCGAGGACTTCCTCTCAGCCTGCAGCACAAGCTCCCCACTTTCAGATGCATTATATCGCTGTGACTTAAAAAAAGCAAGGTTCATGCTTTTCCACTGTAAAGTCAGAGCAATATTAAAAGATATCGCATAAGGCTAATATGAGAGCATTGGGGGAGTATACCCCCTTTGCTGCTCATCTGAATAAAATTCAGTTTATGTCTTTGATGCAGCTTTTTATTTGTTCCCTTTCTTTTTTCTGATATCTTTCACAAAGGCCAGAAGCTCTTTTATGGTTACTGTTTCATTTTCAATAGACGCTTCTGACTCCTCTTTTTCTGCTCCTTGATCTGCACTCATATGAGAGGCTTGATTCAAGCCACGCATGTTCGTGCGTTCGAGAAGATAGTCGATGCTTACCTGGAAATAATCCGCAATATTTTCCAAAGTTTTTCTATCCGGGAAACGTTCATCTGTTTCATACTTTCCTATCGTAGCTCGATTAACATTGATAATCGTTGCAAGATCGATTTGCCTCAGATTTTTCTCTTTTCGTAGCTGTCGCAATCGGTTTCCAAAAGACATTGGACACCTTCTTTCTCTAATTTCAAAGACACTGTCAATAATATGTGCCATAATAGTGATAAAAATATAAAAAACGCTTGACATGTGACGATAAGGCGAATATAATAGCAACTGCAGGAAAGATATGTGCCTTATCGCCACATATCAATAGGCATAAACAAGTATAGGTTCCATTCATCATAGCGAAAAAGGCAGTGATATAAAACCCTTCCATCAAGACCAATTGGTCCTGAAGGTGAGATTATACCATATTGGAACTTATCCCCGAAAGTATTATATCAGAACGAATCAGGAAAATCATCATGGAAGAGAAAGGAATGATTTTGGAGGAACTTGTACTTTATAAAACCGAACTGTCATAGTTATATTTATAAGAAAGCAATATGGAGAATGCGATCGATAAGGAGGACATGACACGATGAGTAGCATGAACACATCAGTAATCCATCCGAGCCGGAAAAAAAGGAGATTAAATCCATTTGTCAGGAGAAATATTGCTGGATATCTTCTGTGTTCTCCCATGATTCTGGGGTTGCTGATCTTTGTTTTTTATCCAATGTTTCAAACATTCATTTATAGTTTTCAATCGACGAATGGTATCTCAGGCACCTTTAATAGTGTTACGAATTATAAGTGGATCTTTAAGGATGACATGTTTTGGGATGCATTGAAAAACACAGCGATTATGTCCGTTATGGCCGTTCTTATCGATATCGTTGTCTGTTTTGTCCTGGCTTCTCTCATAAACTCATTATCCTATAATAAGAGCTTTTTCAAAAGTATATACTTTCTCCCGAATGTTGTTTCTTCCGTAGCGACAGCTTTACTGTTCAATTTTCTTTTTTATCCGACCGATGCAGGAGTCATAAACTATTTTTTGTCTTTCCTGGGGATCAAGCCCGTAGGATGGCTGGTTCAACCTGGTATCGCCAAGTTCAGTATTGTCTTAATGGGTTTATGGAGAAGTGTTGGATACGATACCATATTGTTTCTGGCAGGGCTGCAGAGCATACCACGTGAATACTATGAGGCCGCAAAAGTGGACGGTGCAAGCGGATTGCAGCGATGGTGGCATATAACGATACCCAATATGAAACCGATATTTGCTTTTATGATAATTATGCAGGTAATCGGCACATTGAAGCGGTTTGATGATGTTTGGCTTATTGGTGGCATTGGCGGAAATCCAGGGGGCTCATTACAAACTGTTGTATTGTATATTTACCGCAATGCGTGGATCTCCCGTGATGTAGGGATTGCTTCTGCTGCATCGGTTGTTCTGTTTGCGATAACCTTAATTATAACAATTGTGAACTATAGGCTCATGAATAAAGAAAGATAAAGGAGTGACGGGAATGGCCAACAGGTATGGATTAAGCAACCGGAGCAGGAGGCTGAATCATACAGAAATGATCAGTAATATACTGATTACGTTCTTTTTGATACTGGGGGCAGCGGCTATGGTGGTACCGTTTGTCTGGATGGTGAGTACCAGTTTTGATAACGATGCCTTGTTCAACATTCCGTTTCCTCCAAGATTTTATCCGAAATCGCCTACACTGGATAATTATCGTCTTGCGTTTACCAATGTGCCTATGTTGAAATACATGCTCAATTCTCTGCTGGCAGCAGCTGGCACGATCATTATTTCCCTGCTCAGTGCGATTATGAGCGGATATGCATTGTCAAAGATAAATTTCAAGGGAAGGAATGTGATTCTCCTGCTTGCCTTGTCCACGATGATGATTCCGGGGGAAGTTACAATGACGTCCAGATTCTTCCTGTTTGATAAATTGGGTCTCGCGGATTCCTATTGGGCATTTTGGCTGCCTGCAGCCGCTTATGTATTCGGAACTTTTTTTGCCAAGCAATATATAGACTCCATACCGGGCTCCTTACGCGAATCGGCGTTGATTGACGGTGCCGGGGAATTGCGTATTGCTTTTCAGATATATATGCCGCTTTGTGGGGCGCTTATTGCAACATTAACCATTCTTTTGTTTTTAGGCTCGTGGAATGATTTCCTGTGGCCCTTGATTATTCTTTCTTCTCCGGAGAAGTATACGCTGCAATTGGGTGTTGCGCTTTTTTCCTACAATCAGGGACTGAATGAAATGCCCGCCATCCGAATGGCTACCACAGTCATATGTATTATACCTATCCTTATCCTTTATCTGTTTTTGCAAAGATATATTGTTGAGAGTATCGCACTTACAGGCTTGAAGCAATAGCTTCCGCCTGGATAATAAAAAAAGGAGCATTTAAAATGAATAAGAAAAGGATTTCTGCTTTTTTAACCGTCATCATGATGGTAATGTGTATCCTTGGAGGCTGTTCCGCCAACAGCGATACAGCCAGTGGCTCAAAGAAGGAGAAGAAAGGAAAGGGTAAAAAATTTACCATATCCATATGTGGCATTACATTGGAAGATGGGATCAATCCTTCTACAAAAAAACCTGCCGAAGGATGGAACACATTTAAGAAAAATCAATTGAAGAGCAAATTCCCGGATGTGGATTTTGTATTTAACAGCGTGCCCTGGGACAATGCAAGCGGCAAAATGCAGACACTTTTAATGTCCAAAGGTACCGATCTGTTTACAATAGGCGGAGCGTTTATACCGGAATATTATAAGGAAGGGTTGATGCAGAGCCTGAATCCTTTTATGGAAGCGGATAAGGATTTTGTGTATGAGGATAATTATCCGGCTGCATTTAAGACAAATCTTAACTGCACGGACTATTCCGGAAAGGAACTGCTGACTCTGCCATGGGATGTGGGATATCGTTTGATTATTTACGATAAGCAGCTGTTTGACGACTGGGGAGTGGAGTATTTATCCGAAAACCCAACACCGGAAGAAATTATGGAGAAGGCAGCCAAAATGACCGGGAACAACCCCAAAACAGGAAAGCAGAATTATGGACTCTGGCTGGAAGGGAATTCATTGAATATGAGCTATGTGATTCCTTTGAGCCAATATTTTGGCGCTGTGGAGTGTACCGGTCGATTCGATCAGCCGGCTGATCTGAAGTGGTCCTTAAACAGCGATGAGTTTATAACCACTATGCAGTGGATTGTGGATGCCTGCAAGTACGTACCGGATGCGGCCACAACCGGTAAGGGTGCCGAAAAGTTTGGAAAGAAGGACAATGATATAGCGATTGCCATTGATAACAATGGTGTTTCCATTATGAATGAATACTATAACACAAAGGACGAATCCTTATTGGACCGCTACCAGCCAACAATGCATGTAGGGACAGATGGAGGCAACTGGACCCCTGTAGATGGCATGGGTATTTCTTCCCATCTATCCGGAAAGGATGCAGAGCAGGCATGGGAAATATTGAAATATATGTGTGGCCCGGAAACGAAGGAATGGGATTATAAAAACTATGGCCCTAAGGCGATTGGTCATTTGATCAGCAAAGATCTGTATGATCCAAAGGATAAGTTTCTTGCCAAAAATTCAGAAGTCATGGAGAAATCAACCCACCCTGGCTATGAGATCAATCCTTTTTACGGCTCCAATATGCAGCCTACCTTTGCCAGCATGATCAGCAGATCCATTGCCGGGGAGAAGGTAGACGTTTCGAAAGAACTGAACGATCTTGAGGACAAAGCCATTCAGTGGTCCGAGTCCAAAAAATAAACTTGAAATATCTCTCTTTTTTCTGTATCATGTGTATTGATTTGAATCTATCCATTTTGCAGAAATACTCTAAACATTTTGGAGGAAGGAAAGGAACAGGTTTCGAAAGTCCCGGACAGAATCGTAAGCAGAAACAGGAGGATACGAAATGAAAAAATTGGCGATCATCGGTTGCGGAGGAATCGGCGGATATCATCTCAGCCATTTCCTCGGGTTTTCGGACATTGAATTGGCAGGCTTTTGTGATTTGATTCCCCAGCGGGCGGAAAGCTTTGTGAAAAAGGCAAACAGCGGGAAAGCGTTTACGAATTTCAGAGAAATGTATGATGCGGTTGAGCCCGACATGGTTTTCATCTGCGTTCCGCCTGCCTGCCATGGGGATATTGAAATGGAGACCATAAGACGGAGAATTCCGTTTTTTGTGGAAAAACCGTTGTCCCTGGATCTGAATCTGGTCAGACAGATCCGTGATGAGGTGAAGAAGGCGGGGCTGATTACAGCGTCGGGATTCCAGTGCCGTTACAGCAATCTGGTAAAGCCAAATGTCCGGTTTATAAAGGACAATGAAATTGCATTCATTGACTGCATTCGGATAGGCGGTGTGCCGGAGACTCCATGGTGGAAGGAGAAGTCCCTTTCCGGCGGGCAGATCGTGGAGCAGACCATTCATCAGTTTGATATCATCCGCTATGTGTTTGATGAACCGGAAATGGTATTTACTCTTGGGACCAAAGGCTTTGTAAAAGGGATTGACGGATACGATACCGATGATCTCTCCACGACAGTGGTAAGGTTCCGCGGCGGTGCTCTGGCAACCATCTCCACAGGATGCTATGCAAAAAGCGGGGAGGCGGCAGACAGCAAGGTTGTTTTCAGTGCGAAAGATGGCAGGGCCGAGCTTCGTATTTTGAATGACCTGAAGATATTCGGCTGCAGGGACAGCAGCAGGGATTCCGCAAAGGAGGACAAAGGATCCAAAGGACTGGTGGTCCAGGGAGATGGTACGATGACTTCTTCCGGATCCGGCGAGGCTATTTTCAAACAGGAAGGGGATGCCGGCATTTTATGTGACCGCACCTTTATTGATGCGGCAATCACGGGGGACGGTTCCCGGATTCGTTCGCCCTATGAGGATGCCCTGCGTTCCCTGGAGTTCACCCTTGCCTGCAATCAGTCCATGGAAACCGGACTTCCGGTAAGGATTGAAAACAAATAGCTTATGAAACAGGGGCATCGTTGATATGGATGTCCCTGTTTTTTGGGGATTAAAATGTATAAATTATGCTTATCTCCAAAATACTTACACACCTTTCTTTTCTTTTTTCTGCCTGTGCTTTCCTGGCTCATTTTCCTGTCAGCGAAACGATTGACAACCCTTTGCGTTCGTTATACTATGTAGTGGATGCAAGCGGTTGCGAAGGAGGAAGCTATGGCGATAACGATTAAGGATATTGCGGAATATGTTGGCGTTTCCCCATCGACAGTTTCCAGAGTGTTAAATGGAAACAATGTCATTTCAGAAGCGACGGGGAAGAGGATCAGGGAAGCCATGAGGGAATTGGATTATCATCCGAACAGCAGGGCAAGGAATTTTGCCAGGCGCAGTACGAATACGATCGCCCTGATTATCAATGCGGATAATGAAGGTGCCTTTTTCAATACTTTTTTTGACAGAAGTGTCTATGCCATTGAAAAAGTAATGCAGAACCACAAATATGACGTTCTGATCACAAATGATTCGGACAACACCGGTTCGTCCGTGAGCGAACTGGTATATGAGCAGAAGGTTGATGGCCTGATCCTTCCCTGTGCCAGCGCCCGAAAAGAGTTGCTGGAGATATTGGAGAAAGAGAATTTTCCATATGTGGTGTTGGGAGAACCTCCGATCCATTCAGAGGATCTGGTGTGGGTCGATGTGGACAATGAGAACGGCAGCCGACAGGCAGTGCGGCATTTTGCGGAACAGGGATATCAAAAAACAGTCCTGGTTGTGGAGAATGAGGATACGATATTTGCGAAAAAGAGAATCAGGGGGTATTGCCGGGGGATTTCGGAAGAGCAGAAGGACAGACAGGATCCGGTTGTTCTTTTGAGCAGCGGCGATCCCGTGCTTTTTGAAAAAAAGGTTCTGGAATCGGTGGAGGCACATGCGGATGCGTTCCTGTGTTCCAATAACATGATTGCGTATCAGGTTATGAGCATACTGAAAAGAGAAAATGTAACGATTCCCGGGCAGGTTGGGATCGTTACGTTTGATAACTATCCGTTTGCGGAATACATGGATCCACCGCTGTCCGTCGTGGATGTCGATACTTATAAGCTGGGAAAAGTGGCATCGGAGTTACTTCTGGAACGGATTTCCAACGTAGAATTGGACCGGCGGATTGTGCTCATCGATACGAACTTGATCTGCCGTGATTCATCAAAAAAAAGGAAGGATAAGATGTGAATCAGGAAGCAATCCGACATACGGGAACTTATCCCGACATTTATCTGAAGGACCGAAGGACCTTAGTGGTTGTTCTGCACACGGCAAGAAAGGATGTCACCGGCTGCAGCGTCGTTTATTTTCCAAGAACAGACAGGCAGGAAATAAAGAAAGCCCAAATGCAATGCGTGTTGCGTGATGAACGGTTTGATACCTATCAGCTGGAAATTTCTTTCAGAAAAGTTGCCCGGTATCAGAAATATTATTTTGAGATCAACGATCAGGGAAAGCTGTGGTATCTGACCGCATGGGGGATTGGAGATCAGATACCGGAAGATGGTTATTTTGAGTTTCTATACGCCAATGGAACCGAAGTCGTAAAGGTACCGGAGTGGAGCAGGGGACCGGTATACTATCAGATTTTTCCGGAACGCTTTTATAACGGGGATACTGCCAACGATCCCAAAGGCTGCATGAAATGGGGCAGCCCTCCGACCCGGGATAACTATATGGGAGGAGACCTGGAAGGCATACTCCGGAAAATGGATTATCTGGCCGATCTGGGGATTGAGTGCATCTATCTCACTGCCATCTTTAAGGCTGATTTCAACCACAAGTATGCGACAACGGATTATTTTAAAATTGATTCCTCCTTTGGGACAGAGGATACGTTGCGGCATCTTGTAGAAGAGGCGCATGCCAGGGAAATGAAAATCATTCTGGACGGTGTCTTCAACCATACCGGAATTCATTTCGAACCCTTTCAGGATGTATTGAAAAACCAGGAGCATTCGGATTACCGGGACTGGTTTTATATTACAGAGTATCCGGTCCGGGTTTCCAATCACTGTTATGAGTGTGTGGGGGCCTATGAATACATGCCGAAGTTAAACACGGCAAATCCCGAAGTCCGTTCCTGCCTCCTGCACGTGATGGAATACTGGATCCGTGAATTTCAAATTGACGGATGGCGTCTGGATGTGGCGGATGAGGTGGATGAAAGTCTGTGGATGGAAGCGCGGACCCGATTGAAAGAAAAGTATCCGGACATTCTGCTGTTGGGAGAAACCTGGGGAGATGGGCTTCGTCTGATGGATGGGACACAGATGGACTGCATTATGAATTATGTTTTCAGGGATGCCGTAAGGGATTTTCTTGCGTTTGAGAGGATTGACGGGTCCGGATTTGATGCAAGAATTCAAACGATGCTCTCGCATTACCCGGAATCTGTGAATCAGGCAATGTTTCTGCCGCTGGACAGTCATGACACGGAGCGTTTTCTGTATGACTGCGGAGGCGATAAGAGAAAGCTGATTCTGGCGGTTTGTCTGCAGATGACTTTCCCTGGTGCCCCCTCTGTTTATTATGGGGACGAGGTGGGAATGAACGGCGCAAATGATCCGGACTGCAGGCGATGCATGGTCTGGGAGGAAGAAAAGCAGGACCGTTCTCTGTTTTCCATCTATCAGAAATTGATTCTTCTGAGGAAACAGGAGCAATGTATCAAAACCGGTGGGTTTGCGGTCAATGTATGTGAAGGAAGGGTATACGGATATGTCCGGTATGATGATAAGGATGAACTGTATGTTATCCTGAATGCCGGGAAAGAAAGCAGGATCGTGAACGTTCCGGTATTTGATAAAAAGCAGTATATAGATTTGGCCGCGAAACAGGTTTACAGGGTTCAGGACGGAGATAAAAACACCTGGCTGAATTCCGATATGTGGCATTATGAAGGCATAGTGGAAATCTCCCTGAAGCCCTGCAGCGCGAAAATATTAAAAGGAAGGCCGGCAAAAAAAGGCTCTGCCCGTTGAAGCCAGGCAGAGCTCATCGCCGGTTCTGTTGTATTTTATTTATTGCATGCTTTCGGTTTGATGCCAAGGATCGGGTAGAGTTCCTCCAGGGAATTCACTGTATAATCCGGTTCGGATGTCAGGACTGCATCATTGCTTTTGAAAAAACATGATTGGACTCCTGCCGCTTTGGCGGACAGAACCTCAATATTGCGATCTCCTACAGAGAGAACGCTGTCCTTTTCCAGGTGATACTTGTCGATGAAATACAGAAAAGGATCCGGGGCAGGCTTGGATTTCAGGCCTTTTTCCTTTGTTACCATCTCTGTAAAATATTTTGTCATGTCGTGAAGTTTCAGATATTCCACAGCAGTGTTATCCCGATGCGTGAACAGAAAGTTCATGCCGCCACTGTTTTTGATATCCCTGCAGACTTCCCTGGCATAGGGGTAAGGTTGGGCAATTCGTTTGTCCAGTCCAGTCTCATATTCATGATAGCGATCCATAAAATTGTCTTTCAGGGGGGTATGTTCCTTATAATACCGGTGCGCATGGCCCACTGAATAATCCTTCATCAATTTCAGAATTTTCTCCGGGTTCCCCTTTACTCCGTTCTCTTCCAATACTCTTTCAAAGGCTTTCAGGATTCCCGGATAAGTATTGAATAAAGTGCCGTCAAAATCCCAAATGGCTGCTTTAAATGACATTTTTGTCTCCTCTCAGTTTTGTCTTTT
This sequence comes from Bacillota bacterium, assembly GCA_036732425.1. Lineage (GTDB taxonomy): Bacteria > Bacillota > Clostridia > Caldicoprobacterales > DTU083 > UBA4874. The sequence goes on from DAINCI010000002.1 coordinate 33,353, forward strand.
TTGCTTTCTTTCCCTTGTCGCCCTTTCCCGTCCTCCCTGAAAGTCAAGGACTTTTCTTTGTTACAATGGCTTCCGGAAGATGTTGGACATCTTCTTTTCTTTCAGGAGAGTTCCAAAAAGTATGTGCCTGATATGGGGAAATCATACAAACAGCACTTGACATACGGCAATCGTGCGGATATATTAGAGATAACAAATGAAATATATCCCATTCATTGCCGCTATGAACAGGCATGAATAAATACTTATTCTCTTCATTGCAAGGAAGGAGCGGGAAAGTAGATTTCCTCCTTCAGGAGCAATGGGATGGAATACGATCATACCCTGTTGGAACCAGTCCCTGAAATATTATATCAAAACCGGTCAGGAAAATCATCCTGGCAGGGAGAGCAGGAATAAATCACTTCATTTCATAATGTTATCGACTGGGATCAGACCAGGGAAAAGGCAAAAGACATACTGGAAAAAGTCGGCCTTCCAAATGAAAACGTAAACATGCCGGTCCGTAAACTGAGTGTCGGCAAGCAGCAGCTTGTTGAAGTTGCCAAAGCCCTGGTCAAGAGGGTGGAGCTGCTGATTCTGGATGAGCCTACTGCTTCTCTGAATGACGAGGACAGCAAAAAGCTTCTCAATATTATAAGGGGTTTGAAAGAACGTGGGATCACCTGTATCATGATTTCCCATAAGCTGAACGAGCTCAGTCAGATTGCAGACAGCATTACGGTTCTGCGGGACGGCAGAACCATTGAAACACTTCAAAAAGGAAAAGATGATATGAATGAAGATCGGATCATCAGGGGGATGGTGGGCCGTGAGCTGACGAACCAGTATCCTTCCCGGGAAAGAAAGATTGGTGAGGTTGCCTTTGAAGTCCGGAACTGGACCGTACATCATCCTGAGGATCCCGGGCGTATCATTCTGAACCATGTGAACTTTCATGTCAAATCCGGGGAAGTGGTGGGATTTGCGGGACTGATGGGAGCCGGACGTACGGAGCTGGCCATGAGTATTTTTGGAAGAGCCTACGGGGGCCGGACTTCGGGGGAAATATACAAAAACGGAAAACAGATTATACTGAAGAATGTTCAGGACGCAATTAACAACGGGATTGCCTATGCTTCCGAGGATCGTAAATCCTATGGTCTGGTGCTGAATAATGATGTGAAATGGAATATGACGCTTTCCAGCCTGTGGAGTCAGTTTTCAAGTCATTGGGTGATCAATCGGAACGACGAAATCATTGCAGCGGACGATTATCGTAAGAAACTTGACATCAGGACGCCTTCCATCCGACAGACTACAGCGTCTCTTTCCGGAGGAAACCAGCAGAAGGTAGTCCTTGCCAAATGGATTCTTACCAGGCCCGACGTCCTGATTCTGGACGAACCAACCCGTGGCATCGATGTGGGTGCAAAATATGAAATTTACGAAATTATCAATGATCTGGCAAATGCGGGAAAGGCGGTCGTGTTTATTTCTTCTGAGATGCCGGAGCTCCTTGGGATCTGTGATCGAATTTACGTTTTGAATCAGGGTGAAATTGCCGGTGAGTTGAACCGGGAGGAATTTTCCCAGGAAAAGATTATGAAGATGATCATGTCGCATATAAGAAGGGAGAAACAGGTAATATGAGTACGTCGATGAGCAGGCTCTCAAGGAGAAGGTCCGTGAAGAAACCCGGAAGTTCCATTGCCAAACAATACGGGATGCTGATTGCCCTGATTGTCATTTATATGATATTCAATATTCTTTCAGAGGGCAGAAACATCAGTTCCATGAACATAAATAACCTGATCATGCAAAACAGCTATGTCGTCATTCTTGCAGTGGGGATGCTGCTTTGTGTGCTGACGGGCAACGTTGATCTTTCCGTTGGATCAGTGGTTGCCTTTACCGGCGCGATATGTGCCACTATGGTATTGGAGTGGAATGTTCCGATTTATCTTGCCTTTCTTGTCGTTCTTGTATGCGGCCTTTTCATTGGTGCATGGCAGGGTTTCTTTATTGCCTATCTGAATGTACCGGCCTTCGTTGTGACTCTTGCCAACATGCTGATTTTCCGGGGCCTCACCATGGTAACTCTGGGCGGACAGACAAAAGGCCCGCTGCCTCAGGATTATGTCCGGGTCGGCGCCGGATATCTGCCTCAGATTTATGTAACCATCGGTGGACAGAAGGTGGAGATGCTGTCCATACTGGCGGGACTTCTTGCATCCCTGCTGATCGTATTCCTGGAGATCCGTTCTGTCAGAAAGAAGAAATCCCATGGCTTTGAAATACCTGCCGTCTGGCAGATTTTCCTGAGAACCGTCATTATTGTTGCAATTGTTAATTTCTTTACTATTAAGCTTGCCTTATATGACGGCCTTCCCATTGTTCTTGCGCTGATGCTGGTGCTGATTCTTATTTATACTTTTATTACCAACAATACGGTTCCGGGACGCCAGATTTATGCAGTAGGCGGCAATCCGGAAGCCGCAAGACTTTCCGGTATTAAAACACAGCGCGTTATGTTCTGGGTTTATACCAATATGGGCTTGATGAGCGCTTTGGCTGGAATTGTCCTTTCCGCCAGGAATGCATCTGCCACGCCAAAGGCAGGGGACGGATTTGAGCTGGATGCCATCGCATCCTGTTACATAGGCGGCGCTGCGGCGCTGGGCGGAAGCGGTTCCATTGCAGGTGCAGTGGTCGGTGCTCTGATCATGGGCGTACTGAACAATGGGATGTCGTTGATTGGGCTGTCTGTGGACATTCAAAAAGTCGTAAAAGGTCTTGTACTTCTGGGCGCTGTAACGATTAATTTGATTTCCAGGAGAAAGAGTGCCTGAGGGAGTCCGGGCAGGCTAATCGATATCTCTGCCGTTCTGGCAGCCGTGGCCGGCGTGGCTACCTCTCTGGGATTGGGAACTTTACAGATCAACAGCGGACTGCGTTACCTGTTCAAGCTGCGGGGACTCGTACAATTCCTGCTTGCAGTCTCCCTGTTGTTTGCAGGCGGGCTGGAAGCCCTGCAGACCGCATCGGTGGCAGCCGCATTTCCCTTTATATTTGTAATGTTGTTTGCAATTGTATCTCTCATGAAGGCATTGAAACAGGAAAAGGTATAAATACAGAGGATTGCATGGAAAAAGCAAAAGCAGGGCTCTGTCCAGGCAGGAACCCTGCTTTTTGTTTAGCATTTCGTATCTATAAAATGGGTGGCATAATGAGTTTCAATCTTTTCATTGTTGTATTTACTGAACCGCAGCTTTTTCTTTCGATTTCGCCCGTACTGATGATAAAAAGTCCAGGATGGCCCTGGGATTCCTCCGTAATTCTGCTGCTGGCATGGATACGTTCATGAACCCTATTTTACCGATTTCAGCCTTGCAAGGTCATTCCAGTTCTTTGATGTTACTATTTCAATGGTACTTACATCGTTTATCACTTTATCAAGTTTGGTGTTCATTTCGGCCCTGAATTCCGTCAGGTCAGCAGTTTGGGCAATTACATCCTTTAAATCCTTCTTTATGGCATCCTGACCTTTCTCCAGGTTTTCCTGTCTTTGCAGTACTTTAGCCTGACCCTGTTCCAGGTTTTCCTGTCTCCGTTCCAATTTAGTCTGACCATGTTTCAGACTTTCCTGACCCTGTTCCAGATTTCCTATTCTTTCATTTAACTTTTTAAATTCTTCCAGGACAGTTTTTTGAAATTCTTCATTACTATTCACAAATACACCCCCCGGCTTTTATGATTCAAAGTATAATCATTATATCATATTGTGAGCCATATTTATCATGCTTTCATTAATACGAATCCTTTTTTTCCAATGGTCACTGTTTGGCCTGAGAAGTCTGCCAGGTTATTCAGGATCACTTCACCCTTCAGATCTGCCGTTACGGAATGCTCTCCGGTATTGAAGACCCCCCGCAGGACGGTATTGCCGTAAGTCCGTTCGTAAATGATTCTGCCGGATTCTTCGGAAGCTTCGACCCAATGTACGGTGCCTTCCGACAGGATTTTTTGCTGGCTGCGGCGGACAGCAATCAACTTTTTTACAAACTGAAACAGGCTGCGATCCTGTTTGTCCTCTTCCCAGACCATGCATTGACGGCAATCCGGATCCATTCCACCGGTCAGTCCGATCTCATCCCCATAAAACAAGCAGGGGACTCCAGGCTGGATATAAGTAAATGCCATGACCTGCTTCATCAGATCCTTATCCCCGCTTGCGTCTGTTAACAGGCGCGGTGTGTCATGAGAATCCAGAATATTGAACTGCACCTGATTGGTCTGATCGCGATAAAGCATCAGTTGATCATTGATCCGTCCCACCATGGTATGGATGCTTATTTTCCTTTTGATAAAGTACTTCAAAATCGCATCGGTATAGACGTAATTCATAACAGCATGGAATTCATCGCCCTGCAGCCAGCTTTGGGAGGAATTCCAGGATTCGCCCAGAATATAAAAATCCTTCCTGGCGTCGTCGCATACTTTCCGGAATTTCTTCCAGAAAGTATGATCGATTTCATTGGCTACATCCAGCCGCCAGGCATCAATATCGTATTTCTCAATCCAGAAACGGGCAATGCCCAGCAAATACTCCTGCACTTCCGGGTTCGCCGTATTCAGCTTTGGCATATGCGGGGTAAACGCGAACGTATCATAAGTCAGATGGGAAGCTACATCGACGCCCTCTTCTTCCTGATATGCTGCCGGGAACTCATTGACATGGAACCAATCTGCATAGCGGGAATCTGCCCCATTTTTCAGGACATCCTGCCATTGCGGCGACCGATCCCCGATGTGATTGAAAACGGCATCCAGCATCACCTTGATTCCGCGTTTATGGCACTCTTCCACTAATTTTTTGAAGACCGTTTCGTCTCCGAAAGCAGGATCGATCTTGAAATAATCTATCGTATCGTATTTATGATTGGAATACGCCTTAAATATGGGGCAGAAATAGATCCCATTTATTCCCAGGTCCTGCAGGTAATCGAGATGATCAATCACTCCCTGCAGATCCCCGCCGAAAAAGTCGTCGTGGCCCGGTGACTTGGAGCCCCAGGGAAGAGCGCCCCTTGGGTCATTGCCTGGATCCCCATTCGCAAAGCGTTCCGGAAAGATTTGATACCAAACGGTTTTTTTGACCCATTCCGGTGTCTTGCAGCGATCGATTTCATGGAAATACGGCATGCGGAAATAGTTGTTTGTGTCCTGAAGAAGCGATTCTTCCAAAGGAAGAAAACCACGGTCGCCAAAAAACGCCTTCGCAGCGTCGGTTCCTTTCAGGAGAAAACCGTAGGAAAGCCTCCTGGATTGTGAAGGAACCTTTGCGAGCCAATAGTCACAACAGTCTGTGGAAAGAATTTTTGTCATCCTGAGCGGGCTTTTGTACCAGTGTTTGAAATACAGGTCGTAAGGGTCTCCATGCAACAGCCAAACCTGTTCCACATCTCCCTTTGCAGTCCGTAAGCGGATGTGCATGGTATCCTTGTCATATAAATAAGCATATTCGCTGTCCGGGCGATGATAAATTGCTGCCTTGTGCATAACAGATCTCCTTTTTCGTTATTTTATTTTCTATTATCACACAGGAAAAAACTTAATGCAAGCGTTTTCATTACCAATATGTGATGTTATAAAAAGTCGGAAAGACATTGTGAAAACATCCCATGGTTCTGCTTGACTTTTTTTGCAATCGGTTGCATAATAACTATGTAGCAAATTTACAAATTTATTGGGGGGTATAAAACCGTGAAATCAAAATGGAAAAGGTATTTTACAGCTGCTTTGGTTCTGAGTGTATTTGCAATGATGCTGGCAGGGTGCGGCAGTAAAAAATCGAATTCGGAGGAAGCCGGCACTTCGAAGGACAATACCGAAAATGCTGCTGATACAGAGCAGGCAGAGGAGCCAAAGGTGGAAGGCTCCGTTAAGTTATGGGTGGATACCAACTATGTAAATGATTATAAAGAGGTTGTCTCAGGCTTTACAAAGGAATATCCGGATGTGAAGGTGAAGGTTTCTGCCGGAAGCTCTCCCGATGCATTGAAGGACGTATCGAAAGATCCCGGTGCAGCAGCGGATGTCTTTATGGTCCCGCATGATCAAATCGGGCAGATGGCGGAAGCCGGTTTGCTTTATCCCATTGACAAGGATGCAGAGGAGATCAGAGCCAACAATGTGGAAGCGTCGGTTCAGGGAGTCACCTGGAATGATGAAATTTACGGTTATCCATATGGAATCGAGTCTCAGGTTCTTTTCTATAATAAGGCGAAATTGTCCGAAGACGATGTGAAGTCCTGGAACACGTTAACGGAAAAAGGCAGGATTGGTTCAAACTTTGCCGAGGGAGGCGCCAATTATATCTTTGGCCCCTTGTTTATGAGCAACGGTCTGAAGTTATATGGCGACAACGGGGAAGATCCAAATGGGACAGACTTCAACAATGAAAAAGGCATCCAGGTTCTGAAATGGATTGCAGCGCAAAAGGATAATCCCAATGTTCTCCAGGCCAACGAATCCGCTTTGTCTGATCTGGAATCCGGAAAAATTGATGCTTTCCTGTCCGGTCCCTGGTCCAAAAATGATGTTAAAAAGGCTTTGGGCGACAATATGGGGGTTGCAGTTTACCCAACCGTGGATTTTGGTGACGGAGAGGTGCCAATGAAAGCCTTCCTGGGTGTAAAGGTATATGGTGTCAATCAGCAGACCAAGTCGCCGTTGGCGGCTATGGCACTGGCCAATTATATTTCCAATGAAGATTCTCAGCTGACAATATTTGAAAAGCAGGGAATTGTCCCCTGCAATAACAAAGCACAGGAAGACGGGAAAGTTGTTGCGGATGATGTAGCCAAAGCGATCACCGAAATGTCCCGGATCGATGTTGTTATGCCGAAAATACCGGAAATCGTTTCCTTCTGGCCGCCGATGGATGCTGTCATCAACGACACGTATAAGGGAATTATCAAGGAAGCAGATTATCAGAGAAAGCTGGACAGCTTAGTGGCGGATACTGCAAAGAAAAGCGAAGAATAAAGCTGGGAAAGTAAAGAAAGTGAGTGGGAACGTACATGTTGAAAAATAAGGAAAACCAGCCATCCATGTCCTTCCTTGATTTGTTTCAAAAAGGTGATATTGCGACGAAGCTTTCTTTTGTCATCATGGGAGCCGCAAACTTTGCAAACAGACAGATTCTCAAGGGATTGATTTTTCTTGTTTCGGAGGTCGGCTTTTTCTATTGGCTGTTCCGCAGCGGCTTGCATAGCCTGGAAATGCTGTCAACTTTGGGGACCAGGGCACAGGGGCTTGTTTATAACAAAAAACTTGGGATCCGGATACTTCAGAAAGGCGACAATTCGATGCTTTTGCTCCTGTTCGGGATTGTTGCCATTTTGGTTTGCATCTTATTTGCTTATTTATATATTGTAAATTTAAGAAGCGCCCGTCATTTATATGAATTGAAAGCTGCCGGAAAATTGGTGCCCGGCACGAAGGACGACTTAAGGAGTCTGCTGGACGAACGTTTCCATGCAACGCTGATGACGGTTCCGCTGCTGGGCATTCTGTTTTTTACAGTATTGCCCCTGCTGTATATGATTTCCATAGCCTTTACCAATTACGATCACAATCACCTGCCGCCCAAAAATCTGTTTGGCTGGGTCGGTTTAAAGAATTTTGGAAATATCCTGACCGGTAAAATGTCCGGAACTTTCTTCCCGGTCCTTGGCTGGACGTTGATATGGGCCGTTCTGGCAACGGTTACCTGCTTCTTTTTTGGTATTTTACTGGCCCTGCTGATAAATACCAAAGGATTGAAATTCAAGCCCATGTGGCGAACAATTTTTGTCATCACCATGGCCGTACCGCAGTTTGTCTCTCTTTTAATCATGCGCAACCTGCTCAACAGCTCCGGGCCGCTGAACAGTCTGCTGATCAATTGGGGCTGGATTGACAAGCCAATTCCTTTTTTAACCGATCCGATGTGGGCAAAGGTCACGGTTATTCTGGTCAATATGTGGATTGGAATTCCTGCTACCATGCTGGTCTCCACAGGGATCCTTCAAAACCTGCCGCAGGATCAGATTGAGGCGGCAAGGATCGACGGCGCCAATGCCGTGCAGGTTTTCCGACACATTACTTTCCCGCAGATACTGTTTGTGATGATGCCTTCCCTGATCCAGCAGTTTGTGGGAAACATCAATAATTTCAATGTCATTTTCCTGCTGACAGGCGGCGGCCCCACAAATTCCAATTTCTACGGCGCCGGGTCCACAGATCTTCTGGTTACCTGGCTGTATAGCCTGACTGTCAATACCCTCGACTACAATCTGGCTTCGGTGATAGGCATTCTGATCTTTATCCTGTCCGCAGTCTTCAGTTTGATGGCTTATACCAGAACAAACTCGTTTAAGGAGGCGTAGGGAATGGCGAAAAGCAAAAAAATTCACAGCAAAAAAGCACATATCGGACTGCCGATTGCCTATATTGTCCTGATTGTACTGTCTGTCCTATGGCTGTTCCCGATCTTCTGGATTGTGCTGACCAGCTTCCGGGGCGAAGGCGGTGCGTTTGTTCCTTATATTATCCCGAAAACATTTGTCCTGGACAACTATAAAACGCTGTTGTTCAATACCTCGGGAAATTATCCGTTTGTGCGCTGGTTCTGGAATACCCTGTTTGTTGCTGGGATCAGCTGTGTACTTTCCACATTCATTACCATCGGAATGGCTTATTCCCTTTCACGTTTACGGTTTAAATTCCGAAAGCCCTTTTTGAAGACAGCGCTGGTGCTAAACATGTTTCCCGGTTTTATGAGCATGATTGCCATATATTATATTTTGAAAGCTTTGAACCTGACGGAAAGTCTTTTGGCTTTGATTCTTGTGTATGCCTCCGGTGCGGCATTGGGATTTTACATTGCCAAGGGATTTTTTGATACGATACCGATGGAACTGGACGAGTCTGCCATGATTGACGGGGCGAGCAAGTGGAACGTGTTTATAAAAATCACGCTTCCCCTGTCCAAACCAATCATTGTATACACTGCATTGATGGCCTTTATGGGGCCCTGGATGGACTTCCTGTTTGCCAAGGTCATTCTTGGCGACAAAGTTGAAAAATATACCGTAGCCATCGGCCTTTACACAATGATGACCAAAAACACGGCAAACTCTCTGTTTGTTGCCTTTACTGCCGGATGCGTCCTGATCGCAATCCCCATCACACTGGTGTTTATCTTCATGCAGAAGTTCTACGTGGAAGGGATCACTTCGGGATCCGTCAAAGGCTGAGTGAGTTTTAGAACACAGGGACATCCCTATATAAGGATGTCCCTGCATTTTTACAGTGCACATTGAGCCGCCGTATCCATCCATTTGTCCAGTTCCGCCGGGGTAGCCAGTACATAATGATGTCCTCCCAGATGATGTCGGGTGCCCTTGCGATAATCCACTCCCTCTGCCTGATAATCGTAGCTTTGGGCCACCCGTTCCTTTTCCATTTTTGGATCGGGCCGGGGAATCGCACTGAGCAGGCTTCGGGTATAGGGATGAACCGGATTTTCAAAGATTTCATCCTTTGTGCCGGTTTCCACCAGATGCCCCAGGTGAAGAACGCCGATCCGGTCTGAGATATACTTGACCATGGACAGGTCATGGGCGATAAACAGATACGTGGCACCGGTTTGCGCCTGCAGATCCTTCATCAGATTCACCACCTGTGCCTGAATGGATACATCCAGTGCGCTGATGCACTCATCGGCAATCACCAGTTTCGGATTCATGATCAATGCCCGTGCAATGCCCACGCGCTGACGCTGTCCGCCGCTGAACTGATGGGGATAGCGGTCGGCGTGTTCCGGATCGAGACCTACCTTTTCCAGCATGGATGCCACTTTTTCCTTTCGTTCGGCCCGGGTATGATATAAATGATGGATGTCCAGTCCCTGGGCAATGATCTCACCCACCTTTTTGCGGGGGTTCAGGCAGGCCATGGGATCCTGAAAAATCATCTGCATTTCGGTGCGCAGACGCCTTTCGGTTGTCCGGTCCATTTTACCGGAGATGTCCATCCCGTCGAAATCGATGTGGCCGGCGGTGGGGTCATACAGCCGGATCAGACTGCGGCCGATGGTGCTTTTGCCGCTGCCGGATTCTCCCACCAGGCCGTAGGTCTCACCGGGGCAGATGACAAAATCCACCCCATCCACTGCGCGCACGGTATATCGTCCGTTTATCTGAAAATATTGTTTCAGTCCTTTTACTTTCAGTAATGGTTCATTTTGCCGCATGCTTGATTTCTCCTTCCTCCATTTGCCGGATACGCCGTCTCAGCCCTTCCGGCATTTCCACATGAGGGGCCCGCGGATCCAGCAGCCAGGTGGCGGCATAGTGGGTATCGGTAATCCGGAACATGGGAGGCTCTGCCCGCCGGTCGATTTTGAGAGCATAGGGGTTGCGGGGAGCAAAGGCATCGCCCGTGACGGAATGCAGCAGATTGGGCGGGGAGCCGGGGATGGTGTAAAGCCGGTCGTCCGTAGTGGTGAGATCCGGCATGGCACTGAGCAGGCCCCAGGTATAGGGATGGCGGGGGTCGTAGAAGATTTCCTCCACAGTACCTTTCTCCACAATCCTGCCGGCGTACATTACATTCACAAAGTCCGCCACTTTAGCCACCACGCCCAGGTCATGGGTGATATAGATCACACTGATGCCGCGCTGCTTTTGAATGTGCCGGATCATTTCCAGTATTTTGGCCTGGATGGTGACATCCAGGGCAGTGGTGGGTTCATCGCAGATGAGCAGGTCAGGATTGCAGGAAATGGCAATGGCGATGACAACCCTTTGCCGCATGCCTCCGGAAAGCTGATGAGGATAGTTCTTCATGCGTTTCTCCGGTTCCGGAATGCCTACCTCGTCAAGTAAATGGATTGCTTTGCTCCGGGCTTCCTCCCTGGTGGCCTGATGGTGCCACAGCATGCCTTCCATGACCTGCTTTCCAATGGACATGGTGGGATCCAGACTGGTCATGGGATCCTGAAAGATCATGGCAATGTGTTTGCCGTTGATGCTGCGGCGCAGTTCCCGTTTTTTCATTTTCAGGATATCCACGGTGTGGGGGGTGCCGTCATCCTGCAGGCAGGTATATCGTATGGTCCCTTGCTCCACCTTGCTGTTTTTATCGAGAATTCCCATGGCAGCTTTCATGGTAACGGATTTGCCGCTGCCGCTTTCTCCTACGATCGCCAGGGTTTCCCCGCGGTACAGATCAATATCCACACCGCGGATGGCATGTACCGGGCCTGCCGCTGTACGGAAGGTAATCGTAAGGTTGCGGATTTCCATCGCCTTTTTTCTGATTTTCTGATTCATTTCCTATCACCTCACACTTCCTTGAGTTTCGGGTCAAAGGCTTCCCGCAGTCCATCCGCCAGCATATTGAAGCAGAGCATCAGCAATGCAAGGACAATGATGGGCGGTACAATCTGATAGGGGTGCGTGGTAAAGCTGTTGAATGCATCGCTGATCAGGGAGCCCAGGCTGCATTGGGGGACCGGGATTCCCAGACCGACGAAACTTAAAAAGGCTTCGGTAAAGATGGCAGTGGGAATGCTGAACATCAGCTGGGTGATGATCTGTCCGATGATATTGGGCAGAACCTCCCGGAAGATGATGACAAAATTGCCTGCTCCCAGCGTACGGCTGGCCAGCACAAATTCCTGTTCCTTCAGTTTGAGCATCTCGGCACGGGCGATTCGGCTCATGCTGATCCACTCGGTGATCACCAGTGCCAGAACAATTGTGGTAAAGCCGGGCTTCAGCACCAACAGAAGCAGGGTCACAATCACCAGACGGGGAATGCCGTTGTTGATCTCGGCAAAACGTTGCATGACACTGTCCACCCAGCCTCCGAAGTAACCGCTGATCAGGCCGTAGCACATGCCCAAAGTCATATTGATGATGGCGCTTACCACTGCAATACCAAGGGACACCCGGGTGCCTTCCCATACCCGGGTCCAGATATCCCGGCCCAGGGTATCGCTGCCAAACCAATAGTATACATCGGTTTTATCCTTGTCCTGATACCCGTTTACGGTTTTGGATCCGGTGGTGGTGTGCACGGTCTCGTTGCCGTCAAAGATGCCCCAATGCTCCATTCCCGGCATCCGTGGGGCAAAATTCTTCTGCGTCAGAACCTGTTTGGAATAACTGTATGGATTCAACGTCGGGCCGATGATCGCAAGCACTACAAGAACAACAATGAACACCAATGCCACGACCGCTCCCTTGTTGGCAAAAAAGCGGTGCCGCACGTCTTTCCAGTAACTGTTGCTGGAGAACCCGGAATCAATATGGGCTTCCGGTTCGCCGCCGATCAATTCGAAATCATCCGGTAAAAAGGTGAAATCCTTAGGCAGGAAAGCTCCTGCATTTTCATGATTCATACGTGTTCACCGCCTTTTGTTTCTTTCCCCATACCCGGGCCCAGCGGGATGCAAAACCAGGGCGGTCCGGAGGGGTGCTGTCCTCCCCGTCGCTGCTCTTTGCCAGACGGATGCGGGGATCAATGATTCCATACAGGATATCCACTGCCAGCATGATGCCGATGTACATGGCACTGTAAATAAAACTGAGTGCGATGATGACGTTGTAGTCGTTGGATTGAATCGCAGTTACCAGCAGACTGCCGATCCCCGGAATGGCAAAAATCTTTTCCACGACCAGACTGCCGGTCATCAGGTCCACGATCAGGGGAGCAAGAACCGTGATGATGGGAATCAGGGTATTGCGCAGCGCATGACGCAGAATCAATGGAGCGCCGCTGATGCCCTTGCTCTCAGCTAAGAGCATGTAGTCACTGTCCATTACTTCCAGCATTTCATTTCGGGTAAACCGGGCAATGGAAGCCAGGGTAAACAAGCTCAGGGCAATTCCGGGCATCAGGCTGGACTGCAAAGGCACTTTTGCGCTGTACAGCATGGGCAGCCATTTGAGCCGGAATCCCAGGCTGTAGCTCAGTGCCAGGGCAAATACATAACTGGGTACCGACACGCCCAGCACGGATACGATGGTGCACAGGGTATCGAGAATGGTATTGTGGTTCAGGGCTGCTGCGATTCCCAGCAGCAGTCCTGCCAATGCTCCCATTCCCACTGCCATTCCTCCGATTTTGATGCTGACGGGCAGACGGGTTTGAATGAGCTGGCGAATGGGGGTGTTTTTGCTGATGTTATAGCTTACTCCGAAATCTCCCCGTGCCAGGTTGGTCACATATCGGCCGAACTGCACATACAGCGGCTGATCCAGCCCGTATTTGGCATTCAGCTGGGCACGCTGGTCATCGCTGAGCTTTTCATCGTTGAACGGCGAGCCCGGCATGAACTGCAGCATGGCAAACAGCACCAGGGTGATGGCCAGCAGGGTGAACACTGAGATCAGGATCCGCCTTAAGATATAGCGTTTCATGTGCTCCCTCTTTCCATTTTTTATTCTAAAAAAGCGCAGCGACCTTGAGCAATCAAAGCCGCTGCACCGCTTTCAGGGGTCAAAGTCTGTCTTTACTTCTTCTTTGCATTCTTGAACACACGGTTGAGTGCCACAGGGTGGAAATCAATTCCGGAGACTGCGGATTTGATCATATTGGCATCTGCTTTGGTATAGACCGGTGCGATGACCGCTTCATCCATTACGATCGTTTCGGCGTCGTACATGGCATTCCAGCGGGCCTTCGGATCATTGATATGAGCGCCGGTGGTGCAGTCAGCAATGATGGCATCGTAATCAGCATTGCTCCAAAATCCATAGTTGTTCAGATTATCGGTGATCCACATGCTCAGATACGTCATCGGGTCAGCGTAATCCGGACCCCAGCGGGTGAGACAAACCTCATATTTGCCGTTCTGGATATCTTCCAGCCTTTGCTTTTTGGGTTCCACTTTCAGATCGATGGTGACACCGGGCAAGGCGCTTTCAATCTGCTCCTTCAATACGGCACCGACATTTTGCGTTTCTGTCTGGTCCTCCAGAAGCAGCTCGAATTCAAAGGTGTCCTGACCCAGTTCCTGTTTGGCTTTTTCATAGAACTCTGCAGCTTTGTCCGGGTCGTCGGCGCACACACCATGGAATTTGTCCTGGTCAGCGCTGAAGTCGCTGCCGTCCGGGCCAGTGGCAAACTGCGGGGGAACAGCAGTATAGGTGGCTACAGATCCATCCTTTACCACATCTTCCACGATGGATGCCCGATCTATGGCGTTGGTCAGGGCAAGCCGCATGTTGACATTATTGAGTGCAGGGATTTCATGGCTGTTCATGGTGAGATACCACATACATCCGGCGCCCTCCACATTCAGCTCGGGATCATCTTTTACCTGATCCACCTGGTCGCCGCTGAGCTTTACAATGTCCAGATCGCCGTTCTGATAGCTCATGAAGGCCTGCTGGCTGTCTTTTATTACCTGATAACTGAGGCCGCTTAAGGTGATCTTGTCCGCATCATAGTAGTCCGGATTCTTTACCAGATCAAAGGACAAGGCAGCTGGTTCATAACTGTCCAGTTTAAATGCGCCGTTGCTGAGCACGGTTTCGGGAGAAGTCCCGAAACTGCCTTTGTCCAGGCTTTCATAAAAGGAACGGTTCACTGGGTAAAACGTGGGAAAGTACATCAGACTCAAAAAATAGGAGACCGGAACGTTCAGCTCCACCTTCAGGGTGTTTTCATCCACGGCGGTAATGCCCAGATCGGTAACAGGTTTCTTGCCGGCAATAATGTCCGCGGCGTTTTTAACCTGTCCGATGTCACTGAGCATATAGGAATATTCGGAAGCAGTGTCCGGGTCCACGGCACGCTGCCAGCCGAATACAAAATCATCGGCGGCAACCGGATCTCCATTGCTCCATTTGGCATCCTTTTTCAAATGAAAGGTATAGGTGAGACCGTCTTCACTGACTTCATGGGACTCGGCAATGGCATTTACCGCTTTGCCGTCTGAATCCATCTGCATCAGGCCGTCGGTAAAATCGGCAATGACTTCAAAACTGGTACCATCGGTGGCAATCTGTGGATCCAGGCTGGCTATTTCCACTTCCACCATGACATTCAGGGAATCCCCGGAACCGGTCGGTTTCTTGCCGGCATCACCGGAAGGTGCTTTGGTACGGTCCGGTGTGCCGGTATCGGAGGACGGGCTGCCGCAAGCGACCAAACCCAGCAGAAAGATGCAAACCAGGATACCGGTACCAAATCGCTTGATCCGTTTCATTTTCATTGTTGTTTCTCCTCTCATAATCATAATGCTTATTGAAAACTGCTTTTCATACAATATTCTGAATATTCTCAGTTTGGCCGTTTGATAACTATACATAACAGAAAATATTCACAGGTACACGTTGTTCCTTCCGGCGAACAGATGAGGCGCACGAGCTCTATGATATATGCCGGAACTTTATTGGAGTAAAGTATAATGCGGTTCCTGCCTTTTGTCAAGTAGTTATGCGTAATTTATTATATTAATTCAAGGAAATGAATTACAGTTTATAAGTGAAGGACGGCGGACATATTTATGCACCTTACTAAAGAATAGAAAGTGAAATCACGCCAAACGAAAGTACGCAGGCAGGACTGCAATCACATCCTGCCTGCGGACTGCCCCGGGCGGCGGCTCATATACGGTTGCAGGGAGCGAATCAGTACGGAGGCCAGCAGGAGCTTCAGGCTGTCGCCAAACAAAAACGGGAAAACGCAGACGGAGAAGGCCGTCCGGAAGGATGCGCCTGTTATCAGGCGGTACCAGGCAGTGCCAAATGCGTAGGTAAGCAGGATTCCGGCAATCATGGCCGGTATGGAGTGCTTCATGGAGGATCCGGAATGCTGGATCAGCCACCCAGTCACAAATGCACATGCAACGTAACCAATAAGGAAACCGCCTGTGGGACCAGCCAGAACGCTGATGCCGCCGGAGAAGCCGGAGAAAACCGGTACTCCCATTGTCCCCAGCAGAAGATATACGATTTGACTGAGAGCACCGTACTTTGCTCCCAATAATCCGGCTGCCAGAAAGATCGCCACATGAGCCAGGTTGATGGGAACCGGCCCGATGGGAAGGGAGATCTGGGCCAGTACGGCGGTCAGAGCGGTAAACATGGCACAGGTGGTCAGCTGGGCAGTTGTTGTTTTCATTGGGATGCCTCCGTTTTTCGATGAAAGTTTTCGATTAAGGTTTTTCAAGTAAGGATTGAAATCTTTTCTTATTTTATACCAGGAAAAGCGAATTGTAAACCAAAATATAAATATAAGTTGACGATTAAAATAAAAAAGGCTGTCATGGCACCGCAGGGGCACCATGGCAGCAAGATTACAATTCCTATGAAATCAGTTCGTCTTCCTGTCGGAATCGGGGTGGCACATTTTGTAGCCGGGGCAGCCTTCACATCCACAGCTGCAGGATGACTTGTGATTCTTACGATCTCTTACCAGCTTGACTACCACTGCTGCAAAAATTCCGAACACAACGGCACCGATTACAATATTGGCCGCGTTTTGTTTCAGGAATTCAAGCATTTGTTATCACATTCCTTTCTGAATGGTATTCAGTGAAGTCTTCGTATTTATTCTTTCGCATCAGCAGATAAAGTAACCCTGCCAATGCGGCAATGGCAAATACCGTTCCAACACCGAACACTCCATTCGTAAACCAATTTCCCAGCTGATAAACAATCAAGGAAATGGCATAGGCATAGCCGGTAAGGTATCCGACCGCGGCCCATGTCCATTTTGTACTGTTCATTTCGCGCTTGATGGCGCCGATCGCGGCAAAGCAGGGGGCACACAGGAGATTGAACAGCATAAAGCTGTATGCAGTCAACTGGGTATAATCCATGGCAAGTTTTGACCAGATTTCATTCCCTTCATCCGCCACTTTGGCAAAGCCATAAAGAACGCCGAAGGTGGATACCACGTTTTCCTTTGCGATCAGCCCGGTAAAGGTGGCAACCGTTGCCTTCCAGTTTCCGAATCCAAGGGGGGCAAAAATGGGTGCGATCATCGTGCCAATGGCAGCAAGCAGGCTGCTGTTGTTGTCTTCCACCATTTGGAAGGCACCGTTTACAAAGCCGAAGCCCTGCAGAAACCACAGGACGACGGAAGATGCAAGAATGACGGTTCCGGCGCGCCGGATAAAGCTCCATCCCCGTTCCCAGGTGGAATGCAGGACGTTTCCTGCGGAGGGAACATGGTAGGCGGGTAATTCCATGACAAAGGGCGCGGCTTCACCGGCAAAAGCCTTCGTCTTTTTCAGGAGGATGCCACTGAGGATGACAGAGGCGATCCCGATGAAGTAGGCGGAAGTGGCAACCAGTCCGC
>DAINCI010000003.1:0-50330 GCA_036732425.1 Bacillota bacterium
ACCTGTGAAAAAAGCAACAAACGTCAGAGAAACATCAGGGAACGTCCTATTCTGCCTTTTCGGCTGCTGCCAGGGCCTCGTTGATGGCATCGACCAACTGCCGCAGCACAGCGTTGGTGATGTTCCCGCCGGCGAAGCTGCGGACGGCGCGCAGGGGAGAATGGAAGAACATATGCCTTGCCATAGCGTCAGCCCCTCCTCCCAGCTCTTCGTCCCCGGAACCGGGCGAAAATGCCATGCCGGCCTGCTGAGCTGCTTTCTGAAGAACGGCTGCTGACACCAGATTGGAAAGAATATCCCCCAGCGTGGTATTCCGGGTGACACGCCATCCCGCCGCCGGCTGATCGGTCCGGACAACCTTGCCCGCCAGACGGATATCCCGGCTGGACGCGCCGGCCAGAATTCCATATTCCCCGGCGGGCACCACCCAATCCGCAGCTTCCGTGCTGTAACAGGCAAAAGCGCGTTTGGTCAGGGATGCCGATATCTCCTTTTCCTCCCCGGGCGCCAGGAATACCTTTGCAAAACCGCGGAGTTCCTTGTCCGGACGGACGGGGCCTTTCCCGTCAGGCCGCTGTACGTATATCTGCACCGTTTCCCTGCCGCTCCGTTTTCCGGTATTTTTCACCTTCAGCGTTACCGTTGCGGGCTCATCGCCGGAAATTTCCTTCCGGTCCACATGCAGATCGCTGTATTCAAAGGAAGTATAGGATAAACCGTGGCCAAAGGGAAACAGCACTTCGCGGTCCACGCTGTCATACCAGCGATATCCCACGAAAACCCCTTCCCGGTATTCCACCCGGTCTCCCTCCCCCGGGAAATTCAGATAGGACGGGGAATCCTGAAGCCGGAGAGGAAAGGTTTCCGCCAGCTTGCCGCAGGGATTGGCCGATCCGTAAAGCAAATCGACCTGGGCTTCGCCGACTGCTTCTCCGCCCAGATAGCTTTCCAGAACAGCTTCCGTCTTATCAATCCATGGCATTTCCACCGGGCTGCCATTCTGCAGCACCACCACGCAGTGAGGCTGAACCGCAGCCACCGCTTCAATGAGAGCATTGTGACTTTCGGGCATGCGCATATGTACCCGGTCGTATCCTTCCGATTCATAGCTTTCCGGCAGACCGGCAAACACCACGGCCACATCGGCGCCTTTGGCTGCCTCCGCTGCCTCGGTAATCAATGCCTCATCCGGCTCGTCGCTGTCCAAACGGTATCCGGGAGCATAGGAAATGGAAAGCCCCTGCTGCCCTGCAGCTTCCAGGGCTCCCACCACCCTGTGGGCGTTGATGTGACTGCTGCCGCTGCCCTGATAGCGGGGCGTTTTGGCAAAAGCGCCGAGAAAAGCAACTTTCTGCCGGCCGTCCAGCGGCAGTACTTTCCTTTCGTTTTTCAGCAGTACCATGCTTTGGCAGGCAATATCAAAGGCCAGCTCATGATCCCTGTCCCGGTCAAACACCGCATGGGGATCCCGGTTTTCCAGAAAACGCTGACTGATACGGAGAATCCGTTCCACGGCAGTATCCAGAACCGATTCCTTCAACCGGCCATCCCGAACGGCCTGTACAATCTCAGCGTCATTTACACCGCCGCTTCCGGGCATCTCCAGATCCTGACCGGCAATCAGCCCGGCCACCCGGTCATCGCAGGCGCCCCAGTCCGTCACCACATATCCGTCAAATCCCCATTCCTTCCGCAGGATTTCCGTCAGCAGCCGGGGACTCTGGGACACATATTCCCCGTTGATCCGATTGTAACTGCACATGACCGTCCATGGCTTTGCCTGGCGGACCACCTGTTCAAATGCTGCCAGATAAATTTCCCGCAGGGTTCGCTCATCGATTTCCGCGGAAACAGACATGCGCCGTTCTTCCTGATTGTTGGCGGCAAAGTGTTTTACGCTTACGCCCACATGCCGGCTCTGAACCCCTTCGGTAAAGGCAGCGCCCAGTTGTCCGGCCAGATATGGATCCTCGGAATAGTATTCAAAATTCCGGCCGCACAGGGGACTGCGCTTGATATTGATTCCCGGTCCAAGGAGCACGCCGACATCTTCGGCCTGACATTCATTGCCCAGTGCCGCGCCCATCTTCCGCAGCAGTTCCGGGTCAAAAGACGAAGCCAGACCGCAGGCGGCAGGAAAACAAACCGCTTCAATGGAATCGTTGATGCCGAGATGGTCGCCTTTCTGATCCTGCTTTCTCAATCCGTGAGGTCCGTCCGACACCATTATGCTTTCCACGCCAAGCCGCTCAACCGGTTTTAAGTGCCAGAAATCGAGACCGCTGCACAGGGATGCTTTCTCTTCCAGAGTCATCCGGGCAATTACATTTTTGATGTTCATGGCTGCACCTCCATAGTTTAGTCGGAGCTTCACTGAGATTCTCCTCATCATCCATCAACTTCACAACATCCGTCCATTGCATCCTATCACAAAATATGCCATTGGTAAATCATGCAGACGACAAATGGTACACACTTCACTCCCATGCGGTGCACAGCTCCCCTGAAATGACACACAGGAAGACGAACAGCAGAAAGAGAAAAAAAGTCAAAGGGCAGGACAAGGCATGGAACGGAAGATGTGAAAAAGCAATAAAAAAAGCCGGAATCGTTGGATACCAGCATTGGATGCCGCATGCCAATCCATCCGGCATAGTGTAATTATGGATAAATCATATCAATGACTGCCCAGGTATTCGGCCCGACAATGCCATCCGGTGCCAGATTGTTGTCTCTCTGAAACTGCACTACTGCCTGCATTGTCCTGGGGCCGTATATCCCGTCAACGTTTCCTGTATCGTAACCCGCGCTGAGCAGCACTCTCTGGACAAATTCCACATCCGGTCCTACCGTCCACAGACCCAGGATCCTTCTTTGCCCATTTTCCATTCCATACATCGTCTCACCTCTCCCGTTTCCCGTTTCACGGGGCCTGATTCCGGGCAGATCGGCTGTCCATTTTCTCCGCACTGAACCCGAAACCCTTTTAGTATTTTATGACAGCGGGATGGGTTCTGTTACCAACCTGTTCGTTCAAGACTCAGAATGAAATCACATAAATCCATGGAAGAGTTGGGATGGGCCATGTAATTCATCCGGCTGATCATGGTATGAACCTTTTCCGTATTGGTCAGCAGCTGATAAACCGCTTCATCAGCGGGAAAGGTTTTGCTTATTTTCATTGCCAGGCCATTGTTCAGGAGGAACTCCACATTGCGGTCCTCCTGTCCGGGAATGGGATCGATCAGCAGCATGGGAAGTCCCTTGGCCAGGCTTTCCGACACGGTCAGTCCTCCCGGTTTGGTAAGAATGCAGTTGGATGCATCCATCATAATGTCCACATTTTTGACAAAGCCATGGTTATATATGGATCTGGCAAGGTCCAATTCATCAATTTTTGCCTTCAGACTGCGGTTGTTTCCGCAAACGGACAGGATCTGAAAGTCCAGATTCAGGCGGTCGATCTGCTTTATTGCCTTCGCCACGTCCCCATGACCCATGCTGCCGCTCATTACCAGTACGGTGGCTTTGTCCTGAATGGAAAGAGCTGCACGGGCCTCTCCCGCCGGCATTCTTTTCGCAAATTTTTTATTGATGGGGATCCCGAAGGATTTCAGACGGTCCTCCTTCAGTCCCTTTTTCACAGCCTGCCTGGAAAGCAGCTCATTGGCAATGATATAGAAGTCCAGGTCCGCCTCCTCCCAGAACGGATGAATGGTAAAGTCGGTCACGATGCCGATTGTCCTGGCACGAAGACCGACATGGCGCCGGATCTGCGTTAAAATCTGCGCAGGGAAAATATGCGTGCAGACAATGACATCCGGGTCGTATTCGTTAATATAGCAGACCAGTTTTTTTGCCCATATGGAATTGGCCTTCCGGTCCACGGACATTTTCAGATTGTTTTTCTCCAGCTTTTCCGCCGCGCGATAGATCTTGCCATATAAAGCCGGGGTCAGTTTGATGGACAGCAGATAGCCCTGGGAAATTGACGCCTTTAAAATTGGGTTGATGTATTCAAATGTGTCCAGCATAATGCAGTCCACATTTTTTTCCCGCAGACACTCCATCACAGACTTTCCTGTCTGATTATGCCCTTGTCCGGCTGTAACCGATAAAAAAAGGACCTTCATAACTATCTCTCTCTTCCCTGGTATACTTCATATTTGCTTTTCCCCCCTATTTTAACTTATTTCCGATATTCCTTCCAGTAAAACTTTTTCCTTAAAAAAGCAAGGCAGGAGCGCTGCAGGGCCAAAGCAGGGAAAGCCGGAAACAAAAAGAAAGAGCCACTTAAAATAAGTGACTCCTTCCACAATTTCTCTGTCAGTTCACTGTACTTCGACTTTCTTATGCCTCTGCCACTCCACGGCAGCCACCAAAGAACCTTCCTCCGCCAAACAAAATGACAAGAATCAGGAAGAAGAAGAGTAATTCGGATCCGGACTCGAACAGTCCGCAGTTGCAGAAGAAGATAACCAGCAGAAGGAAGAAGAATAACAAGCTGTCATCGTCTTTACCGAAAAATCCCATACTTAAACCCCCTCTTTGAATTGTGAAGTATCAGGCACAGGGATTTTATCCCGTTATGCCCTTCACTTACAGTATATGAGGAAGGAATCAATGAGTGTATACCAATCAGTCAAATAAAATCACACCGGAATCCAGCAAAACCTTCTGTACCTCTCCGGCAGGCAGTTCACGGGGAAGAACGTTCTTTTTTGCCGACAGTGCCGCTGCAATGCCTGCCGCCTGTCCCAGGGGAATGGCGATCTTCATGACCCGGTAGGAGGCATGGGCCCGGTGCGTGCCGGAGATGCAGCGCCCGGTTACAATCATCCTGTCAATTTTTTCGGGAATCAGACAGCGAAGGGGAATATCATAAGGCCTGGTCTTTTTGGCCCTCCCTTCCGCCTGTCCTCCCCCTGTGGGGTTATGAATATCCACCGAAAACCTCGCGTTATGCACCACAACATCGGGAAAGCGCGCTCCCGTCAATACGTCTTCATCGGTCAGCACATACTCGCCCAGGATCCTCCTGGTTTCCCGTATTCCCATCGTATCGGCGCTGTCCTTCAGCCTGCAGTCCTCATATCCCGGTATATATCTCCGGAGAAAATCCACCACCTGAACGATCTGCTCCCTCAGGAGAAGCTCCGCCCTGATCAGGTCCTTCCGGTCGGTGCCGTCGGTATGATTGGCCTGGGTGGTATTGCACAGCACTTCGCCCTCGTTCACATGAGGATAAAGCCTCACCACACTGACGTTCTCCGGCAGTCTCCCTTCCTCATGGGCCTTGATGCAGTATTCATCATAGCGCATCCCGTGAACCGGAGTGGAACATACCTCGCCGTAACAGTACACTGCCCGATCCGTGTCCACATTTTCCAACGTAAACATCAGCGTCGCCGGCTGCACCAGCTTATCCCCCGGTCGTCCCATCTCATATTCCGCTCCTGCACAATAGGCGGCCATCCCGTCTCCTGTGGCATCCACCACCACATCGCCATAGATTTCTTCCAATCCATTTTTCCCGGCAATCACCAGACCACAGATGGCATTTCCCTTCATAATGGCATCCGCAACCTGGGTCTGCACATAAATATCCACCCCTGCATCCGAAACCCACCTGGGAAGAACCATCTTGGCCCATTCCACATCATGCATCTTTTGAGGACCACCGACCTTCAGCAGATCGCATATCTCCTCTGTCATGGTGCCTTTGTCCGTCGATCCCATAATCGGGCCAACGTGCCCGGAAGTCAGATTTCCACCAAGAACTCCGTTTTTTTCAATCACTGCCGTCCGGGCGCCCAGTCTCGCCGCGGACACTGCCGCCGCCAGGCCGGATGGCCCTCCTCCTGCCACAATCACATCGTACTTCTCCGACATGAAACCACTCCCTTTTCCTGCTAAGCTCATATCTGCTGAAAATTAACCCTTATGACAACCGGAGACCAAATATCAAATCCTTATTTGGTCTTGCTTTGTTCCTGATACCATTCATTTCGCTCTTTCGTTATTTCCTTTCCCCCCTGATTCTCCCATTGATCCAGGAAGCTATCATATTCCTTCATCGGTTTGACACCCATAATGAACTGAGTATAGGTATCCCATACAAAAGAATTTAAGGATTGAATGTACTTCCCCTCTGCAGGAAGAGTAGGCATATAAGCCAAGGCAGGCTTCACTGCATACTGATCATATTTGTTGTTCAATGTCTCAAAGGCTTCCCCAAGGCTCGGATCCCGCCAGATTCGCGCCAGCCACATATCAGGATAAATCTTCTCATCAAAACCATTTAAGTAAGCATAGGCATTCCCGCGCTGTTTGGTAAATTCCGGCATAATCGGACGGTACTTGTTCTCATCCTCAACTTTATACGTGACGCCTTCTTCGCCCAGTGTCAAAAACGTAAAATTCCTGGGATCCAATTTGGCATCCATAAAGGAAACTGCATGCTCAATATTCGGACTTTTCTTCATCACACCACTTACATTGTTGAGATTAAAGCCTGCAGGAACAATACCCGCCTTTCCATTCTCATCTTTCAACGGAAATATCAAGGATATTTTCCCTTCCGGTACATTCTTTTGCAGAGCCTCAGGAGTTCCTACAGCTCTCAGCCAACCATAAGGCATCACCGCTGCCTTTCCACTGGTAAATTTTGCAAGGATAGTATCTGATTTATTCATGGAGAAATCTTTATCCAGCAGACCTTCATCATATAATTTCTTCATGAAGGTCAGATATTTCTTCATCTGAGGCAATTTACCATACCAGGTGATTTCTCCATTCCTCTCAGGCCATGCATCATAAAGATCAAAAGCACTCAGGATAATCGGGTTGAATGGGTTATCCGATGTATAGGGTATCATGTCCGGTTTCTTCTGCTTTATCGTTTTCAACATGTTATAGAACTCATCAAGATCCGTGGGAACCGGCAAGGACAATTCATCCAAAATATCCTGTCGCACTGCAAGGCAGGCATCAATATTAGGTCGCTCCGTTATCTGCGGAATCCCATATGTCTTCCCATCCTTACGGATTGTTTGAAAACTTTCTTCAGATATCGAATTTAAAATATTTTTCCCATGAGTTGCAAGTACATCATCCAATTGCGCATAAATTCCCTGAGAGACCAAACGACTGTAATCAATAGGTGCAAGCTTCAGAATGTCATAAACAGTACCTCCGGAAACCTCCAGATTAAGTTTTTCACCGGGGTTATCCGCCGGCAGCATAAAGTATTCCACATCATAGCCGGTGCGCTCCACTACATCATGATAAGTAGGATCGTTGTTGATATCCACATCAGGTGCGTACCAGGTCAAAATTTTTAATTTGGGCTTTTTCGCATTGGAGGATTTTGAATGATCCCCCGTATTTTTTTGTTGAGACGAATCTGGTTTCGCTTTGTCAGAGTTCCCGGATTGCCCTTTGCTGCAGGCAGTAACCGAGAAAAGTAGAATCGCCGCCAGGAAAAGACAGATAATTGACTTTTTAATTTTCATAATAAAACCCTCCTAAGTTTTGTTATTCTCGCAGAATGATCCAAACACGACCCTCCTTATGCTTAAAGTTCAAGGCATTATCACTATCCCTTAACAGATCCAACGGTTATTCCGGTAACAAAATACTTCTGCAAATAGGGATAAAAAAGCAGAATCGGCAGGGTGGCAGCAAAAATGGTGGCAGCCTGAACTCCTCCCGGAGATAAGTTCATAAATTCATCTGCCGACATATCATTTTGCAGCTGTGTTGCGGAAATAATCAGATCATTCAAATATAGCTGCAATGTTCGTTTACCGGGGCTGCTGATAAACATTCTGGCATGGAAATAATTATTCCAGTATCCAACTGCATAAAACAGGGTCATGGATGCCAGTACAGGAAGACACATCGGCAAGACTATGGAGACCAATATTCTCGTTGGGCCTGCTCCGTCAATTTCAGCTGATTCTTCAATGCTTTCCGGCAACCCCTCCATATAGGATTTGATTATCAGCATATTGAACTGAGCCAATAAGAAAGGAATGATCAATGACCATAAAGTATCGATGAGATTCAGTATCTTCATCAACATATAAGATGGTACAATCCCGCCATAAAATATCATACTGAATACGAACAACAATAATAAGAACTTTCTCCCCCGCAGCCAGGATTTAGACAGCGGATAAGCAGTTAATACCGTAACGATCATGCTCAGGACTGTTCCCATGACGGTTATCAGTATCGTGTTGCGATATGAGCTGTAAAAATCATGCTTTGACAGCACATATTTATAATATTCCAATTCAAATCCCCTGGGCAAAATACCAACTGTATTGGAAACAACATACTTTGAATCGCTTAAGGAAACTGCCAGTATGTGTAATATGGGGATAAGTGTCAAAAAGCCTGTCAGTGTAAGAAGAATATAGTTTACAGTGGTAAAAACACGATCTCCTTTTGTCTTCCTATTCTGCATGATCCACCCTCCATTCTACCAAATGCTATAATCCGTTACTTTCCTGCTCAGATAATTACCGCCAATTACCATGATGAAACTGACAACTGAATTGAACAAACCTGCAGCCGTCCCCATACTGTAATCCATTTTCCCAAGTCCCATACGATAAACATACGTGTCAATAATATCGGCGGTGGAATATACTCCAGGATTATACATCACAAGTATTTGTTCAAATCCGGCATTCAGTATGCTTCCCATCCTTAATGCCAGCATCATGGCAACAGTTGGCATAATACCAGGCAAAGTGATATACCAGATCTGCTGCATTTTCTTAGCGCCATCAATAGTAGATGCCTCATACAGCTCACTATTTATTCCTGTTATAGCAGAAAGATATATAATGCTTCCCCAGCCCATCTCCTTCCAGCCATCACTAAAAACCAATGTCCATCGAAATACCTGTGGATCGCTGAAAAAGCCAACTGGCTGTAGTCCGATATTTGAAAGCAGCGCATTTACTGCTCCATAGCTTCCAAGCAATGTGGACAGAATGCCGAATACAACAACCCAGGAAAGGAAATGAGGAAGATATACCACCGTCTGGAGTGTCTTTTTATATCGTATGGATGGAATCTCGCTGATTAACACTGCCAATATAATCGGAACCGGAAAAAGAACAAACAGCTTCATAAGGCTTATGATAATGGTATTCTGAAATACATGGGCAAAATCTCCATAGGAAAAAAGCTTCCTGAAATTATCAATTCCTACAAAAGGACTTAGAAATAAAGATTCCAGGATGTTATCCCCTGCAAAAATTTGAAAATCCTGAAACGCCATAGTCAATCCTGCTAATGGAAGAAACTTATAAATAACAACGTATAATAGCCCTGGGATCAGCATCAAATAAAGGGAATAGTAACGCTTCCAATACTCCTTTCCACCGGACTTCATATGCATCCCGATCCGCCTCCTTTTTCTCTCTTACAGCGTCATTTTAAACAATAAGGCAAATCGATACAATACAAGGATTTTACGTTATCATCACATTTTTAGGATTGGACGAAAAGATTTTAATCCATACTGGAAGTATCAGAATCCTTCCGGTCAGGAAGAAGAATGGTGACCTTTGTGCCAAGATCCGGTTTTGATTCTATCTTCAGGTCTCCACCAACAGTAAGACGCAGACGATACCGGACATTGCTCAATCCATAACCAGTGTGATGGTCGCTGCTTATCTGTTCCCCCAGAATTCCTTCCAGCTTTTCAGGACCGATGCCCACTCCATCATCAACAATTCGGATTTCAACAACGTTATCGTGAAACAAAGCGTCTATGGATATTTTCCCTCCAGGCGGGTCTTTCTCCATAAGTCCATGAAGTATGCTGTTTTCAACAATAGGCTGTAATGTTAGTTTTGGAAGCGTATGATTACGCAAACCGTCATCTATATCAATCGTCAATTGGATAACATGATTCATACGCTCATTTTGGATATTTACATAATATTTGATATGGTCCAGCTCATCAGCGAGTGGAACGATGTCCTGTCCCTGATTGAGACTTAGCTTGTAATATTTCGCTAAATTCTTTATCAAATGATAGATATCATAATTTTTCTGCCGAATTGCCTTCCAGGAAATGATATCAAGTGTATTATAGAGAAAGTGCGGGTTGATTTGTGCCTGCAATGCTTTTATCTCCGCATTTTTCAAATTGATTGCCATCTGAAAGCGTTCGTCCAGCAAATCAGAAAGACGGGATACCATTTTGCAAAAGCTTCTTTGCATGTCACTTATTTCATCACAATAGTCATCCGTATCCAGGGTGATATTTAAGTTTCCTTCGCTGATGCTCACAGCTGCATCTCTCAAACTGACTATGCGCTTTGTCATAATACGTGATAAGACATTGGAGAGCAGAACCACCAGCGCAATCATGCCACAGGAAAGCAGGATCATAAAGTCCCGTATTTTGGCAATGGACTCCAAAGCTGCGTTTAAGTTGACAATATAAAGAAGGTGCCATGGAGTTTTTTCAATGGGAAGGGATAAAGTCATATATTTTTCATGATGGTACTTTATGCTATGCCATGAATCTTCTCCTGCGATATTGGATAGGAATTTCCGGGAGAACTGCTTATTGTAATCGGTCGTGCTGATTATCCGGGATCTGTCATCAATAATTGTCACAAAATGCTTTCCCGCAATGATGCGGCTGTTCAAAAGATCCCTCAGCCCTTTTTCACTGAAATCCACGGATACAACACAAATGGGTTCCATGAAATTCTGAGGATTGGTAAGCAAGTAATTAGCAGTAATGATCTTCTCCGATACAGGAAAATAATCCGGATAATGTGGAGCGCTCCATTGAATTTCATCAGGCATTTTCAATAATTCATGATACCACGATTGCTCTTCGATGTTACCCATTGGAAATAAATTCCTGCCATCTGAAAAAAGCAGTCTTTCCTCTTCTATAAAGATACGAATACGAATAATTCGATTGCTTTCCAGTTCTGTTACATAGTGATTTAATTGCTTGACAAATTGAGCTTTTTCATAATCATTATATTTTTTAAAATCCTTACTCAAAACATCTGCAATAGAGATGTTGGATATGCCCCGGATATAGGTTTCCGAATCAAGACCCATATAACGTTCGATATCCATCTTCAGGATATTGGCATCCCTGAAGGACATTTCCTGTATGTTTTCCTTGAGTACTTCGGAATTCCGAACATAGGAAACACTTACCAAGGCAATAAGGGAAAAGATGCTGACAAGAGAAAAGGACACCTCTATCTTCGTCTTTATTGATAACTTTTTAAAAAACGATATCATCCACTTCATAAGATCACCATACCTGTAATGTTGTAATCCAAAGTCATCAGACCTGTTTTTTGTACATACTCGGCGATATCCCGGTAACCCTTTTAAAAATCTGAGCAAAATAGTGTGGAGTGCGATATCCAACCATACTGGCAATCTCCGAAATATTCAGGTCCCCTCTGCTCAGCAATGAAAGGGATTTTGTTATACGAATATCCTCCAAATACTGCAGGACATTTTTCCCTGTCTCTTTCTTGAAGATACTGCTCAAATATGTCGGTGATAAAGAAACATAATCCGCCATCCTATCCAGCGAGATATCACTTGAATAATTACTTTGCATATATGAAATCACCTTTTTGATCCTTGTATCACTTATCTCTATATCTTTAAATAATTGAGAAATAATAGATATTTTATCCTCACAAAGGTGAACAACTTCTTTGATTGTAGAACTTTGCAGCTGATTCAGATTATTCATCATTTCCGTAAAAACATCCGCCTCCGAAAGAATACCTTTTTCTGACAACAAATTATTCAGTGAAAAATATAGGTAGATAAACAGCATCTGTACTCGTTTGATATCATTATCACCTGCCTCGTATGCCAATTGTTCAAGGCTTTTCAATTCGCACAGAGACGTCTGAACCTTCTCAATGGATATCAAATATTTGACATGATTGATATCTGATTCCGATAATACCGATTTTGAATGCTTTGACATAGCCGGTGTAATGACAGTTCCATATCCGTATAATAAATACAACTGTATTCTCTTATTCAATATCCGGAATTGATGTGCCACACAATGATAACCCTTTGCTTCTTCCGAAAATGCTGTGACGCAATTCTTCTTGCATCCCCGTTGACATATCCTGTTGATTCCATTTGCTACCTCATAAACAGAATCCAATCCTATGGGATGATCACGCTCCACTATGGTAACAATTCCGTCATCATAAGGATGAGCAACAAAAGAATACTCATCCATTTGATCTGCAAATATATCATATATCTTTATGAAAGTATCCGTATTCAACATCTTTCGTTCACTGCACAGCGTATAAAAACTATAAAAATATCCATCCGGATCCATATTGATGTGTAATCGTGCTGTCCAGGAGAGAAACCTTTCTTTATCCAGCTGATTATCAATCCAGAGATTCATATACTCATTGACCAGAGAAAAAACTTTTCGATATCGGTTGTTATCTTCAGAAAATCCTTTCCATATCTGAGTCACCTTATCATTTCGTACAATTCTTTCAAGTAATTCGGAAAGTTCCTCCAAATCAACGGGCTTTTCCAAATAATCCACAGCCTGAAGTTTTATCGCTTCTTTCAAATACTCCTTATCACTATAGCCACTCAAAAAAACAAAACTGCATTGTGGCAGAAACTTTCGTATTTCCCTCGCACATTCCATACCGTTCATAATCGGCATACGCACATCCAAAATAATAACGTCCGGTCGTACTTTGCGGGCAAGCTCAAGCCCAAGCCGTCCATTTGATGCACTCCCACATAAAGAAAGTCCCAAGCCATTCCAGTCCATAACATCAGTCAGACCTAATCTTGCATCCAGATCATCTTCAATTATGATGATTTTAAGCAAAAATAGCACCTTCCAGCTGTTTAATTTGCAACTTTAGTATACCATATATCACTTTATACCTCAATCAATGAAAAAAGGGACACCACCTGGATTGGTGTCCCTTCCATGCTTACAATCAATTACTTTTCCCTGCTTTGTTCTATAACGTAATCAATCATTGCCGGACTCTTCCTATTTGCTGGTTTCCTTTTCCATCTTCTTCAGACAGTCAAAGCAGATCCTGGCTTCCTCCATCCCGCTGGGAGTAAGTGTTTCGCTCTCCACAATCATCGGGACATGCAGTTCGCAGGCTTTCCGGTAGACCTCTGCCACCGGTGCAGTGCCCATGCCAAGAGGCTTGCCGTGTCCTTCCGAATCGCC
Source organism: Bacillota bacterium (assembly GCA_036732425.1). GTDB lineage: Bacteria > Bacillota > Clostridia > Caldicoprobacterales > DTU083 > UBA4874. Next base: position 13,265 of record DAINCI010000003.1, read on the forward strand.
GTCCTTGATATGTATGAAATGGAGGCGCTCCTGATACTGTTCCATTAGCTGAATGGGATCCTGACCGGCAACAAAAGCCCAGTAGGTATCCAGCTCCAGCTTGATATCGGTCTTTTCCGCGAGTTCAAAATACGGAATATATCCTTCCTCTGTCCTGGCAAACTCCCTGAAATGATTATGAAAGCCAAAAGTCATGCCTTCGTCTGCCAGCTTCGGCTGAAGCTCCCCGGCATAATGAACGAACTCATTGAGTTTGTCGCGGGTCCAGAGATCCGTCCCCGGAACGATAAAATTCCTGTCCCCGATTGCCTTGTGATAGGCAACAGTGCCGTCAAAATCCCTGACCAGGTCTCTCCAGTCCGAATGCGTTCCGGAAGTCTTCAGCCCGTATTTCCCCAGCATATCCGCCACTTCCTTTGCGGAATGCCCAAAGAAGCCGGCAAATTCCACCCATTTGTAACCTGTCTCCGCGACCTGGCGAAGTGCGTCGTCCAGATTCTTTTCCGTTACGTCACGGACACTGTAAAGCTGCAAGCCATACTCCATATGATTCACTCTCCTATTCTGTATGGAAGAAAGGGAACAGACGGCTTTCCCTGCTCCCTATCACTCTCCCTTCTCCTATATAGTTTATCATATTTCCATGTTAAATGGGTTATTACAACAGCAACTCCCTGTGCATCTTTTCCGATTTGTCAAATGCCCGGGGGAGGACAGACAGGTTTCTCTCATACCCTGCCGTAAAGCGGTCCGTAAGCGGAACAGGCACGATAATCGGCTCCCTGCGGATCCATGGCTCCAAAGGCACCCCAGGAGGCGGGCCGGAAAATCCGGTCTTCCGGAACATTATGCATGGCAACGGGAATCCGGAGAATCGAAGCCAGAGTGATCAGATCTCCGCCGATGTGCCCGTAGCTGATGGCACCGTGGTTCGCTCCCCAGTTGTTCATGACAGAGTATACATCCCGGAAGGGGCCTTTGCCGGTGAGAATCGGCGCAAACCAGGTGGTGGGCCAGGTGGGATCGGTGCGGAGATCCAGCTTGTCGTGGACTTCCGGATCGACACTGCAGGAGTATCCTTCTGCGATCTGAAGGACCGGGCCCAGGCCTTTTACGATATTAATGCGCGCCATGGTGAGAGGCATTCCACCCCTGGACAAAAATTTGGAGGAATACCCGCCTCCGCAGAAATAGTCCGTATTGGCCGGGCGCCATTTGGTGGCATCCAGACATTTTCCGGCTTCTTCCGGTGTGATGTCCCAGAAGGGTTTCATGGCCGGCTTGCCATTAATCTGCTGTTCCCCGGTGGCATCCAGTGTGCAGGCCCCGGAGTTGATCAGATGAATCATGCCGTTTGCAGCATGACCGGTCAGCTCTTTGCCGGTGACCCGTTTTACCGCCTCCGGACTCCAATAGGTACGGACATCGGAAAACAGCTGTCCTGTTCCGGACAACAGATGACCCAGGAGCATGGTGGCACCGTTCAGGCTGTCATTTTCCGTTGCCACAAGGTAAGGCTCCCGAATGCCGTTCCAGTCAAAGGAAGAATTCAGCATGGCCTCCATAAAGTCGCCATTGGGCATATGGTCCGTCCACTGTCTCTGCCCCTGGAACCCTGCGGCAATGGCATTGTGTCCCATGGCTTCTTCTGCATAGCCCATTTCCTCCAGTCTGGGATTTCCGATCATCAGATCCCGGGCAATCATTGCCATCTTCACAACGGTTTCCCAGTCCTGATCCATTTCCTGCCGGCTCTTCTTTACCCGGTTGATGTCTTCTCCTTCTTTGCAGTTTTCCTTCACCCATGCCAGGGCATGCCCGAACTCCTCCGGATCAAGGATATTCAGGTCCAGACGCCGGCGGAACTCGGACATATCGATCTGCTCCACCCGCATTCCCAGATAATTCTCAAAGAAATCATGGTTGACCATGGAACCGGCAATCCCCATGGCGGTGCTGCCCATGGCAAGATAGGACTTGTTCCGTAATGTGGCGGCAGCCAGTCCGGCTTTTGCAAACCGCAGCAATTTCTGCTGCACATCTTCCGGAATGATGGGATCGTCAATATCCTGTACGTCCCTGCCATAAATGCCGAAGGCGGGAAGCCCTTTCTGGGCATGAGCTGCCAGCACGGCAGCCAGATAGACCGCGCCGGGCCGTTCGGTCCCGTTGAATCCCCATACCGCCTTGGGCATCAGCGGATCCATATCCATGGTCTCGGAACCATAGCACCAACATGGCGTTACGCTGATGGAAACGCCGACGCCTTCCCGTTTGAACTTTTCCGCCGTCTGGGCGGCCTCTTTTACTCCGCCGATGCAGGTATCCGCAATCACGCATTCCACCGGGAAGCCATTGGGATGACGCAGATTTTCACTCAGCAATTTTGCTGTCTTCCTGGCCATGTCCATGGTTTGGTTCTCCAGGGATTCCCGGATGCCTTTTCTTCTCCCGTCAATGATCGGACGAATGCCGATTTTGGGGAGAGCTTCCTGATAACGGTTGACAGGTGACGGAACCTTCCGATCTGTTACGTTTGCCATGAGATACTCCTCCTTTTAATATGTTTTTCCTGTTTTGATATGGAAATCTTCAGGATCTCTCTGATTCCTCTGTGTCTCCCGGTTGGTCTCCGTCGGAAGACGGTAACGCTTGAACCGGTTCATATTTTCTGACGGAATCGCGGATCAACATGCGGGTCTGCATTCGGATACAGGCAGGAAAGCCTTCTGAATCCCCCTTGATGCGCCGGATTACCATATGGGCTGCTGCTTTGCCGATCCGATCCATCGGCTGCTCCACTACAGTCAGGGGCGGATGAATCACGTCTGACAGATCAAAATGATCAAACCCGATGACGGAAATATCGTCCGGGATCCGGAGCTCCTGCTCATTGGCAGCGATAATGGCTCCGAATGTCATGTAGTAATTGGTGATGTATACGGCTGTGGGCAGATGTTCCAGGGAAAAAAGGGACTTTGCAGCTCCATACCCGCCGCTGTTGGAAAAATGCCCGCAGGTGATCCACTGGTCCCGGGGCTCGATGCCATAGGTCTGCAATGCCTCCAGGTACCCCTTGTACCGCTCCCGGCCGGTGGACGTGTCGAGATCGCCATTGATGATGGCAATGTCCCTGTGATTCTGATGGATCAGCCATTCGACAGCGCGGAAAGAGGCATTGGTGTTGTCAACCGCCACCAGATCCGTGAAAAAGGAAGGCATCTCATCGTTCACCATCACAACCGGTATGCCATCGTCCCGAAACTCCTTCAGAACTCCCGATCGGTCGCAGCTTCCCGGAAGGAGGATCAGGCCGTCCACGGAACGGGATTTGAGGAAGCGGAGCTTTTGATCCAGTATATCCGGGTCGGACTGGAAATCGCACACAACAATGCTGTAATTGGCTTCCGCCAGCACATCCTCTGCCGCAGTAATCACAGAGGTGGCAAACAGATCCGTCAGGCTGGACAACACCACGCCGATGGTCATGGAACGGTTGTTTTTCAGGCCCTTGGCAATGATATTCTCCTGAAAGCCCAGCTCCCGGATCGCTTCCTCGATCCGGACACGATTCTGCTCCCGGAGGGAATATCCGTTCAAATACCTGGACACCGTGCCAAGGGATACCTGTGCCCGTTTGGCCACATCCCGGATTGTAACTGACATACCACACCTCCCGAAACAAAATGGAAACAGGATCTGCACGCACGAAATTAAACTTGAACCAGTTCAACTTTTTCATTTCTACTTTAACCCATTGCGGAGGAATTGTCAATGGACGAATTTGTTCCCTTTGCAAGGAATACTGTGAAGCAAATGACGCAAAAGAAAAATAGTTTACAACTATGAATATATTAAGAAACATTGCCTTAATATTTGCAAAAGCAAAGATGAACAGAGTAAATCAAAAAAAGAGGTTGCACCCATCTGAGGCTTTCAGACAGGACAATCTCTTTTCCTGCGTGCAGGGGGATTTTTCCTTACAGGGACCTTCCCTCTGCAAATGAATTCTTACTTCCTTGGACTGCATTTCTCCCAGCATTCGTTCCGGGTATACAGATAGGTCAGTTTATCTGCATGCTTCATCTCATCGGTAATGATCTCCGTCAGCATGTTGATGTGCCTTCTGTTCTGCATCGCATACAAAATCTTGCGGTATTTTTCCATTGCCTTCCACTCATCATACAGAGCATCCTGTATCCCATCGCAGTAGGATTTTGGAGGCTGAACCTCCTTTTGGGAAGCGGCAGGGAGAGTGTGACCGGTTATTTCACAATAGATGGTACGCAGCAGCTGTCCGTGCTTCTTCTCATCTGCCATGACTCCTTCTATTATTTTCCTGTCTTCGGCCGGAGCCATCTTCATAAGACATTCGTAGAACATTACGTCGTGCTTCTCCCCTTTTACCGCCTCTTCAATCAAATGTAAGGCGTCTTCCAGGTTCGACGGATAGGTATAGTAATCCATATCGGGCTGAGGACACTCGTGCGGCTTCGGGCATGGCTTCGGGACCGGCGGCTTCGGACACGGCATTGGCGGTGTCGGCGGCTTCGGACACGGTTGCGGCATCGGTGGCTTTGGACACGGCATCGGCGGTGTCGGCGGCTCCGGACATGGCATCGGCGGTGTCGGCGGCTCCGGGCATGGCATTGGTGGGATGGGCTCCGGACATGGCATCGGTGGGACCGGGCCCGGCATCGGTGGCATCGGTGGCATCGGCGGCATCGGCATTTCCCTCATATAGGAAGCATCGTTGCTGCCATATCCTCCGTACCAGGGGTAATCTTCATACCATGGGTTTGGATTTCCCGGATAATTGGGATAATCATAGTATGCCATATAGTTTGAACCTCCTTAAATAGAAAAGATATCTCATCACACACCATACTATGCAGCAATTCCAAAAGAGTTAATACCAAGTTGACAGGAATAAAAAGTTTTGCTATACTGTTTTTATGGAAAGGTGGGTGTTTTGTAAGTGGACGATTCTTCTGGCCCTGAACCGGGCCCCGGACGACAAAGTTGCAGATTTAACTTTTTTCTCAGATTAATCAATTTAATCAACAAAAGTTCTGCACACGGAAAAAAAGGCAATGTTCTGTTGCTTTTGTTGTTGTGTGCTTTTTTACTGTGATAAACTGTAATAAACAGATCTATTTGGTGATCCATGATTTTTTATATTCAACTGGATAATTCCATGATAGGATTTGCAGAATTTTTTGCATTGGAAATCGCTTTCCAACATACAGCGGTTTCAAAATGGCATAATACTATTAGAATAGCTTAGGAGGTTATTTTTTGTCAGATGATCCTTTATTATGGTTGATTCTGCTTCAGTTTATCTTTATCTTTTTCAATGCGATTTTTGCCTGCGCCGAACTGGCCGTGGTCAGCATGAACGACAACAAGCTTGCAAAACTTGCCGAGTCCGGGGATAAACGTGCCATGAGGCTGGCCGATCTGACGGAGCAGCCGTCCCGTTTTCTGTCGACGATTCAGGTCGGCATCACGCTGGTCAACCTGCTCAGCAGTGCCGTCGCTTCCAGGAACTTTTCCGAGCGGCTGGAAGTTTGGCTGATCCGTATCGGGCTCAATATCCCTGAAGCGGTGCTCAATGTGATTTCCGTAGCGGTCATCACCCTTGTTCTGACGTATTTCACCGTGCTGCTCGGGGAATTGGTCCCCAAACGGCTTGCCATGAACAAGGCGGAACAGATTTCCCTTAAAATGTCCGGACTGATTTATGTGGTATCCAAAATCTTCACGCCGGCTGTCTGGTTGTTCACCGTATCCACCAATGGGATCCTGCGTTTGTTTGGGATCGATCCCCAGGCGGAGAACGAGGTGAACCCGGAAGAGGAAATCTGCCTGATGCTGGATGCCGGTGCGGAAAAGGGTACCATCCTGCCGGATGAGCAGGATATGATCCAGAATATCTTTGAATTTGACGATATCTCTGTGGAAGAAGTCATGACCCATCGTACGGAAGCATCGCTGCTATGGACGGAAGAGTCGGATGAGCAATGGGAACGGACGATTTATGAAAGCAAGCATTCCATCTACCCTGTCTGTGCGGAAAGCCCGGACAATATTGTGGGAGTTTTGAATACAAAGGATTACTTCCGTCTGAAGGACAAGTCCCGTAAGGAAGTAATGAAGCGTGCGGTAAAGGATGCTTATTTTGTCCCGGAGACAGCCCACGCGGACCTGGTGTTCCGTAATATGAAGAAATCCAGGGAGCATTTTGCCATCGTCGTGGATGATTACGGAGGAATGAGCGGAATTGTCACGATGAACGACTTGCTGGAGCAATTGGTGGGAGATCTGGATGACAATGCCTCACTGCCGAGGGAAGCCCCCCCCATTGAGCGCCTGGATTCCAGAACCTGGCGGATTCAGGGTACCGCGCAATTGGACGATGTAGCCGAACAGCTCGGTGTGGAGCTCCCGGATGAGGATTATGACACGTTCGGTGGCCTGGTATTCGGAATTCTGGGAACCATTCCTGCCGACGGGAGCACGCCCATCCTGGAGGAATACGGCATGGTGATCAAAATCACCAAGATCAAGGAACGAAGATTGATCAGTGCGGTCGTATGCCTGGCAGATGAGGAACAGCAAAGCGAAGCAGAAAAAGAATAAGAAGAGAAACAACATGATATGAATTATGTCAACCATATAGGAATACAATAGAGCGGCCTGTGCCGCAGTAAAAAACCACCCGGTTTATGGGTGGTTTTTTACTGGAAAGCAGCTGTTGTAAGCTGTTGTGGCTGGGAAGCAGTGCTCTGTCAGACAGGATTTCAAACGTTGAGTTGAATAGGTAACGTCTGCCCCGGTATCAGTCAGAAAAGAGCGGGGTGGAAAGATATCTCTCGCCGGTATCCGGCAGCAGAACAACGATATTCTTTCCTTCGTTTTCCGGCCGCAGGGCGATCTGCGTTCCCGCCCAAAGGGCTGCACCGGAGGAGATGCCTACCAGCAGTCCCTCTGTTTTGCAGATCTCCCTGCCGGTTGCAAACGCATCCTCATTGGACACCGGCAGGATCTCGTCATAAACCTTTGTATTGAGAACCTTCGGAACAAATCCTGCACCGATTCCCTGGATTTTATGCGGACCGGAGGTTCCCTTCGAAAGCACCGGAGAACTGGACGGCTCGACAGCAATCACCTGAATCTTCGGATTTTTGGATTTCAGGAATTCCCCGACTCCTGTAATGGTGCCGCCGGTCCCGATTCCACCGACAAAAAAGTCCACTTTTCCATCGGTGTCCTCCCAGATCTCCGGGCCGGTGGTGGTCCGATGGATGGCAGGATTGGCCGGGTTGTCAAACTGCCCGGGAATAAAGGAGTTCGGGATCTCCGCAGCGAGTTCGTTGGCCTTTTCAATGGCGCCTTTCATTCCCTTTGCCCCTTCCGTCAGGACAAGCTCTGCACCGTAGGCCTTCAGCAGCTTTCTCCTCTCCACGCTCATCGTATCCGGCATGGTAATGATAATGCGGTATCCCCGCGCCGCCGCAACGGAAGCAAGCCCGATGCCGGTATTGCCGCTGGTCGGCTCAATGAGCACAGAATCCGCGGTCAGCTCCCCCTTTTCTTCCGCGTCATCGATCATTGCCATCGCAACCCGGTCCTTTACACTCCCTGCCGGATTGAAATACTCCAGTTTCCCGATGATGCCAGACTTCAGCCCATGCTTTTTTTCATAATTTTTAAGCTCCAGTAAAGGAGTCCTCCCTATCAAATCCGTCACATTCTGAAATACCTTTGCCATTATATTGCCCTCCTTTTTATTTTCACCTTTTCATATATGTTTAATATTCATTACAGTATTATCATAGTATGTGATGGCTCTTTTGTCAACACAATCCGGAGATTTAATGAAAATAAATGGCAGGCATCAGACGTGCCGGATTTCCCCGGGCAATAGCTGATGCTTTTCCAGAATTATGACATATCTTCGGCGCCGCTCTTGACAATCCTCTCATTATTACATATCATTGAATACATATCATATAAGTATGAAATGGAGACAACAATATGAGAATTTCAGCAAAGGGCCGCTATGCTCTGGCCGCCATGATCCGTATGGCTGAAAAGTACAACAGCGGCGAATATATTACCGTCATCAGTATTTCGGAAAAGCTGGGGATTTCCAAAATTTATCTGGAACAGGTTTTTTCCCTTTTGAAAAGAGGCGACATCGTCCGCTCCATAAAAGGCGCCCAGGGCGGATACCAACTGACGCGGATGCCGGGGCAGATCACCGTTCTGGACGTTTTATCCGCTGTGGAGCTGTCCCTGTTTGAACCGGCGGAGGAAACCGTACAGGAGAAGGCTCCGGATATTGAGGCAGCCATGCGGTATTCCGCGTTTGATGTGCTGGACAGTGCCATTCGGGATACGTTGGACCGGATCACACTGTATGATCTGGTCGTGGAGGCGGAGAAGCACAAAAAGGGCCAGGGATATATGTTCTATATCTGATCCAACGTACGGACATCTGTCTCATGGACCTCACCGAAAATGGGCAGATAACGGATTTCCATGCCCTTGGGCTGGAGGATAAAGAGCTGGAGGATGCCGTCCGCAGACTGGCGGCTGGGAGCCGGATATGATATGAGCCGGATACAGCGATCCGGAGATTGAGCAAAGGACTCAGTAAGTAAGTCCCAGGGCATGCAGCATCCTCCACAGCACAATTGTCATGCCCGGGACCTCCACACCGACTGCCTGCAGTACCCACAGCACCAGTGCCGGGGAAAACAGCAGAAAAAACGCGGCGATACCATGTCCGTCCCGTTTGCGGATCAGGGGAATCAGGTCCAGGAGCACAATCAGCGCAAATCCGGTCACGACCAGTGCCAGGCTCATGTCCTGCACCTCTTCCCCTTTGTCGCAGGCTTCTTCCCATCTGTTTTGGGCAGCTTTCTCAATTTGGCCAGGAGATACGTCAGGAACGGGATAAAAATTTCAAAAAACGTCCAGACGATCGGTGTGCTTTCCGGACCGGTGACGGCATACTGCACTTCGGATGGCTGATGCATCGTAAGTCCGTAAGCAGCCATCAGCGCGCCGGCGGCCAGCGCCAGATGGCGGAAGGACCCGGTTTCCGTGAGCTGTGCAACAGCTGCCACCGAAACATACTGCAAAAAAGTAATCTTGAAAAACAGCAGCAAAACCAGTGCGATAACAAATAATATTTCCATGCGGCTTAAGGCGTTGCCCAAATTGATCAGCCGGAATGCCATCAGCGAAGGAAACGAATACAGATTCATCGTGTTGCCCAGCACTGCAATGTCACGCACCATCGTGATCAAAAAGTAAATCCCGCCCAGGAGAAAGCCGGAAAAAAGATATTTTGAAATCTCCTTCCCGGATAATTGAAGATTGGGCGTAATCATCAGAAGCGCCACCAGCTCGCCAAAGGGGATCGTGGTAATAACATGGGTACCCTGTACATATTTCATAACCGGCTGATCCAACATAGGCAGAAAATTCTGCAGATCCATCTGGCTCATCAGAAACAGTACAGAAGCGGTCAATATAAGAACCGCCAGGCTGGAAAACAGGAAGCTGTACCGCGTCACCACCCGAATGCCAAACCAGACCGCCCAGCTCGAAACGATCACACACATCACGAGCAGCACAACCATGGAAGTCCGTTCCATAACGGCGGATTCAGTAATTGACCCCAGATCGGCAAGATTCAGGGAAGTCAGTGTAATAAAGTACCAGACATAAAGCAGTCCCAGGACTTTCCCCACTGCCCGGCCATATACCTCCTCAAAGACCTGAAGCAGATTTTTATCCGGAAATCTTACCATCAAGGTCCGGTACAGCCACAGGACAGGAAGGAAGCACACAATCCCGGACAGAATGACAATCCAGGAATCCTGTCTTGCCACATCCACAACAAACAGGGTCAGAAACGAAGAAGCCTGCAGGAAGCAGACAATCGTGAAAAGAAACTGCGGGCCGGAAATCCGGGCCTTTTCAATCCTCATCTTTGCTCCACTCCCATCTCCAGCGATTCCACAACCTGCCCGGTAGACGGAATCCGCACCCGGACCTTTACATTCAGCTCCGTTTCCGGAAAGATATTGTCCCATTGTTTCTTCATCTTTCTCCACTCCCTGGGATACTTGCGGTATACGGACATACCAATTCCATAAATATCGGAATTCAAATCCCGCGCTGTTTCAAATGTATTTACGATGGCCTCCCGGATTTCATTGCGGGAAGCCGCCACGAGATAAGTCATCAGTTCATCCGGCGTAAAGCCCTGAAATCCCTTCAGCTCACCAACAACGGCAGACGCATCCACATTCAGCTTTACCTGTACGTTCCCGTCTTCCCGGAGCGTGACATCCCTTTTGCAATCCAGATTTGTAATCTCCATTTCCGCAGTCCCCGATTCGGACCTGGTTTTATATCTGCCGGCTTTTACATCTCCCATGGCCCAGAGATATCCCGGTACATCCTGATTGTCCAGCCGGCCAATCATCCTGCCTCCCTTGAACACTGCCAGTCCGACAATTTTTATCCGGTCCTTGTCATTCATCTGCGTCAGCGTTGCAATCGGCGCAATGGGAGATGTGGACTGCTCCAGCAGCCGGGATATAAAATCCTGCAAGCGCACATGATAGTAGACAGACACCTTGGACAGCTTCTCCATCATCCGCCAGAGGTAGATGCCCGAAATTCTGTCCTCCCCTGTATCGGCGGTAAGCAGCTTTTCCGCGTGCCCGTCCACCACCATGATCAGTGTTTCCATACGCGTCTCCTCATCCCGCAGGAACAGATCCAGGTGATCCTTGATTCCCCCCTGCATTGCCAGATCTGACCCGATCAGCAGTGCCTGATTATGATCCAGCATCAGGGTGCGGCTGCTGTCCCGGTCAATGTCCAATACCGCTCCAGACACGGTATCTGCCGTACTTCGGACAAGTATTACAGGCTTTTCCACAGGGGCCCCCCCGCCTCCGGGCGCTACGGATCCTTTCACTTCCGGTTTGCCGATCTGAAAGGCAATCTTCATCTCGCCACTGTCCTCTGCCCTGTCCAACGAAATGCCGGTGACAATGAACAGTTCATTCAGCTCCCGGCTGTCCCAGCAGCCGGATAAAACCGCAGGAATCAGAAAGATCAGCAAAATAACTGCGGTAACGCGCCGGAATCGTGTTTGTCGGAATTGTGTTTGTCGGAATCGTTTCCGTGATGCCGTTGTCATGACAAATCCCCCTCCGGGTCACCTTCTTCCCCTTCCTCCTCTGAATAGGGACGGGGCGGCACAAAAAAGTGACGCCTTTTGATATCGCCGCGGGCAATGTCCTTTGGGCGCAGGGTCATGGTCCAAAGCGGCATACGGGCTACGGAATCCTGAAGATTTCGTGACCAGGAGAGCCCATCGAAATAAGGGACCCCAAAGGAGGTAAGCGAAGCCAGATGAACCAAGAGGCCCAGAAGTCCCATGGAGATGCCGTATATGCCTGCAAAGGATGCAAGCGCGATCATAATGTAGCGTAAAATATAGGTGGAGTTGTTCTGCATGGGAATCAGGAAACTGGTTACCGCCGTGAGCGCCACGGTAATCACGGTGGGAGCCCCCACCAGACCGGCGCTTACGGCAGCATCCCCCATGACCAGGGCTCCCACAATACTGATGGCCTGGCCAACCGGGCGGGGAAGGCGGATTCCTGCTTCCCGCAGGATATCATAGGTAAACATCATAATGGTTACCTCGATAAAGGTAGGAAAGGGGGTTCCCTCCCGTGCATTTGCAAAGGTAAACAGAAGCTGGGTAGGGATCAGTTCCTGATGAAAGATGGTAAGTGCAATGTAAATGGCGGGTAAAAAGATTGTCATGAAATAGGCGATATAGCGCAGCAGCCGGACCAGACTGGAATACAGCGGCCGGGTATAATAGTCTTCTGCTGTCTGGAAGCTTTCCACAAACAGCATCGGTGCCGTCAGAACAAAGGGCGTACCATCCACCAGAATGGCCACACGCCCCTCCAGAACCCGTGCTGCAATGACATCCGGTTTTTCACTGTACCCTACGGTGGAAAACAGGGAAAAAGGCGCGTCTTCGGTATATTCCACCAGATATCCCGACTCCAGGACGGAATCCAGATCCAGGTGGTCCAGACGGGCTTTCACCGTTTTCACCACCCGGGGATCGGCAACATCCTCCAGATACAGCAGACTTACGGCAGTCCGGGTTTTTTCTCCCATATTCATCTGCTCGACGTGAAGCTTTCCGCTGCGGATTTTACGCCGGAGCATGGTGACATTGGTACGAAGATCCTCCGTAAACCCCTCCCGCGGACCGCGCACCACTGTCTCGGACTGCGGCTCGGTAATCTGCCGGTGTTCCCATCCCTCGGTATTGATGTCCAGACCGCCGGGGCAATCCTCCAGAAGCAGCATGGTATGCCCGGACAGACAGCCGGTCACCAGCTCCTCCATCCATTGCACCGAATGGGCGCTGGTGACATTCAGCACTTCCTGACCAAGCACATCCAGCAGATTTCTGTGTCCTTTGCCCGTCGGGAAATGGGTGTTTTCCCCGTTCCAGGCCATCAATGGGCGCATGACCCCTTCCGTCAGCATTGTATCGTTTACCATTCCATCGACATAGACCAATGCCCCCGACAGACTTTTATCCGGCCCGGTCCGGAACAAATGGACCTTCAGATCACTGCTGTCACTGAGCATGGCTTTCAGTTCGTTGAGGTTCTGCGAAAGATCTTTCCCTATTTCCGTCTTGCTCTCCGTATCGGACTGCTGCGCCTTCCGCTTCCCTTCGTGCTGTGTCCGGTTATAATCCATCAGAAAGTGGATCTTTCGCGTGATATATCCAAAAAGCAATCGAATCATTCCTTCTCATACTCATAGTTTCCCAAACATCCATAGTATGGCAGAAATGATTCGAAATCATGTATTTTTTTCATTTATTCTCAAATTTTTCTGAAAAACAGTATTTCATTACAGGACTGCTGCAGGACCGCGGTTCTTGCCCACTTTCCGGGCAGCGTTGTTTCAGAATATTATTTCAGCCTGTCAGCTGCATGGTTCAGCCAGTCGCCCTGGAACCCCTCGATCCTTCCCTCATCACAGGCCGCTGCCAGTCCGGGATCCACAGGCAGGGTCGCAAGCACATCCACTCCATGCCTTAATGCAATCTCCTGAATATGGCTTTCACCGAACAGTTTGATCTTCCTTCCGCAGTCCGGACACGTAATGTATCCCATGTTCTCAATCAGGCCGATAACCGGCACATTCATCATTTCCGCCATCCTTACCGCTTTGGATACGATCATGGAAACCATCTCCTGGGGAGAGGTCACAACGATCAGCCCGTCCACAGGAATGGACTGGAATACCGTCAGCACCACATCGCCTGTACCCGGAGGCATATCAATAAACATATAGTCGATATCGCCCCAGCTCACCTCTGTCCAGAATTGCTTTACCGTCCCGGACAGGATCGGCCCTCTCCAGATCACAGGATCCGTTTCATTTTGCAGCAACAGATTCAGTGACATGATTTCAATACCGGTTTTGCTTGGTACCGGCAAAATACCCTGATCATTGCCGGTGGCTTTTTGTTTTAGCCCAAACATGGTAGGAATGGAGGGACCTGTGATGTCCGCGTCCAGCACGGCACTTTTATAGCCGGCCCGATTCATGGAAACCGCCAGCAGCGATGTGATCAGGGACTTTCCCACGCCGCCTTTTCCGCTTACCACACCGATGACCTTTTTGATATGACTGAATTTGTTGGGCTCCACACGAAAATCCGCATGCGTTCTTCCTTTATCCGTAGGTTCTCCGCTTTGTTCTTCTCCGTTTGTACTGTGTTTCTCACTCATATGGATTCTCCTCACTGAATTTTCTCTGACAATCTTATTCGAAAATCTTCTCCGACAATCTTCCTTTTCATTATACCTTATTCCCGGCAGAGTGCAATCACTCTTTCCGGAATCCAAACTGCAGGGAAAAATAGATTTTATAACAAAAAGCTCTTGTATAAATATAAGTAGTTTAGTATAATTATTAAAAAGTTTTCGGCAGTGAGGTTTTCAGAAGGACTTTCACTATTTTTACGGAGAAAGAGGGAAAGAAAGCAATGAAAGAAAATGCCGATGCGATGGAAAAGAAAAAGTTCAAACTCAAGATGCCGCATACCTTTGTACTTCTATTCTGTATTACTGTCGTTGCAGGTCTCCTGACCCATATAATCCCGGCCGGCACCTATGACCGGATCACCATTGATGACAGGGAACTCGTGGATCCTGCCACTTATCATGCAGTCGAGGCGGCACCAGCCACTTTATTTCAGATCCTGCAAGCATTTCCAAAGGGTCTGGAGCAGGCTGCAGAAATCGTATTTTTTATCTTTATTGTCGGAGGTTCGTTTTATGTAGTTCAGAAATCCGGAGCCATTGACGCCGGTATCGCGGCAGTCGTCCGGAAGACGTCAAAAAAGGGAATTTTACTCGTACCAATCTTATCCATCGTATTTGCCTTTGGCGGAGGCGTATACGGAATGGCGGAGGAGTGCCTGCCCTTCATACCGGCTCTGGTCGTCCTGTGTGTGTCTCTGGGATATGATTCCATAGCCGCCGCTGCCATCGCTCTGGTGGCCACCTGCGCCGGATTTACCGGAGCCTTTCTGAATCCATTCACCGTTGGCGTAGCCCAGGGAATCGCGGGGCTTCCCCTGATGTCGGGATTAGGCTATCGAATCATCGTTTTCTCGGTTATGGTCGCCATCACGATCACCTATCTGATTCTGTATTGCCTGAAGATCAAAAAGAATCCGGAAAAAAGCCTGATGCATGAAATCGACAGGAACAGGGATATCAAAATGGATCTGATCAAAACCGCATTTACCACACGGCATAAGGTTATCCTGCTGGTAGTGCTCGGCACCTTTGCACTCCTGGTATTCGGCGTACTCAAATACCACTGGTACATTCAGGAAATTTCGGGACTGTTCTTTGGAATGGCCATACTGGTAGGCATTCTCAGCGGACGGGAATCGAATCAGCTGGCTGAGGATTTTCTGGAAGGATGCTCGTCCCTTACCTATGGGGCTCTGGTCGTCGGCCTTGCCAGAGGTGTCCTGGTGATCTTCACAGACTCCCACGTCATCGACACCATCATCTGGGGCATGGCCAATGCGATTCAGGAACTGCCTTCCGTGATCACTTCACTGGGGATCTATATTGCGCAGATCGTCATCAGTTTTATTGTGCCTTCCGGAAGCGGCATGGCGGCCCTGACGATGCCGGTGCTCTCTCCGCTTGCGGATATTGTCGGAGTAACAAGGCAGACGGCGGTGCTCGCATTTCAGTTCGCAGACGGATTCACCAATGTCATCACTCCGCTTTCCGGTTACTTCATGGCAGGTCTGGCCCTGGCGGGTATTCCATATCAAAAATGGATCAGATGGATTACGCCTCTCGCCGTCATCTGGTGGGTGGCCGGCAGCATTTTCACAGTGATTGCCAATGCGATCCGCTACGGACCGTTTTAAGGGAGGACAAGAAGACAAAATGAAAAACAGGATCATGAATGAAATATCGGACAGGATGGAAGAGTTGTCCGGGATCAGCAGAACCCTTTACGAAAATCCGGAGCTGGGGGATCACGAATTTAAGGCAGTGGAGTTGCTGACAGACTACTTTTCGAAAAACGGATTTACCGTCGAAAAAGGAATCCATGGGCTGAATACAACCTTTAAAGCTGTCTGTGACAGCCATAAGAAAGGTGCCCATATCGCGCTCTTCTGCGAATACGACGCACTGCCCCGGATCGGGCACGGGTGTGGACACAATTTGATTTCCTCCATGTCGGCCGGCGCGGCTATGGGGCTCGCAGCGGTTCTGGAGGAAACCGGCGGCAAGATATCGGTTTTTGGCACACAGGCCGAAGAGACCAACGGCGTCAAGGGCGTTCTTGCGGACAAGGGCGCCTTCGACGACGTCACCGTCGCCATGATGGCTCATCCCAATGCCGTTTCAGAAGAAAGCGGCTCATCCCTGGCCCTCAATGCCATCCGATTCGAATATTTCGGGAAAGCGGCCCACGCAGCCGCGGCCCCGGAAAAGGGAATCAACGCGCTGGACGGCATCATCCTGCTCTACAACGGGATCAACGCCCTGCGCCAGCATCTTAAAAGCGACGTGCGGATCCACGGTATCCTATCCAATGGAGGATCCGTGCCGAATATCGTTCCCGACTATGCGGAAGCAAAGTTCTATTTCCGGGCAAAGGAAAAGGAGTATCTGGAGACCGCAGTCGCCAGGGCGAAGGAGTGTGCCGAGGGCGCGGCAAAGATGACCGGCACTGCGGTAAAGATCTCAAACTTTGAACGTTCATACGACAACCTGAAAACCAACAAAACCCTTTCCGATCTTTTTACTGCGAATCTGCGGGAACTTGGTGAAACGAAGATCAATCCGCCGAGCGATGGGGTTGGTTCCATCGATCTCGGAAATGTAAGCCAGGTGGTACCATCGATTCATCCATGGATCGGAGTCGGAGATCCGTCCATGATCATTCACTCAAGGGAATTTGCAGATCACACCATGACCGAAGCAGGAAGGACTACCCTTTACAGGGGAGCCTGCGCCCTGGCACGGACCGGCTATGATGTGATCACATCCAGGGAGAACCAGGAAAAGATCAAAATGGAATTTGCTTCCGGTTTGACAAAATGACATATATCCTTTATAATAAGATTATTCTGAATTTGGAGGTTTCCATACACCTTATGTGTTCTATTTTTCGGATTCGCAAGTAAAGCATACAGAACAATGGAAGAAGGATGAAAGCGTAATATAATTGCATTCCTTATTCTCCCAGTGTTGTTGTATGCTTTTTTCGACCGAATAAATCGAAAGAGGTGTATTTTTTTATGTCCGCAAAAAAGCAAAAAGGACGGAGACCGCCTGTTTGGGTATCTCAAAACTTTCTTACCAGTCATAAAACAATCGAAAGAGTTCTGCGCAGGACCAACCTCCGCGCAGATGATCATGTAATCGAAATCGGTCCCGGCAAAGGCCATACCACCGGCCGGCTTCTGCAGAAGTGCCGTAAAGTCACCGCCATTGAGATTGATGGAAAACTGTATGCAGGGCTTCTTGAAAAATTCAGTGATGCAGAAAACCTGCGGCTTCATCACCAGGACTTTCTGAAGTGGAAACTTCCTTTTTCCGGGAGATACAAGGTCTTTGCCAATCTTCCCTTTTGTTATACCACAGACATCCTGCGCAAGCTGACAGAAAGCAAAAATCCGCCGGTCGAAGCGTGGCTGACAATGGAAAAAGGAGCAGCAAAGCGTTTTATGGGCAAGCCCCGGGAAACCCTGCGCTCCCTCCTGATTAAACCAAAGTTTGATCTGGACGTTGTCTATTACTTCCACCGGGAAGATTTTCATCCGAAACCTGGTGTGGACGTCGTGATGGTTCATATAAAGAAGAAGGCGCAGCCTGATGTATCCTCTTCCCGTTGGAATGATTATAGGCATTTTCTTTCCGGCGCTTTGGGAAACGGAGGGGTTGGACTACGGCATATGTTTACAAAGAGGCAGCTCTCCCGTGCATATCAGGAAGCAGGAATCCGGGATGCTCCCTCTGGTGAAATACTGTATATTCAATGGCTCTGCCTTTTTCGATGCTACTGTGACCATGTAATCCACAAGTATTAGGATAAATCCAATCATTTTTGCAGTATTCCTTCAATCCTGCCCCAGGCTAAATGCTGTTTCTCCTCGCAAGTAACATAACAGTAAAAAGGCCCGCAAGCCGTCTTCTGGTTTGCAAGCCTCTCAAATTCTTATGATGCCTCATGTTTCATTACTTAATAGAGGGTAAATTGCTCAGGTTATTCCCTTCCCTCTCGTCCGGCAGGGACTTTAAGTATTCATTTCCGTTTCTTGCCGCAACGCCGACTCCGCGAATCCCTCCCTGTTTGGCAAGCTGAATGCCTTCCTCCTTGCTCAGGATCTGACCATCCGACAGTTGGTATCCTGTGATCCGGCCGCTTTCCTTCACTACTGCAGTAATCTCCCTGGCGTCATCATTCGGCTCAGGGATATCCTGAAACGTTTGCATTGGCAGCCGTGACAGACCACTCTTTTCTTCAGACATTTTCCATCCACCTCCGTTGTATACGGTTACCAGTTACATTCGAAGGTAGTTTTCCAAGAAAGTCGATAACTATTCCTGCACGCTATCCTTAGATGGATGTCATGTCAATCCACTTTTAAGAAAACCACTATTGACTTTTCGATCGCATTTCTATATAGTATATGAAACATATATGCTTTATAAATTATAGAGGAATAAATTATACTGGGAGAGTGATAAAATGCCTAAAAGAAGTTATGGATCGGAATACGGTTTTCAGACAAGAGCGGTTCACACCGGTAACGATGTGGACGCAGAAACAGCGTTTCGTGAGCCATTTGAAGGTGATTACCTCCGCAGTATCGCTTGGACATGATGAAAGCCTGATCGTTTTTCTCGGAGAAAACGACGAGCGGCAGTATCTCTACCCGGAAAAGTTTCATAACGGATTTTTCCGTTTCAGCGTTGGAATCGAGGATGTGGATGATATCACAGCGGATCTTCGTCAGGCGTTGCAGGCTGTAAAATTAGTGGCTTTAGAATAAAAGCATCCGCAATATAGAAAAACATCAGGAACTACACTGTTGACAGCAGTACGGTAAAGTTCCCTGCTGAACAGTAAATAGTCAATTGATGAAATGCAAGTTCGGAGAAACCGAAGGCGTAAAGTCTCATTTGTGGTTACCGTATCTTTTTTATAAGATTCCCGTAAATCAGGAGAAAATAATCTCATAAACATGGTATTATAATATCACAACAGAATAAACCCGTCGCAAGGAGCCCGGTTTTACCGGGCCCTTTGCTTTAAAAAGTGTTTCAGCGAATTACCATAGGTTTTTTTTGACAAAATAAAACCCAGAACATATCCAGGCTTGTACATTAAACAATCGGTTTAGAAGGTGGAGCAGCCGGTTCATGCCGTAACAATCTGTCATACCCACAAATAGGGCAGCATTTCTCAGGACAAAACAGAAGCCTGTAGAATAAGTAAAATACCCCAAGCAGTACCAAGAAAAGTGTCCATGAGAATTCTTTCTTTACCGGATGTACATACTGTTGGCACATTGGACAATAACTTGTTTTCTTCCACATCTGGATAACCTCCTTATTTTGTAAATCCTACACATTACAAATACTCGACAAATTTCCAATAATCGCATTGACTAATTCATTAAAAAATTAAAAAGTGATCTCTTTGACAGAGTATTACCACCCCGCTAACCTCAAGGACGCTCAGGCTACTCCTCAGCATTGCCGAGTAAAGTAGAATAATGATGTTGTGCATACATAAGCTATAAATATTTTATATGGATTGGTATTGGCCCCTGCATAGAAAATACCAAGAGCTCTGTAACCCTTGGTATATCTGGTGGAGACGAAGAGACTTGAACTCTCGACCTTCTGACTGCCAGTCAGACACTCTAGCCAACTGAGCTACGTCCCCTTAAGTATAATGCCTTTTCCTTCAACGTCACTTATTATAACCGATTTCGCGAAACAAATCAAGTAATATTTTTGGGAAACTGGCATTCTTCCACCATTTAACCTGAAGGCTCGGCTATTTCGTCAATGCGTACATTTATTTCTCCGGTGTAAACTTTACCTTACTCACACCGCTTATCGTTATCATGTCATCATTGTCAAGATTCACAACCAGTTCGGATACTCCAATATCACTTCCCAGGATTTCGTTTGTTTTCAGACTGGACGATCCATTTCTCACTACGAAGTTTCCCTGTCCTTTTGTTGGAGTTACCTTATATCTTCCTGCTGTAATATCCTGACCAACTATCCACCATCCCGGACTGACCTCAAACTCCTGATATGGTATCGCTGATTCTTTTACCGGTGTGAAAACTGCGCTTATTCCGCTTAAGTTAATCCCGGCACCATCTGTCAAGATTGATCGATATTGGCTTGTCCCGAGACCTATGATCTCATTCGACAGCAAACTTCCATCGTCAGCTTTCACTACAAAATTTCCGCTCCCTTTAAAAATCACATCATATTTCCCTTTTGCTATCTGTTCCCCCACTGTATGTTCCCCGGCAACCAGCTCCTTTGTATTCTCCTGTACATGCTTCTGCCACTCTTCATCCGATAATCGCCTGATATTATCCTCATAGAGTTTCTTTTCTTCCGCAGACAGGTTTTCCTCTTTTGACGCAATATCCTCTAAGAACACTTTATCCTCATCTGTCAGATCGACAAAGCTCTTATTCAGTATTGCGGTTTCCTGTTTCGTTAACTTTTCAACCTTTGGCGTTTGCTCCGGCTTTTCTGTCGGCTTTTCCTGTCTCGCTTCCACATCTGCATTTGCTGTCGGAGCTTCATTATTCGAATCGGGTCCGTTTATGGACACTCCTGCGATAAACAATGCTGCGCATGCCATCAGGCCAATAACAGATGGCTTTTTAGGCTTTCTTCTTATGGCATTAACCACGAGCCATATTAAACAACCAATCATACCCAGAAACCCTATTACAAATAATGCCAGTGTCATGAACATCCTCCCAATTTTTAGCTATCAAATATAGCCATCAGATTTTCCCCTTGATCTTCTTCTTTTTAGTTTACCTGATTATCATTGCATATTTTCTGATAACTTTTTCCCCTGATTTACGGGAAAACAAGGAAAATCACTCTTTAAAATATTTTCATACTAAAAATATAGGGACAAGTTCCGAAAAAGATCCTTATAAGCCTCTAAACCCGGTTTTAAGAGTGATATCTAAGATGAGAGGATATAAAGATGTGAAATGGGAAGACTGGACTTTTGCATCTGTGAGCCTGTAAAGCATCCAAAAACATTATTCCGCGGATCGATTTATGGCATAGGTGAGATGTTCCTGGATGAGCGGAGCATATTCCTCCAGAAATTCCATATCATTGGTTTTCATTCCTTCCTGCGCCCACTGCACCAGACAGCCGATCATGGCATTTGTAAAAATGCGCGCATACAGGGCTATGGCTCTTTTATCCATCTTTCTGCTGCCTAGAATCAACATGATTTCATCCACACAGCGACTGTAACCGACTTGATATAAATGATCCCGAAGACTGTTCTGCGCTTCGGAAGTCAGTGCATCCATATAGAAATCCTTTTCCGAATAAATATACTCCACCAAATCATCAAGCAGGGTATTATTGTGATTTTTATCCGTCAGTCGTGCAACGTCCGTATCAAATATCCAGCAGATCAGATCCTGTTTGTCCTTAAAATGATAATAAAATGTCTGGCGGTTCAGGCCTGCCTCGTTGACAATTTCGCTTATGGTTATTTTGTCCAGATGCTTATTGGACGCAAGCTTTTTCAGTGTATCTGCCAACAATTGCTTTGTATGTTCCGGCCTTGGCATAGCATCCTCCCATACATAAATGATTCATTTTGAAAGTAACGGGCTCCGGACGCATGAACGCCCTGTCTGCTATGTGCCCCGAACCCGTTGTTACTGTGTCTAACCCTGTTTCCGTTTGTCTAACCCTGTTTCCGTTCCAGAACACGGACGCCGTAGCCCGAAAGCTGCAGTCTGCCCTCCACCCTGGTTCCATCCAGCATATCCCGGAAAACGTCCTTGTTCAGGTCCACGGTTTTCTCCGTATCGGAGAAGTTCATCAGAAAAACATAATCCGTTTCCCCGTCACTCCGCTTCTGTGCAGTTACCCCTTCCGGAAGATCCGTGTCGATCACCTTTGCGATCCCCAGATCATGGACCAGCCGGGTATAGAAATCCGTCAGAAAGTCCAGGCCGCTGCGGAACGCAATATAATACGCCTTTCCTTTCCCGAAGGAGTTCTCCGTCAGCGCCGGTCTGCCCTGATAGAAATCGGTTTTGTAGGAAGCCAGCACCTGCGCGGTTTCTGCATGGATCAGATCGAGCATCTCCACTGCCCGGTACTCCCCTTTCAGGGATGAGGGACTGCCTTCGGCAGGAACAGCAAAGTTGCACTCCCCGTCATAGAGGGCATCGATTTCCTCCGACCAGATCCCCGTCAATCTGCGGAGCGGGCCGGGAAAACCGCCCAGGAAGCACAGATCGTTCTCATCCACGATCCCGCTCCAATAAGTGGTCACCAAAGTTCCGCCGCCTGCCACAAACTGTTCCATCCGCTTTGCCACACCGGGCTTTACCATATAGAGCATGGGGGCAATCAGCAGACGATAGACGGAAAAGTCACAATCCTCACGGATGACATCCACAGGAACTCCCTGATTCCAGAATGCCCTGTAGTGCAGCTCACAGGTGGGCTGATACCCTTTTTCCTGCCGGACCCCTTTTGCATCATCCATCGCCCATCGGTTCTCCCAGTCATAAATCAAGGCAACTTCCGGACGAACGGTGGTCCCAACCAGTTTATCCAGTTTCCCCAATACCTTGCCGACCTCCGTCACATCACGGAAGACCCGGGTATCCTCATGTCCGTAATGATCCACAACGGCTCCATGGAACTTCTCAGACGATCCCCTGCTCTTGCGCCATTGAAAATACTGCACCGTGTCCGACCCGTGGGCAACTGCCTGAAGAGAGGAAAGCAGATGCATTCCGGGGCGTTTCAGCTTGGCAACAGGCTGCCAGTTGGTCACGCTGGGAGTGCTTTCCATCAGCATAAAAGGTTTGCCGCCTTTCAGGGATCGGTTGATATCATGAAGAAAACCGACATTGGCGCCCAGCTCCCGGTCAGGTATCTCTCCGTGCCACGTGGGATAACTGTCCCAGGACACGACATCCAGTTCCCTGGCAAACTTCCAGTAATCCAAACCGGGGTATGTTCCCATGAAATTGGTCGTAACCGGGATATCCGGCGTGATTTCCTTCAAAGGAGCAATTTCATTTTTAAAGAAATCGATGGTTTGGTCCGTGACAAACCGCTTCCAGTCCAGATTCAGTCCATGCACGGACTGTTCCCCGTGGCGGGCCGGCGACTGAATCTGGGACCAGTCCGTATAGGTATGACTCCAGAACCCCGTCCACCACGCCCGGTTCAGCTTGTCCAGATCTCCTTCGTATTTTTCCTTCAGCCACTCCCGAAAGGCTTGCTGACACAAATCGCAATGACATGCACCTCCGTATTCGTTGGAAACATGCCATACCAGAAGCGCCGGATGATCCTTATACCGCTCTGCCAGTTTTCGGTTGATGATCTGAACCTTTTCCCGATAGATTGGAGAAGTATAGCAATGATTGTGCCGTTCACCGTGCAGAATGCGCTGCCGGTTTTGCCGGACCCGCAGAACCTGCGGATAACGATAGGACATCCAGGCCGGCCGTGCGCCGCTGGGAGTGGCAAGTATGGCACGGATGCCGTTTTCCGCCAGCCTGTCCAGTATCGTATCCAGCCAGTCAAAGGTAAACCGGCCTTCCTCCGGCTCCAGGCTGGACCATGCAAAAATTCCCACCGACACCACATTGCAGTGGGCCAGCTTCATCATCCGCATGTCGTCACCCCATATCTCCGGGGTGTCCTTCCACTGTTCAGGGTTGTAGTCGGCACCGTGCAGCATGTGAGGAAATTTTCCATTTACAGGGGAATACTTTGTGATCATAACGAGACCGCCTTTCCGCTTATTTCATTGCATGCAGTGAAACCCATTGATTTCTTCCTGCTTTGCTTTTCACTCATGTCAGTCTATACCTATATGCGGAATTCGCCTCTGACCAGTCCTTTTCCTGCCGAAACCCATCTTTCTCAGGAAACCAGGCAATTTCATTCCGGGTTTTTCAAGCCTTTCTCCGGATGAGCTCATCGGTCAGCTCCCACAGCAGTTCTCTGGCAGAAATATCCGGCAAGGTGGTCAGACTGTCCCGGCTGCGATCCAGAAAACGCTGCGCCATCCTCCGGGATCGGGCCATGCCGCCGCTCTCCTCCACAAGCTGCCCGACCATGGAAATGTCCTGATCGTCCGGATGCTTCTTCCCGATATAAGGGGTTATTTTATGTCTATAGTCAGAGCTCTGCAGAGTATAGATCACCGGCAGGGTATAGATGCCTTCCCGGTAGTCGCTGCAAAGTGGCTTTCCCATCTCCGTTCCATTCCCGGCAAAGTCCAGAAGATCATCGGTGATTTGAAATGCCATGCCGAAATTCAGGCCGAACTTTCTCAAATGCCGGATGGTTCCGTGCCGGCAGCCGGATTCCGATGCACCCAGCCGGCAGCAAAGGGCAAAGAACATGGCTGTTTTCCGGGAGGTACGCTCCAGATACTCCCTTTCCGATATCCCTTTCCGATATCTTGATTCAAACTGTCCCACTTCTCCTTCACAGATGGCCTGGACGGTCCGGAACAGATAACGAACGTTCTTTTGGGATATGGTCCGGTCCAACAAATCGAATGCCCTGGTAAATAAAAAATCGCCGGTGAAAACCGCTGTTTCCACGCCCCGGCGGCTGTGGACCGTAGGCTTTCCCCTGCGCATCTCTGATCTGTCGATAATATCATCATGGACCAGAGTTGCCATATGCAGAATCTCAACGGAAGCGGCAAGGGGAATCAGCTTATCTGCATCATACCTGCCGAATCTGCCGGACAATAACACCACAGCCGGTCGCAGACGTTTGCCCCCTGCGGACAGCAGATCGTTTACCGCATCCTTCAGGGTCCGCTGACCGGACTGCAGGGTTTTCCGTATCACATTGTCGACCCTGCACAAATCCTCCTCCATCCCCCGGTGTTTCTCCCAGATTTCCATATTTCGAAAAGCAATCCTCCTGTACCTTCAGCCGGTCTGCTCATAAAGCTCTCTTTTGTCCAGAAACCGAATGATGTATTTTGCCGCCAGCCC
Source organism: Bacillota bacterium (assembly GCA_036732425.1). Classification (GTDB taxonomy): domain Bacteria; phylum Bacillota; class Clostridia; order Caldicoprobacterales; family DTU083; genus UBA4874. Next base: position 38,190 of record DAINCI010000003.1, read on the forward strand.
GATAAAATTCCCGGTGACAACAGAAGACAGCATCAGAACCGGAAGATAAGTAAACAGAATGCCGATGGAACCGTAAACCACGGAAGCGGTCAGAATCTGTCCGATATTGTGAAAAACCGCTCCCGCCACACTGATGCCCGGCAAACTGAAGTATTTGTTGAGACGGCCATACAGAGCCGCCATCACAATGCAGCTGAGCATTCCTCCTGCCAGACTGAAGAGGATCCCCATGGGACTTCCTCCCAGAATCGGCCCCAATACGGAGCGAATCACAACGATGGCCATCGCCTCCCGAAACCCGAACAAATGCAGGGCAATCAGGGATACGATATTGGCCAGCCCCAGTCTGGCACCCGGAGCCAGAGGCGGAAGAAAGCCTTCCAGATAATGCAGGACCAGCGCCTGCGATATCAGTAAAGCCATATAAACCATTTTCCTGCTTTGCTTCATGCCTCACCATCCGCTATTTCCTGCCATGATACCAACCGCTGTTCATGGTCCCATCCCAGGACACAATGTCGTCCAGGGGTTCCCCCTCCCGATTGCCGACAATGCTGATGACCACCTTGTGCGGGAGACATACAATGGATTGACCCGGCTTGCTTATCCTGCCCCATTTTACGCAAAGCTGATCCGGACAATTGGCTTCCTCAACAGAAACGCCGGAGCTGGTCAGTTTCAGCAGATTATAATGGCCTTTCCCGGCGTCCACACGAACTTCCCTTTCCTTGTTCCCTTTCGGGAGCTGATATGTGGCGATCAGCTTTCCTCCCACCTCAATCGTTACGCGGCGGGCGTCCTTACCGATCCCCATCCGATACAGCCCTGCAAAGCTGCCCGCCGTCAGCAGCAGAATGAACACATAAACCAGCAGGTCGCCGATTTTAAACGGAACCTTCATTCTCCATGCCCCTTTCGGCTTCGGTTCCCCTCCTGATTCCGGTTTTAGGATACTGTCTGTCCCTCTCATTATCCCCCTGAAAGGAAGAAAAAACCGCAAGCCTGCATTTTCTTTTTCCATCCAGCATGGACAGATTCCTATCGGTCTTTATTCCGAAAAGCAGCCACCAATACCACAACTCCGATCAGGATCAACATAACAGGCCATCCGTATTTTCCCATCTGACCCCAGAAGATACGGAAAGGATACAGCCGTCTCAGCAGGGTCAACCCGCCCAAAACAATCAAAATAACTCCAATAAAGAGCATGGAATTATGCCTGGTGGTACCGGCATCTTCGTCCTCCGATACATAGGTTTCATTACCGTCCTCATCTATGATGACCGTGCCTTTGCCGTTTTCCCCATTTGGAATAATGAAAATGGCTGCAATGTACAATATCAGGCCGATACCCCCCGGCAAAACAGACAGTGCCCAGACCAGCCGGACCATGGTAACGTCAATGTCAAAATATTCAGCCAGGCCGCCGCAGACACCGGCCAGAACCCGCTGTTTGGCGGAGCGGTACAACTTTTTGCTGCTCACTTGAAAACCTCCTTCAGAGTATCATTCAAAAGCCCTGTTCCTGTTCCTGCCGCCAGTCTCTTCCCCTTTAAAACCGGCTGCAGGCAATGCTTTCTCTTAGATGTATCATAACATATTTTTTTCATAAAATCATTGTATTGGTGAAAAATATAGGATAAAATGATGCTATCAAACAGAAAGGAAGGTACTTCCTATGAGTGAGGAAAGAGATCTTTTGGTATTTACGGACGACAGCGGACAGGAAATAGAGATGGAGGTTGTTGATTACTTCACATACGAAGACGAGGAGTTTGCCTTGCTGACTGAAGCCAATGACCCGGAGCCGGGAAATATGGACGAGGAAAGGGACGTCTATATCATGAAAGTCGTCGGAGACAGTGAAAACGAGGAATTCCTCCCGGTGGAAGAGGATAAGATGGATGAACTCATCGATGCTCTTCAGGACATGTACGACGGGGAGGAAGACGAAGAAGACGAGGATGAGGACTGGGAAGAATATGACGATGTGGAATACGATGACACCGACGATTCTGACATCGGAGAAAACGACGGCTTAAAAGACGAAGAGGATGACGAATAAGCAGCATGAACCGCCGTTGAAAATCCCATCCGATTTCCCGGATCAATTTCCCCGGACAGGAACAGTTCAGTAAAATGGCCCACAGGAAGGACTGAAAGAAAATATTAAAAAAGAGCGGGAAGAGATTTTTCCCTTCTCCACTCTTTTTCTCTGTGCTTTTTTTGCTTAAAATTCAAAGGGACCGCCCTGAAGATAAAGCTGCTTGGTCCCGTCGGGCAGATACAGCTCCAGCGGAATCCCGTCCGGTACATGGCCGGATATGGAAAAGTGCTCGTCCTGCTTCTCCCAGGATACCTGGACCACTCCCTTGGGAGTCATCACACTTCCACTGAAATCAGGCAGGGACAACACATGCGGCTCAATGCCGATTTTTGTCCATCCCGGTTCCAGAGGCTTTACCCCAAGAATACAACATGGAAATTCATACAGGGCCAGGGCACTCCAGCCATGGCAGTCACTTCTCATATTCACATCGTCTTCCGGGCATGTCGTCAGATGCTGCTCCAGCATCTTCTGCCAGTCCCCCCATATGCTTTCGCTCCGGTCGTACAAATCCGTCTTTTCCAGAGCCCGAAGCAGATAAAACCGCATGGAATAGGAGCAGGTATAGATATCATCCAATGCAAGACACTTCATCATCATGCTCTTTGCCCGTTTCCCCCGGACCAGTCCCGAAAGAACCGCCCAGACCTGCGTATGCTGGCTGAACTCCGAAACCTTCGGCCCTTCCTTGAACAAGCCCTGGGTATTGCTCCAGCACTGACTTTCCACCTGCTGAAGGATATCACGGGAACATTTTTCATATTCTTCCGCCATATACTTTCTGCCGGTCAGCTCGTTTTGACGGGCCGCCGACTGCAACCCGGCCGCGTACAGCAGGCTGTGAACCGTAGCCGGCCCCTTTTCAGCTGCCGCCGGAACGCCCTGATCCCATCCGTCAACCCAGTCCACAAAGGGCCAGTATCCCAGATCCTCAATCAGTCCGGAACTCCCGATCCGGCCCTGGAACCATTCCAGAATCCCATCGATGACCGAACGGTATTTCCGGATCAAATCCACTTTTCCGGTCTGCCAGTAATAATCCTCCACCATGAAAATAAAGTAGATGTTGAATATCGGGATCACCTGTGGCTGCCTGGACGGATAGCGGGACTGAAGCAGTCCGTTTGGCATCAGGGAGCAGCGGAAATCCTCCATGGCCTTTTCGGCAAGCCGTGTGTCTCCGCTTACCATATAGGAAAACAGGATCTGGGAACGGGTATCCATCGCATACTGAAGCTGTTCATAATACGGGCAGTCCTCGTAGGTCTCATGCATGCAGCGCTTCAGCGTCCGCAGGCTGATATCCCACACCCCGTTGACCCAGGAAGCAGAGGACTCCACACTGGTTATGACATCCAGAGGATATCCGGTTTCCAGAAACGCCGGCGGATAAAGGCTCATGGGGTCTGCACCTGTATTCACTTCCAGCTGGACAAACCGGAAGGTACGGAACCAGAAAGGCTCATATGTCTCCTGTTCCTCCCTGCCGGCCGGCAGATAAATATCCTCATGCCCCAGCAGAATGCCGTGTTCCGAATCATCCCGCATTTCCTTTTTTGCCCCGCCGTCTTCCGCAGTCTGATAAAAGCTTTCCGCATAGCGGATATGGATGGAGCTGTCTGCTCCGCCCTGCAGCCGCAGGATCAGGAAACCAGTCGTCAGCTCTCCCGCATCCAGAACCGCCACATACCGGTGCATGGGTTTCAGCGAAACTGCCATATCGTCGTGATCCAGGGCAGGAAAAGACAAAGACTCCGCCGACTTGCCGGAAGACTCCCCGTCTGCATGACCCAGGGGCATTTCCCGATGGAAAAAGCGCTTCGTCTCCGAAAGCATGGGGATCGGCCGCTCCTTCAGGGGCATAGGCGGCAGAATCCCATGAATGATATCATTGGGATCCCCTGCAGCCACCCATTCGCATTTTGCCCGGAACCAGCGCCCCTCCGGGTCGGGAAGCGTCTTCCATCCATAGGGGAGGCGGCTGCCGTTTACCTTTTCGGATGCGCCCATCCAGAAGTTTTCCGGACAGGCAACCCATTCGGTTGCATCGTCCAGGGAAACAAGCCATTTTCCGTACCCTGTCGCAATATCGGCAAGAATCCTGCCCTTTCCCTTCCGGCAGGTTCCCTCCACCATCAGCGCGGGTCCCGCTCCGTTTGTCATGACGGAAAGCGGTGCCGGATTGATCTCTTCGTCCTTAGCTGCATAGGCAGGATAGGCAAGCACCTTGACTGCGATGCAGTTCAATCCGGATTGAAGATATCCGGATGCATCGATCGTATCGTAATACTGCCGCCAGGAATCCCCCTTGCAGGGGCCGGAGGCAACAGGATGCCCATTAATCCACAGCCGATACCTGCTGTTTGCACTGATTTTGAACTTCAGTCCGGTGGGCCGGGTCACATGGAATGCATAACGAAAATAAGCCGTTGTATTTGTATTCCGACCAGCCGGTATGCCGGCTGCCTGACAGGCTTCCTCCGGCACTCCGATCCAATAGGCATTTCTCGTTTTTTTTCTTGAAGCCATTCAATCACACCTTTATATTTCTACATTTGTTTTCAGCGCCTGTTCCCTCTTAAAGCGCTCAAGGGCAAGCCCGATCAGCCGGTCAATCAATTCGCCGTAGGACAGGCCGCTTACTTCCCAGAGCTTGGGATACATGCTGATCCTGGTAAAGCCCGGAATGGTATTGATTTCATTTACCACAATTTCCCCATTTTCCTTTCGGAACAGATCCACCCTGGCCATTCCCTCGCAGCACAGAGACCGGTAAGCCCGGAGGGCACACTCCCGGATCCGTTCCGTTTCCGGCCCGGAGAGCCTGGCCGGGATCTCCAGGACGGCCCCGTTTTCATCCATATACTTTGCCTCATAGGTGTAAAACTCCGTCTGAGGCAAAATCTCACCGGGCAACGAGGCAATGGGATTTTCATTGCCCAATACAGAGCATTCCAACTCCCGCCCGCGGATATTCTCCTCAATGATGATTTTTGTATCGTATTGGAATGCTTTTCGAACGGCCGCTTTCAGTCCCTCACGATCGTAAGCCTTGCTGATGCCGACGGAAGATCCCATATTGGCAGGCTTGACAAACACAGGCATTCCCAATTTTTCGGATATCTCTTCAAAATCAACGGCATTCTGCTCTCCATAGCCAAAGGTCAAAAAATCTGCAACGGGAATCCCATCCGACTTCAGCAGTCTCTTTGTAACATCCTTGTCCATGCCTGCTGCGGAACCCAATACGGAGGCACCGACAAACGGGATATTGGCAAGCTTCAGCATACCCTGCACCGTGCCGTCCTCCCCGTATGTGCCATGCAGAACCGGAAACGCCACGTCGATCTGTCCCAGATTGCTTCGGTCGGCAAGATGAATCAGCTGACTGCTGTCCAGTCCGGGCACCAAAGCCAGTTCCTCACCCGATGGACTCAATGGAATCTTTTCCGGATCGCTGCCTGAAAGGGCCTCGGAGCTGTCAAACCAATACCATCGCCCGGTTTTGTCTATCCCAATCAGAATGGGTTCGTATTTTTCCTGATCCAATGCAGAAAGTATATTCTTTGCAGACTGCAGGGAAACCTCATGCTCCGGGGATTTCCCCCCAAAAATGATACCTAGTCTGATTTTTTTCAAACCTTACACCCCCAAAACAATTATAAATATTATAGCACCAACCGCGAAGGATATCTATAATTTCATGAAACTGGCAAAAGAAAGGGCAAAAAAATGTTCTATTCCTTCAAAATTCCTTTCTCTACGCATTCGTCTACTTTCCGGTCAACGATCTCCCACAGCTCCGGTGCACCGCAGTGCATCTCCGCCATGCGGTCCCGCACCATGTCACTGGTCACTCCGTTCTTCCATGTGTGCCCATCCGTGTACAGGTTATGAAGGAAGGGCTGGAGGCGATCCAGGGAAGCAGCAAACTCCGCTTCCGGAGTGGTGCAGTCTTCGAATTCCTCCCACAGTCCGCGGACTTCCTTTTCCTGATCCTCCGGAAGGATGGCAAAGAGCCGGTCTGCAGCGCACAGCTCACGGTCCCGCTTGTCCAGATTGGCTCTGGCATCATAACAGTAGGTATCCCCCGCATCGATTTCAACAAGGTCGTGTACCAATACCATCTTCAGAACCTTTTCCAGATCCACATCCTCCGCTGCATACTCTTTCAGCAAAACAGCCATCACCGCAAGATGCCAGGAATGCTCCGCATCGTTTTCCCTCCTGGATTTATCCATTAAAACGGTCCGCCGCAGAATATGCTTCGCCTTGTCGATTTCCACGATAAAATCAATTTGCCTTTTCAGTCTTTCCTGATCCATGGTACCACCCTTTCCCTTGCTTTTTCTTTCGAATGTTTTCCTTCTTTCTTTATCCGCTATTATATCATATCATTCCAACCTGTGATATGGGACTGCAGAAGGATCCAAAAATAAAAAAGGATTAAAAATGGAAAAATGGCGGGGAACAGAAAGGACTCCCTGCCATTTTCAATATTTTCTTTATTCCATCTAATCTGCCAGTTTCTTTGCCAGCTGCGCCACGCGCTTTCCCTGATAACGGGCGCCATCCAGCTCATTTTCACTGGGAGTCCGGCTGTTGTCTCCGCCTGCAATGGTGGATGCACCATAGGGGGAGCACCCGCTGATCTCGTCCATTTGGCTCTGACCGGCAAAGGTATAGGGAAGGCCGGCAATCAGCATTCCATGATTCAGCAGCACCGTATGCATGCTCAATATGGTGGCTTCCTGCCCGCCATGCTGAGTGCTGGTACTGGTAAATACGCTGCCGATCTTGTCCACCAGGGCCCTTCGGCCCCAAAGGCCTCCCGTTCCATCCAGGAAAGCTTTCATCTGGGAAGCAATCATACCGAACCGGGTCGGCGCTCCGAAAAGAATGGCATCATAATCCGCCAGTTCTTCCGGTTTGGCAACCGGGATGTGGGCAAACGCCTTATGAGCCTGCGCAATCCCGGTCTTTTCCTGCACTTCCTGCGGAAGAGTTTCCGGAACCTGCTTCATGGTTACTTCTGCGCCTTCCACCTGCCGGGCGCCTTCCGCAACGGCTTTCGCCATCTGATACACATGTCCGTAAGCTGAATAAAACAATACCAATATCTTCACTGAAAAGGACCTCCTCAACTTTTTATATCCCGTGGCTCTCCGGCCCCCAGGAACTTCCGACATGATTATAAATAAACGGTATAGGCCGGCATGAAACCTTTTCTTACTTATATCCGTATTCCTGAAACAGTTGATACAACCGATCCGGATAATCCGTAATGATGCCGTCCACCTTCCAGTCCAGAAGCATTCTCATCGTGTAGCTGTCATTGATGGTCCATACATGCAGCCTGACTCCGTTTTCCCTGCATACCGACACCAGGGATTCGGTTACAACCTGTACCGCACCCTTGAAACGAAAAGGCACCTGGAGAGCTTCCCCCATGGGCCGGTAAAGGTGTCCCATATGCAGTTTCTGCAACAGGTAAACCTTTACACCCTCCACAGCATCCGCCGCCGTCGCAATGCCTCTTCTGTTGATCTTCCGAAACCGCTTCATCACGGAACAGTGTCCGGAGACAACGATCACCCGGCCTGCCATATGGAAGCCGGTAATCAGGTTGTACAATTTATTCTCAATATTCCGATAATGCTTCTTGATCTCAATATTGATACCGACCTCATAGTCTTTCAAAGCCGAAAAAACTTCCCGCAAAGTGGGAATGGTGATCCCCTTTCCCCGATAGGGATAGGTTTTCCCTCCGTCGCCGGTAAACCGCCAGCCGGCATCCAGTTTCTTGATCTCTTTCAATGGCATGTCCCGGACCGTTCCGGTGCCGTTGGTCGTACGGTCCACCGTATTGTCATGAATCACGATCAACTCCCCGTCCGCAGACATGTGGATGTCCAATTCCACCATATCCGCATGAAATTGCTCCACAGACCGCTGATAGGCAAATATAGTATTTTCCGGGAACAGCCCGGCTCCTCCGCGGTGTGAAAAAAGCAGCGGGCTTTTTCGGTCAATCAACTTCTCCATACTTTTCATCCTCCGAATAACGGGGCACTTGCCCTGAATATCACGAATCATTCAACAAAAGCACCTTGTTCTCCGGGGGAAAAGATTCCGGATCAATGGGTATCTCCTGTCTTATCGTATTTTTTATTCCAATCCTGTATCCTGTATTACCTTGCAGAGCTTATTTTCCAAAGCTTTGCATCCTCTGAACTTTTTACTCAAATTCAAAATGATATTGGGTCAGGTTCAGATCCTTTTTCAGTGCAATGAGGTCCTTCTGCAGGGACGCATTCACCGGAACTCCTTTATCCTTCCGGAACTGATAAGCCAGATACTCCTTTTCCCCAGCTGTGTAAATCCGCTCCTCGCCCGGCGCCTTCCTGGAGGCCCTCAGCTGTCTCAGGATATCTCCGGTGGTCTTTTTGAATTCCTCAAGGGAGGTGAATGCCTCCACATTGATGGCAAGGAAGAAATGTCCCAGATGATACTGAACCTTTTTGCCATGATCCATACCGGACAATGCCTTCAGGAATCTGCCGCCCTGAAGAGCCGCAGACAGAATCTCCACCACCGTGGCATAACCGTAACCCTTGTAGCCTGCCAGATCTTCTCCTATGCCGCCAAGTGGCGCCAGCGCCGCTCCGCCTGTCACCAGATCCTTCAGTACCTGCTCCGTATCCGTCCGGGGCTTGCCATCCTTCCCGATGACCCATCCTTCCGGCAGCTGCTTTCCCTGCCGGGAATAGACTTCGATTTTCCCTCTCTGGGCAATGGAAGTGGCGCAGTCCAGCACAAACGGAAACGCTTCATCGGTCGGCATCCCAAAGGTAAGTGGATTGGTACCCAGCATGTTTTCCGTACCGAAGGTCGGTGCAATGGATGGTCTGGCATTGGTACCGGTCATTCCAATCATACCCTTTTCTGCAGCCATCAATGCATAATAGCCGGCAATCCCGTAATGATTGGAATTCCGTACTGCCACCATGCCCATTCCATATTTCTTTGCCTTATCAATGGCCATTTCCATGGCTTTCGTTCCTATGACCTGGCCCATTCCATTGTTGCCGTCCAGTACTGCTGTAGTGGGGCTTTCCTTCACCACATCCACCCTGGTCACCGGATTGATGATCCCTTCGTTGATCCGGTCTACATAAATGGGCTTCAGCCGTCCGGTGCCGTGGGAATCAATTCCTCTCTTATCCGAAGTGATCAGTACCTCCGCACAGGTTTTTGCATCCTGCTCCGGAACGCCGACCCCCCGAAATACGTCCACCATAAAATGTTCCATTTTGTCAAAATCAACCCAACATACCTTGTCCATCATTTATCAGTCTCCCTCTTTTTCAGTCCGACTCTTTTGTCTTGCTTTTTCTGTCTTGTTCTGTCATATTTCTGCCTGCTCCGTCTCTGCCTGTATTATCTTTGTTTATCTTTTCCGCATCCACTCCTTCAATAACCAATCCATAAAAAGGCATTCCGGCAATGGGAGAAACTCCCCCTCTTATTGATAAACTTTTCACATAAAAGCAATCATTTATTTTTTTTCAGAGGTTAAGCCTTTACGATCCGCACCCGGCTCCCCTCTCCCCGGGAAGAGGGCGGATCCACAATCAGGCGTCTGGAAATGCGGTCTTGCAGCTCCGATACATGGCTGATGAGCCCGATCACCCTTTCCTTTGTGCTGAGCCGTTCCAAAGAGTCCATTACCGTATTCAGCAGCTGTTCATCCAAAGCTCCGAAGCCTTCATCCAGGAAGAAAAATTCCAGAGGGCTCTGCCCTTTCAGCTGAATCTGCTCGGACAAAGCCAGGGCAAGGGACAGGGAGGTCAAAAAAATCTCTCCGCCGGACAGGGAAGTCACCATCCTGGAGATTCCGCCGTTGCCATTGTCCCGAATCCGGAATCCTTCATTGACATCCAGCTCCAGGGCATATTTATACCGGGTAATATGGCCGAGAATCTCAGATGCCTCCGCTGCCACATAGCGCAGCCGTTCCTCCGCAACATAATCCACAAAGCTGTTGTCTTTTCCCTTATCGCCTTTCAGCAGCTTCTGAATCTGTTCCAGCAGTCCCAGCTTCCCTGAGAGTTTCTCCTGAACTCCATTCCAGGCAACCCAGCGCCGGTGTTTCTGCATCAGATCCTGCAGCCGGAGCTTTTCCACCTCATAGCGGGCAGAATCGGACTGATCCTGTTTCACCGCCTGCTGATACCGTCCGGCAATCCTGTTCCATTGCTCTTCCGTGAGGATCCGGCCTTTCCTCCGGTTCTCCAGTATCCGGCGCTGCGCCTGCAGGTTATCCGTTTCCTTCCGGTACTCCCTGCATTCTTCCTCCAGCTTCTGCCGGCTCTCCCTGGGAAGAGCTGCCTTTTCGGCTTCCCGGTCGTCGGAAAAGCCTCTCTCCGCTCTTGCGTCCTTTAATTCCGCCTCTTCCCTGTCATAATCGTGGGCATGGATATTCTTCTGATTCCTCAGGGTACTTTGCCTGTCCATCTGCTCCTGATAGCGGCTCTGAAGGGATTCCTGCCTTTCCCGGCACTGCTTTTCTTCCCGGGTATAGGCGTCCAGCTGCTTATTGATCTGCTGGATTCCTTCCCGGATCCGGCCATCAGGGGAAGCCTGACGAATCCTGTCCTTTCGCCCGGAAATGGACTGCTCCCTGTTTTTCCGTTCCAGCGCCAGTGCTTCCGCCTGCTTTTCCAGCCCGCTGCGCTCCTCCGTCCATTGATCCAGGATTTCCCGACTCTCCTTCACGGTCTTCTGCAATTGTTCCGCTTCCCGGGATCGGCTGCGGAACTTCCGGTCCTGATCGGCGATCCTCTTCAGCTCCCCCGAAGGGCTTTTCCCCGGCCAATCCTGCAGAAATTCATCAAAGGCTGCCTTTTTCTCTTCCCATTTCCGGGATGCTCCCCCGCACTCTTCCTCTGCCTGGGAAAGATTTTCCTCATTCACCTTTCGCTGCGTGATAATGGACCCTGCAGCGGAATCCTGCTTTGATAAAGCTTCCTTCCGTTCCTGGACAGCATTCTGAAGTTCCCGGCAGGATGTCTCCCACGAATCGATGGACTGCAGCGTTTCCTCCACCCGTTTCCATTCCACCCGGATAGTCTCCTGCAGCTGTTCCGGCCTGCAATGCCGGAGCCGTTCCGGCAAATCCGCCGCTTTTCTGCGGCAGCGGTCCCTTGCGCCGGACTCCTCCTCCTGCGTCTGCTTCAGCGTATTCTCCAGGCTGTGAATCTGCTCCTCCGCAATCAGCAGATCCCTTTCCCTGGCATGCAGTTTTTCTTCCGCAGTGCGGACCCGATCCCCGGCAGCCGCTGCTTCCTGTTCCGCAGCTGCAATATCCTCCCTGCCGGCCGTTCCGGCAACCTGCGGATGATGAAGGGACCCGCAGACCGGACAGGGCTCGCCCTCCTTCAGGTTTCTGGCAAGCAGGCAGGCGGAATGCTGTTTCAAAGCCTTTTCCCGTTCTTCCGCCAGGATTCTGCACCTTTCTGCCTCTTCTGCGGCCTCTTTTCGCTGTGCCTCTGCTTTTTCCCTCTTCCGGACGGCCTTTTCCCTGTCCTTCAGCAGTTTCTTTTCCTTCTTCTGAAAGGAAGCCATATCCTCCGCTTCCCGCTTCAGCTCAACGCACAGGGACTGCAGGTGATTCAGTTCCCGGGTTTGCTCCATGCAGGCTTCCCGGTCCCCCGGCTTTGCCTTCTTCTGCTTTTCCTCTTTTTCCATCAGGCGCCGGATTTCCTTCTTTTCGCTTTCCAGCTGCCCCAGGCGCTCTGCTTCCTGCTGTTTCAGCCTCCCAATCCGGTCCGCCAGCTGTTCCCTTTTCTCTGTACTCCTGCGGGATTCCCGTTCCGCCGTCTGAAGCTCGGCCTGAAGGGAGGCACCAGCCTGCATGGCCTGACGGTAATCCGGGTCCACGGTCAGGGAATTCATTTCCCCGCGGATGTCGGTCCATCTTTGGTCTGCCCGCTGCCATTCCAGCTTTTTCTGCCGGATTTGCCGATCCATTT
>DAINCI010000004.1:0-44440 GCA_036732425.1 Bacillota bacterium
TAGCACTTCTTAACAAAAAATTTACACTTTGTTTTGAAAGGGTTGCATATAACATTTTCTCCATATATCCATATATGGAAATAAAATGTTTGCTGCCCTTCTTCCGCATTTCCTTTTTTCTGTACTGCAAGAAATCATTGCATACGCAACGATTCTTTTTGGATGATTGACAAAACATAAGTCCGAAAAACAGAATACGCTTCTAAAGCCACTCCGATCCGGAATAGAATAAAACAGACATACTACATTGGGCGGTGGCTTTTATTTTGAAAATCAATAAGAAATCATTGCTTTACGGGACTCTTGTACTGACAATCGCCAATTTTATAGTCCGGCTGCTGGGTTTCGTTTACCGCATCGTACTCAGCCGCTTGATGGGCCCTCAGGGAATGGGGCTGATGCAGCTGGTTTTTCCTGTATTCCAGATTGCCATTACCCTGACGACTGCAGGCCTTCCCACCGCGATTTCCCGGCTGGTAGCCGCAAAAAAAGCCAAAGGGGACAACCAGGGGATCCGGCATGTGGTAAAGACAACCCTTCTGCTGGTTACAGGAATCTCCATTGTGATTACCATTGCCGCATTGTACAATCTGGATGGGATCGCAAAAAATATCATCGGGGATGAGAGAGCGAAAAATGCTCTTTTTGTTTTGTTTCCATGTATCACAGTTATTGGTCTGGGCGCCTCCCTGAAAGGATTCTTCTATGGCATAAAGGAGATTCATCCCCCTGCCCTGGCAGAGATCATCGAGCAGCTGACGCGAATGGCCCTTGCACTTTCCCTGCTCTTCCTGTTTGCCTCAAAGGCAGATAACGCCACAAAAGTTGCAGTTACCATGCTGGGAACGGTCTTTGGTGAACTTGCCAGCCTGCTGTTTCTGCATTACAGGTATTATCGGACTTCAAAGACATTGTATTCTGCCAAACAGCCGATTCCTGCCAGGCACGATAAAATTCTTGGTACGATTCTGGCAATTGCCCTGCCGATCACTGCAACCCGCCTGATCAACTCCCTGATGAATGCCGTCAATTCCATCATGATTCCGCAGCGGCTGACCGCCGGCGGTATGCTCCGGGAAGAAGCAGTGGGAATGTACGGCATACTGTCCGGAATGGTCCTGCCCATATTGTTCCTGCCTTCTGCCATAACCAATGCCCTTACCGTAGTGATTATTCCTGACCTTTCGGAAAATCTGGCTCTGAAAAACTGGGAGAAAATACGCGACAAGGTCTCCAAGGCAATGCTGATCACCTGCCTGACTGCCTTTCCGTGCACGGCACTGATGGCATCCCTGGGAAGACCAATCGGGGAAGTCCTGTACCATCAGCCTATGGCGGGGACCCTTCTGGTTCCCATCTCCTATGCCATCGTATTCCATGCGATTTCGCATACCTGCAGCGGGATTCTGAACGGTCTGGGCAAGCAGACTCAGGGAGCCGTCCATTTTTTGATCGGAAACATGATCCAGATCCTCTGCAGTTATTTTTTGTTGGCAAACCCGTCCATTCGGATTTACGGCCTCCTGATCGGAGTCTTCCTCAACAATGGTATTGTCTGCATCTGCAATCTTGTCACTGTTCTGAAAACAACCAAATTGTCCTTCCGATTTCCGGACTGGATTCTCAAACCCGGCTTTTCCGCCCTGCTGATGGCGCTTGTATGCAGTGTCCTGCATAACAGCTTAGTTCGTCTTCACGTCCCTGTCCTGACCAATCTGTTCGTGTCCATTGCAGCCGGTTTTATTGCCTTTTTCCTTTCTCTCTGGGCCATCAGGGGTCTGCCGCCGGAACTTCTGAAGCGTGGAAAGAAGACAGCAGCGGAATAACAAATCGTGATTTAAAACACAAATTTTTTTATTTAATTTCTTATTTCCTTTCTCTTTGTTTCATTGGATGTTGAATTAATATACAAATTAATGTATAATTATAGAGAACACAAAGGAAATCATCAACCCGAAAAGAAAAGAGAGAACGCAAATGAAGGCATTGCTTGTTTTGGAAGACGGAACCTATTATGTGGGAAAATCATTCGGAGAACAATCCGGGACCTGCGGCGAGGTGGTATTCAACACCTGTATGACCGGCTATCAGGAGATCCTGACGGACCCTTCCTATCAGGGTCAGATCGTTGCCATGACCTATCCGCTGATCGGCAATTACGGATTCAATTTTGAAGATAATGAATCCTTTCAACCTCATGTTCAGGGCTTTGTGGTGAGGGAACTCTGCGATATGCCCAGCAACTGGCGGAATACCGGAAATCCCGATCAGTTCTTTCGTGAGAACCACATTGTTGGTCTGTGCGACATTGACACCCGGCATCTGACGCAGCATATCCGGGATTACGGAAGTATGGCAGGAGTCATCAGCAGCGAAGCCAGCGACAGTCCCGGAGACATCAGGATGCTTGCAGCAAAGGCCCGTGAGGCAGTGGCCGGACAGAAGGACCTTGTTTCCCGGGTCAGTACCGGAACAGGACGCCACTATGCGGGAAACGGATCAAGAATTGTCATCCTGGATTTAGGTGTAAAGGAAAACATTATCCGCTTCCTGAAGGACCTGGAATGCGATATCAGCGTTGTACCCGCTGCCACGTCATGAAACGACATTCTGTCCCTGAAGCCTGACGGAATATTGATTTCAAATGGTCCCGGTGACCCTATGGAGATTCCGTATGTTGTAAAAACTGTCCGTTCGCTGCTCGGAAAAAAACCGATTCTGGGCATCTGTCTGGGGCATCAGGTATTGGGTCTGGCATTGGGAGGAAAGACCTATAAGCTCAAATTCGGACATCACGGAGGAAATCAACCGGTTAAAAGCCTCAGGGAAAACCGGGTCTGCATCACCTCACAGAATCACAATTATGCCCTGCAGGAGGACTTTTCGCAGGATGTGGAGATCACCCACATCAACCTCAATGATGGAACGGTGGAGGGGTTTTCCTGCAGAAAATATCCTGCCATCGGCATCCAGTTTCATCCGGAAGCTTCACCGGGTCCATCGGATTCCAACAAAGTATTTGATAAATTCCTGCAGTTGGTTTCGGACGCCTGCTGCTGAGACGGATGCCCGAAGGCAACAAATATGGGCGCAAAGCCCAAAAAAGTACCGTCAGACCAATGATCCTCTTAATTATGGCTTAAAAAAATGAACGCGGATACCCCGCGGCCAATTGCCGCATTGGCCGAAAGTCTATAAATCTATTCTATAGGCAGCAAATCTATCCTATAGCAGCAGAAGGAGTAATGAATTCCATGCCGAAAAGACATGATATCAATAAAGTACTGGTCATCGGCTCCGGCCCTATCGTCATTGGACAGGCAGCCGAATTTGACTATTCCGGCACCCAGGCCTGCAAGGCCCTTCGGGAGGAAGGTATCGAAGTTGTGCTGGTGAACAGCAATCCCGCCACCATCATGACCGACCCGGATATGGCCGATCAAGTCTACATCGAACCTCTCACCCTGGAAATGATGATCCGAATCCTCCGCAGGGAACACCCGGATGGCATTCTGCCGACACTGGGAGGACAGACCGGTCTGAATATGGCCGTAAAGCTTTCAGAGAGCGGGATCCTGGAAGAGCTGGGCATTGAACTGCTGGGGACCTCCCTGGAATCCATCCGGAAAGCGGAGGACAGGCAGCAGTTCAAAAAGGCCATGGAGGAAATCCATGAAGAAGTAGCGCAGAGCACCATTGTCACGTCCTGGGAAGAGGCAGAAAACTTTGCCGCAGAGTCTGGATTTCCCGTCATCATCCGTCCGGCCTATACCCTGGGTGGCACCGGAGGCGGCATTGCCCATGACAGGGAGGAATGCCGATCCATTGTGGCAAAAGGCCTGAAGAACAGCATGATCCATCAGGTCCTGATGGAGCAGAGCGTTGCAGGCTGGAAGGAAATCGAGTACGAAGTGATCCGGGACAACGCGGACAACTGTATTGTTGTGTGCAATATGGAAAATTTCGATCCTGTGGGCATCCATACCGGAGACAGCATTGTCACGGCCCCCAGTCAGACCCTTTCCAACCGGGAATATCAAATGCTGCGCACTGCTTCCATCCGGATCATACGTGCGCTTGGAATCCGGGGCGGCTGCAACATTCAGTTTGCATTGAATCCCTTCAGCTACGAATATGTGGTCATTGAAGTAAATCCCAGAGTAAGCCGGTCCAGCGCACTGGCATCCAAAGCCACCGGTTACCCCATCGCACGGGTGGCCGGTAAGATCGCCGTGGGGCTGAATCTGGACGAAATCAAAAATCCCGTGACCGGAAACACCTGTGCCTGCTTTGAACCGGCACTGGATTATGTGGTAACCAAGGTGCCAAGATGGCCTTTTGATAAATTCATCACCGCCGACCGCACCCTGGGAACCCAAATGAAAGCCACCGGAGAAGTCATGGCCATCGGTCGGACTTTTGAGGAATCCCTGCTGAAGGCGATCGATTCCCTGGATATCCGGCTGAACTATCATCTGGGCATGAAGGAAATCGCCACCTGGAGCGACGAGGCCATCCGGAATTCCCTGAAAAATCCAGACGACGAACGGATATTTGTGGTTTCCGAAGCATTGAACCGCGGATACAGCATCGACGAAATATATGACATGACAAAAATTGACCGCTTCTTCCTCAAAAAGCTGAAAAATATAAGCGACATCGGCCGGAAGATCCGGGCCCTGTCCCGAAAGGATCTTACAAGGGATATCCTGTACGACTGTAAAAAATATGGATTCGGAGATTCCTATATCGCCGAGCTGATCGGCGCCCATGGAAGCGAAATCCGAAATCTCCGGAAGGAATGGAATCTGAAGCCTTCCTACAAAATGGTGGATACCTGCGCAGGAGAGTTTGAAGCGGTCACCCCCTACTACTATTCCAGCTATGATCAGTATGATGAAGTTCGTCCCTCAGACAATACAAAGGTCATTGTACTTGGGTCGGGGCCAATCCGCATCGGGCAGGGAATCGAATTCGATTACTGCAGTGTCCATTGCGTCAAAACCCTGCAGGAGCTGGGACTGGAAGCCATTATCATCAACAGCAATCCGGAAACGGTCAGCACGGATTTTGACACCTCGGACGTTCTCTATTTCGAGCCCCTGACCCTGGAATGTGTACTGGATATCATCGAAAAGGAAAAACCCCTGGGCGTTGTTGTCCAGTTCGGCGGCCAGACCGCGCTGAATCTGGCAGAACCTTTGCGGAAGAACGGTGTCAACATTCTGGGTACTTCGGTGGAGAACATCGACAAGGCGGAAGACCGGAATAAATTCCTGAAAGTCCTCCGTTCCCTGGATATTCCCCTGCCTGCCGGCAGTACAGCCCTTACTTTGAAGGAATCCCTGAAGATTGCTCACACCATCGGTTATCCTGTCCTCGTCCGCCCTTCCTATGTGCTGGGCGGCAGGGCCATGCAAATTGTTTACAGTGACAGGGAACTGGAGGAATATATGGCTGCCGCTGTCCAGGCTGCGCAGAATCATACGATCCTGATCGACAAGTATATTATCGGCAGAGAAGTGGAGGTGGACGCCGTCAGTGACGGAAAGGATGTGATGATCCCTGGTATCATGGAACTGATCGAACGGGCCGGCGTTCACTCCGGAGACAGCTTTTCCGTTTATCCTCCATGGGACCTCTCCCCTGCTGTCCGCAGGCAGATCGTGGATACCTGTATCCGGATCGGAAGAGAGCTCCGCGTCAGAGGACTGTTCAACATTCAGTTTGTGATTGATCCGGAAGATCATCTCTTTGTGCTGGAGGCCAATCTCCGGGCCAGTCGTACCGTACCAATCCTGAGCAAGGTAACCGGCGTTCCCATGGTGGACCTGGCAACCCGGATCATACTCGGAACCTCCCTTGCCGATATGGGCTGCCAGACAGGCCTGATCCCGGAATCCCCGCTGGTCACCGTAAAGGCACCCGTCTTCTCCTTTTCCAAGATGACCACTGTGGATCCCTTTCTGGGACCGGAGATGAAGTCCACCGGTGAAGTAATGGGGACGGACACCTCCTGTATCCGGGCCCTGACCAAAGCAATGCTCGCCTCCGGCATGAAGATCCCCGATCGGGAAAATGTCCTGTTTTCCATAGCCGACCGGGACAAACGGGAAGCATCGGAAATTGCCCGGGAACTGGCGGATATGGGATTCCATCTTTTTGCCACCGAACATACCTGGAATTATTTCCGAAAACAGGGGATGGCTGTGGAACGAATCCCGATGGAGGAAGCCATCCACTGTATTCAGGATGACAAAGTCGATTTTCTGATCAACACCCCGACCCGTGGAAAAATTCCTGAACGCCCGGGATTTCAGCTCCGAAGGGCTGCCATGGAATTCAATGTACTGTCCATCACTTCCCTGGACACTGCAAAGGCTCTGCTGGCGGTGCGGAAAGCAGACTGCCGGGATCTGGAAGCCATCCCGCTTAACGAATACCGAAAAAGCAGCTGCAAAGGATCGTGTGTACGATAAAACAACCTGGTTGCATCATAGCAAGGAAAGGATGAAATCAATGAATCTGTACCAATATAAACTGGAAAAGCCATTTGGTCAGAAGCATCTTCTGGGACTTCAGTCCTGCCGTTCAGACGAAATATTTCAAATTCTCTCCCTGGCACTCCAACTGAAGGAACAGCGCAGGAACGGCATTGCCCATCCTCTGCTGAAGGGAAAGACACTGGCCATGATCTTTACCAAATCCTCCACCCGCACCAGAGTCTCCTTTGAGGTGGGAATGTATCAGCTGGGAGGTTCGGCTCTGTTCCTCAGTTCCGATGATATTCAGCTCGGCCGGGGAGAAACCATAGAAGATACCGCAAAGGTTCTTTCCCGATATGTGGACGGCATCATGATCCGGACCTATCGGCAAAATGATGTGGAAGATCTGGCGAAATACGGCACCGTCCCCGTCATCAACGCGCTGACCGATTTACTGCATCCCTGCCAGATCCTGGCGGATCTGATGACAATCTATGAAAGGAAATCCACCCTGCGTGGCCTGAAGCTTGCCTTTATCGGGGACGGCAATAATGTGGCCCATTCCCTGCTGATCGGTTGCTCCAAGGTGGGAATGGATATCTCCGCAGGCTGTCCCGCCGGTTATGAACCAAAGGCGGAAATCGTGGAAATGGCAAAGCAAAATGCATTAATCGCCGGCTCCGCGGTGCAAATCACCCACAGTCCGAAGGAAGCCATTGCAAATGCGGATGTGGTCTATACCGACGTCTGGTCCAGTATGGGACAGGAGACGGAAAGCAGCGAAAGAAGGAAGGTGTTTTCCTCTTATCAGGTAAACTCTGCCCTCTTCGCTCTTGCCAAGCCCGATGCCATCTTTTTGCATTGCCTGCCTGCACACAGGTGGGAGGAAGTCACCCCCGAAATCATTGACGGGCCTCATTCCGTCGTATTTGATGAGACGGAAAACCGCCTGCATGCACACAAAGCCATTCTGGCCCTGCTGATGAAATAAAGGATCTCCTCCTGCCCGGGATTCATGCAGAGAATCTCAACGGTAATATTCAGGGAACACAGTATACGATAAAAATCTGCCAAGGCTATTGACACTTCCTGTCTTTTCTTATATGATGAAGTCAGCTTCACATGAAGCGGGCTTCATAATTATAGGAGGAGATCCTGATCCTATGAAAACAAAAGTAAAAGAGATGCGAACAGCCAATGGATGGACACAGCAACAACTTGCTGATCTGGTTCATGTTTCTGCCAGAACCATTATTTCCATCGAAAAAGAGCACTATAGTCCTTCCCTGATGCTTTCCTACCGGATGGCCCGGGTGTTCCAAACGACTGTTGAAGATTTGTGCTGCCTGAAAGACAATAAGGAATTGGAGGATAAAAAATATGAAGGACTCTAGTCATTTTTCATATCTGGATAAAATCAAAAGACGTATTCGCATATTATGGCTGGTTGTCATCTGTATGCTGGTGTATATGGTTGTTATCGGCGAGACAGGCGGAGGGGACTCGCGCATTACGACGCCTTTGGCTCAGTTCTTCAGCACTACTGTCTTTTTCGGAGGGCTGATATATGTGCTTCACAGAATACACGGAAACAAAAAACTGCTGAGCAACAAATACCTCCTGAAAGAGCAAATAAGAAAGGAACTGGATGAGAGAAACCAGTTTCTTCATGACAAAAGCGGAGGAATTGTGGTGGATATCCTCTTGTTTCTGCTTCTATCCATTACACTTACTTCCTCCATGTACAATATGACGGCTTTTTATATGTCCTTTTCCATATTACTGCTCACGGTATTGCTGAAAGCGATCGCATACTTTGTTTATCAGCGCAGCCGACAATGAAGAAAAATACGAATGGAGAGAATATAGATATGGAGATAAATAAATTCTTATCCTTTATTGAAGAATCGGAACAGTTGAAATCTGTACTGCGAACGGCCTGGACCAGCACGGGACGCAGGGAAAGCACCGCGGAGCATTCATGGCGGCTGGCTCTTTTTGCCGCTGCCCTGTCGGATTGTTTTCCTGAGCTGGACCTGTCCAAAGTTCTGATAATGAGTCTCATTCATGATATCGGCGAAATCTATGATGGTGATGTTTCCGCTGCGTCATGCCCGGACAGGAAATCCAAATACAAATCCGAATACCAGGCCGCACAGTCTGTTTTTTCGATTCTGCCGGAACCGCAGGCCCGCAGGATGATGAATACCTGGCTGGAATATAATGAAGGCAAAACACCGGAGTCCAAACTGGTAAAAGCATTGGATAAGGCAGAAACCATTATCCAGCATAATCAGGGCGATAATCCGCCGGATTTTGATTATCCATTCAACCTGGGTTACGGCAGGGAATATTTTGAAGAAAATGAGCTGCTCCAACGGCTCCGGTCTTTCCTGGATGAGAAAACAAAGCAAAAAATGTGTGAATCATAAGGATAAATGCTGTTTGACATCAACCAATGGGAGCTGTATAATATTTTTATCTCAAACGAAAGGTGGTGGGAGGCATGAATATCTGTACTTTTTATCATAACGGCATCCTGTCTGTAAGCTGTGAATGCATAAAAGGCTACGCATTCAAAAATGCGGTGTTATGGGTGAAGTCTGCCCTTTTACCCGTAATTTGTTCCGGTTTTGGTTCGTTACGGGATCATTGCGTCCATTTTTTCCGTATTGAATGCCTCCTGCCACACAGAATTTTCGCCTGACTTTTACAGGTTGAACCATGTAGGCTTGCCCAGGTATTCAAACGGATGCCTGGGTATTTTAATGCCCAAATCTCTATGAAAAAGGAGTAACAACATGGTTCAATATATAAAAACAGCTCAAATGGCATGCCTGGAGAAGGCAAACGAAGGAATCCTCTCCTTTCTTCCGGACATCATTCTGAAAATAAGTACATTGATTCCCTTGATTTTTCTATGGCGGGCAGTCATGTCATCCGGGGTGGATGTGGGGATAAGCATGAATCAGATGCTTTCCTATGCCTATGTCAGTGCTCTGCTTTCCGATATGATGGTGGTGAAAACAGCTGCCACCGGATGGCTCAGCGAAGGAGTTTTCATGAGACTGTATGGCCGGCCGCTGCCGGTACTGGGGCAACTTGTCTCACAGACAATCGGAGAATGGCTGCCCACACTGGCCCTGTTCTCTCTGCCCATGGCGCTGATATCCCCACTGATAGGCGTGAGCCTGAAGCCGGTTTCTGCATGGTTTTTTGTCAGTCTGATTCTTTGCATATCCCTCGGATTTTCCATTGATATCCTTTTCGCCTGTCTGTCCATCCGGCTGAGAAATATGAACTGGCTCATCAGCCGGATAAGAGCAGCAATTGTCGCCCTTTTATCCGGCACGATAATACCCATCCGTCTCCTGCCGTCGGGAATCCGCGAAGTGATGAAATATCAACCCTTTGCCTGTCTCGGCGGTGCTCCCCTGTCCCTTTTTGTGGGAACGGCTGATCCGTGCGGTATTCTATGGCTGCAGGCAACATGGAACATCATCCTGTGGCCGGTTACCCTGTTCGTATTCAAAAAATCACAGGAAGGAATGGTAAGCTATGGCGGTTAAAAAAAGCCTCCGGCATATAATGAACCTATATGCAATCTCTGCCAAGATGGACCTGGCATGGCTTTTGCGGGATACAAAATATGCCCTGGCAGCGGTATTATCGGACACCATATCCAATCTTTCCGTCATATCAGGGGTTTATCTGATTGCGCTTCGATTTGGCGGGATAGGCGGTATGAGTGTCGATGAGGTCCTCTTCATGATGGCTTATTCCACCATTACAACCGGAATATTCATTCTGTTCGGGTCGGGGAATAACCTCCACATCAGCCGTATCATCGGACGGGGACAGCTGGAACATCTGTTCATGCAGCCGCTCTCATTAAAGATGCAACTTGCAACCAGCGGATTTGTACCATTTACGGGATCCGGAAACCTTATCATGGGTTGCGTTATACTGGCAGTTGCCATTCATCGGCTGCATCTTGAGATATCGCTCTGGTGGGTGACCCTGTTTATCATTTATGTACTGACGACTATGGTAATCATTGTCGCCCGTTCCTACCTGGTATCCAGTGCTGCATTTTATGCTCCGGTGGCTGCGGAGGAAATCTCCACCGCAGCCATTGAGGGGACCTGGCAGCTGAGTACCTTTCCGTTATCGGGAATGCCGGATTTCATTCAGATTCCGCTTCTCACGATTTTACCCGAAGGGCTGATGGCATGGTTCCCTTCCCTTTGTCTGCTGGGCAGGCCGCCTTTACATCTCACGGAAGCTTACCCGCTTGCCTATGCCCTCCTTTTAGCCCTCACGACAAACTTTGTTTTCAGGAAAGGATTGAACGATTATGTCAGAAAAGGTTCCAACCGATATGTACCCTACGGATTTCGCCGTTAGTATGAACCACGTAACAAAGGTATTTTCACAGTGGCAAAGAGACAATACCAAAGCTGGTATGATAAGGAATTTGCTGAAACCCGAAAAACGAAGGATTACAGCGCTGGACGACGTCTCCTTCACCATACGGAAAGGGGAATTTGCCGCTTATGCCGGTCCCAACGGCGCGGGAAAAAGCACGACGATGAAACTACTCAGCGGCATGTTGCTGCCAGACAGCGGCGATATCTCCGTTCTCTCCCTTTCCCCACAGAAACAGCGCATCCAACTGATGCGACGGCTGGGGATTTTATTCGGGAACCGCACGGAATTGTGGTGGGATCATCCTGTCATCCAGAGTTTTGAGTGGAAAAAAGTTGTTTGGGAGATTCCGGATGAAATATACAGGCGGAATCTTGCAACGGTTATTGACCTTCTGGATCTGGGAAATCTGCTTCAAACCTTTGCCCGCGAACTGAGCCTTGGACAGCGAATGAGAGCGGATCTCGGCATGATGCTGCTGCACAGCCCCGGGATTATCCTGCTGGACGAACCAACGCTGGGACTCGATGTCGTGGCAAAAAGGCAAATGATTAACTTCCTAAAGAAAATCAATAAGGATAACGATGTAACCATCCTTGTGACCAGTCATGACATGGACGACCTGGAAGAAATGGCGGAGCGAATCCTGATGATTTCTTCCGGTAAAATTGCTTTTGATGGAAGCTTCACCGAATTGCGCGCCAAAACGGGAAATCTTACAAGAATAGTTGTTACCATGGAAAAAGGCTGTTTTCCAGAACTGGAAGGTGGAAATCTGCTGTCTTACGGAAATGAAGTCTTTGAATATGATATGGATCTTACGGAAATGCCTGTCCGGAATTTATTGGGGCAATTATCCACAGTGAGGGGAGTCCGGGATGTGGAAATAAAAAAAGCTCCCATTGAACAGGTCATTGCCGGCCTGTACCGGGATTGGAATTTCGATAAAACCGCAGGATCAGGAAATATATAAAATATGGTTGACATTTCCGGTGCCTTCTCATATACTACATAGTAATCTCTTTGCACTGCATTACATTCCAGGGGAATGCGAGTTCAACAGTACAAACTGAGCAGGCGATGCCTTATGGCATGGTGCCGGGCCGCCCAACGAGCGGCAACAGATGAACGATCAACACATCTGTGGGACAGTGGTATGTTCTGCAGATGTGTTTTTTCATATCCTGACAGAACAGCCAACTTTTGAAAAATGCAGTGCCATAGGAGAAATCTTTTTCGCCAAAAGGCCATTGGAGGATTCTTTTATGACAAACACATCAGACCCTGTTGAAACAGGCTTAACCTCAGCCGAAGTCAGACATCTTCAGGAGCAGTTCGGCAAGAACGAGCTGACGCCACAAAAAAAGGACAACTCTTTCAAAAAGGCGCTGCACATTCTCTGTGAGCCCATGTTTTTGCTGCTATTGGCGGCAGCCGCGATTTATTTTGTCCTCGGAGAACCGCATGACGGAAGGATTATGCTTATTTTTGTAACCGGCATGATCACCATAGACGTGGTTCAGGAGTGGAAAACCGACAAAACCCTGAATGCGCTGAAAGATCTGTCCGAACCCCGCATTACCGTCATCCGCGATGGAAAGCAGCAGACTATAGCCAGCACGGATCTGGTACCCGGTGACCTTATGATGATCCGGGAAGGAATAAAAGTTCCCGCCGACGGAGTGATCGTCAGCTGCGCAGATCTTTGCACAGACGAGTCCTCCCTTACCGGAGAAGCCGAAGGCGTTTGGAAAACAGCGGAAGGAAATGCCGGACCTTCGGAGAATTACTGGCGGAAGGACCGCTGTTACGCGGGCACACTGGTAAACCAGGGATCTGCCATCGTCCGGGTGACGAGCATCGGTACCGGCACAGAGTATGGGAAAATCGGCAAAAGCGTAGCGGATGCTCCACAGGAAGATACTCCGCTCCGGAAGCAGATCAACCAGCTGGTCAAAACATGCGCCGGCATTGCAGGCGGGCTGTTTCTCCTGATTGGCATGCTTACCTGGCACAATATTCCGGATCATGCTTTCCCGGACCGTCTGACAGAAAGTATCCTGTCGGGCATTACCCTGGCCATGGCCATGATTCCGGAGGAATTTCCCGTCATCCTGACTGTATTTCTTTCCATGGGCGCGTGGAGGCTGGCGAAAAAACATTCTCTGGTGCGCAAACTCCCCAGTGTGGAGACGCTGGGCGCCGTATCCGTACTTTGTGTGGACAAGACCGGAACCATTACCAAAAATCAAATGTCCGTTGAAGATATCCGGATGATCTCCGGAGACAAACAGGAGCTGGTGGAAACCATGGGCCTGGCCTGCGAAACCGATGCCTTTGATCCAATGGAAAAAGCAATGCTTTCCTATTGCGAAGGCCAGGGCATCTCACGGAAACATCTCTTTGAGGAGAGTGGCTTTCTTACGGAATACTCCTTTACCCATGACCTGAAAATGATGGGCCATGTCTGGCGTCACGAAGGTGAAATCCGAATTGCTGCCAAAGGCAGTCCCGAACGTATTTTCACCATCTGTGACCTTACTGACGAACAAAGAATGGAGGCTGAGCAGCAAAACGCGGAGCTCTCCGGCCAGGGACTGCGGGTGATTGCAGTCGCCATGACAAAACCATCCAGCGAAGCGGAGATTCCGGATTCCATTACCGACTGCCGGCTCACCCTGCTGGGACTGGTGGGCCTGGCCGATCCGCCGCGGGAAAGTGTCCGGGGGGATATAGCAGTATGTAACCAGGCTGGTATCCGCGTCGTCATGATTACAGGTGACAGCGGTGCCACGGCTTCCGCCATTGCCGAAAAAACAGGGCTGCCGCACAGCAGCGATATCTTAACGGGCGACAGGCTCAGCACCATGAGCGATGAGGACCTTCGAAAAGCCGTTCAAACGGTTTCCATCTTCTCCCGTGTGCTGCCGGAACATAAAATGCGAATTGTCAGGGCGTTCCGGGAGAACGGGGAGATTGTCGCCATGACCGGTGACGGGGTAAACGATGCGCCTGCCCTGAAATATGCCGATATCGGGATTGCCATGGGAAAACGCGGCAGCGAGGTGGCCAGAGAGGCGGCCGACCTCATCCTGATGGACGACAACTTTACCACCATTGTGGAGAGCGTACGGAATGGACGCCGTATCTTTGACAATATCCGCAAGGCGGTGGGATATGTGTTTACGATCCATATTCCGATTGCCTTTGCTTCCCTGCTGGCGCCGCTGCTGAAAATTCCGCCTGCAGCACTGCCTTTGCTTCCGCTCCATATTGTACTGCTGGAGATTCTGATCGATCCCACCTGCTCCATTGTACTGGAGCGCCAACCGGCGGAAGCAGATGTCATGGAGCGCCGGCCCCGCAGCCCGAAGAAAAAGCTGCTCACTGCCGGTTTGTTCCTCAAAAGTTTCCTGCAGGGTCTGTCCGTATTCGCTGCCTCATTCAGCGCATACTTTTCCCTGCTGAAAGGAGATGTTTCCCAGGCGCCCGTAGCCCGCTCCATGGGGCTTGCCATCCTCATGCTGGCAAATTTATTTCTGGTACAGGTCAACAGTTCTGACAGCGATTCCGCGTTCCGTTCCATGCGGCGGCTTGCCGGAGACCGGGTGATGCAGGCGGCAAATGCCGGCACCTTGCTGTTGCTGGCCCTGATTCTTTACACGCCTTTCTCCGGCATCCTGAAACTGTCCGCGCTGTCTGCCCCCTTGCTGCTGACCGCTATGGGACTGGCTGCCGCTTCGACCCTGTGGTATGATCTGATCAAATATATAAAAAAGTGGAGGGCAAAGCGCAAACAACAGAATGAAACAAGCAGGCCGAAACCTTGACGCTCTGTTTTTGGTATTAAAAATCCGGCGCCGTCTAAATAGAATCCGGGCATCAAAGATGCCTGGAGGACGGCGGACGGCGGATCGGTTTTTCGTCCGGAATGATATGCTGAAGAAATCTCACGTAATACTTTGAAATCGGCAGGAACAGCATGGCGCTCAGTACATTGAAGATTGTGTGGGCATTGGCAATCAGGCGGCTGCTGTCCTGCCCCGCCCAATGGGTAACAAATTGTACAAGCCTGCAGAATTGCGGTAAAAAAATCCATGCCAGCAGAACGCCGGCAATGTTGTAAATGGTATGAGCCCATGCGGTCCGCTTTCCCGCCGTACTGGATTCCATGCCGGCGATCTGGGCAACAATACAGCTCCCTATATTGTCTCCCAGAGTAAGGGCAACGGCAGAAGAAAGCGGCAGCAATCCGCCGTTGAACAGCAATATAGTCATTCCAACCGTTGCACTGCTGCTCTGCACCAGCATGGTGATCACCAGACCGGCAAACAGACACAAAAAGACATTGTCCGAATGAGCCTGCAGCCATTGAACCAGAAAAGCATTGTTTTTCAGAATATCCACGCTTTGATCCATCAGCTCCAATCCCGAAAACAGCAGGCCGATACCTGCCAGTACATTGCCTGCCGTCCGGAGCTTTCGCATCGGGCCAAAACTCAGAATACAGCCTGCTATCAGGATATACCGGGAATATTGGGTAATCTGGAAACTCATGAACTGGGCGGTAAACGTCGTCCCGATATTCGCACCGTAAATGATGCCGACTGCGCTTCCCAGCTTCATGATGCCGGAATCCACAAATCCTATGGTCAGGATCGTTACCGCTGTACTGCTCTGTACCAGACCGGTCAGCAGGATGCCGGTAAAAAAGGAAGTCCATTTGTTCCTTGAAAATGCACGCATGGCTTTATCCAGAAGCTTCGAGTTTGCCTGCTCGAGTGTGCTTCCCATGGTGTTCACGCCGGTCACAATCAATAGGGATCCGACGACAAAATGGATCAGTACCTGTAAAATATCCAGCATCCTGCCCTCCGGTCACGGTGTATTATATCTCCTGTTGATACTATCTTATCGGATGCGGGACAGGAATATGACTTTCTTTTTTCTTTCCTTCCGGTTCTGCCGGACTCACCGCGACCTCGTCGCTGCCTTGCTCCGGTTTTCCAGCAAATTGACCACCAGCAAAAGAATACCATAAACAGGAATCATCGTCAGCAGGATTCCAATAAAATCCCGCAGAGCGTGATAACTTGAGGCAGGAAAGCCCTTGGCAAGGAGATGAGCGACTACATAGGAAACAGGGACCAGGACGACTCTTCCAAGGATCCTTCTGGCCTTTTCCCGCTTTCTTACCAAGACCAGAAGGATACCCAGCACTGCAGACAGGACGATGGCAAACCATAAATAGGAGGCAAGATATAGTCTTGGAAGCGTATGGATTCCCCCGCCCGGATCAAGATCGCGGCCATAAATCAATCGATCCGCCAAGTCATCCGCCGAATAGTAATAGACCGAGTTCACATCGGACCGATCAGGATTCAGAACCGCTTCCTTCACATTGCGCCGAAGGATATATTGATCCCACAGGCTGTTCCATGTGATCATGGAGTAAACCATTTCACCGGAATCCGGATCCGGAGACCGATTGATCTCATAGCCGGTGACTTCTTCCCCAAATACAGCGGTTACCCGCCCGGTTCCATCCTTCCGGAAGGATAAACTCTCCTCTGAATAGGGGAGATAGTTTGGTGCATTTAAGTATACAACTGCCAAAGTGATGACCAGCAAAGTGATGAGCGCTGTCAGTATACCAATACGGGCCCTGCCGATTCGCAGCTTTCTCCTGACACGGCGAAAAGGTAACAGGTCCGTATCCGGCGGAATTCTTTGACTTTCCTTTATCTCCTGCAGTTCCTTTCTGCAGGATTCGCATTCCCTCAGGTGATTTTCCACCAATGCCCGGCTTTCCTCACTGACCATTTCTTCCGCATAAAGCGGCAGCAAGTCCCGGATGATGTTACATTCCCGATTCATATTCTTCCTCCATTCTTTCCCTGATTTTCTTGCGGGCCCGGTGATAGGTGACACATGCCCAGTTTTCCGTCTTGCAGAACAGAGCGGCAATTTCCCGAAAACTCAGCCCGCCAAAACATCGCAGAGTAAAAACTTCCTTATAAGGCTCCTCCAGCCGATGAAGGATCCGGTGAACCTTCATGGAGGATTCCTTGTCGGCTATTTCTTTCTCCAGGTCTGCAGGATCTGCCTTTTCAGGAACTTCCTCCAGACTTGCCATCCTCCGGTTTTTCCTGAGCCAGGAATAGTAACTGTTCTTTCCAATCTGGCACAGCCATACCCGGATATCAGAATCTCCCCGAAAGCCATCAATATTTTTAATGGCTTTCAGGAAAGTTTCGGAAGTCAGGTCCTCCGACAGCATTTTGTCATGGGTAAGGCTTAGCAGATAAAGATAGACATCATGAAAATAGTTTTGATACAATTCTTCTATTTCTGTCACCTTTTCACCACCCTATCTATAGGACGCATCTCTGATGAAAATCTTACATGCTTTCAGGAAAAAATGCAGCATCAATCATTCAACAGCAAAGCCCTCTTCCATGCCATATTGCGCCATGGCAGGGAAAGAGGGCTTTAACGTTCCCGTTCCATCTTGGACATTTATTTTTCTGTCATCTTATCAAATGGTACCGGCCAGTTCGTGGACTTTCCCTTTCAATACATATTCCGGCTTTTTCTCCGGCCTTGCGGCAAGCTCTGCCTTTTTCGCTTCATACCCCGGACGGCCCAGCAGAGCGTAGGTTGCATTCTTTCCTTCCTCCACTCCCGGCTGATCAAAGGCATTGATGCCCAGAAGCTCTCCGGCAAATGCCGTCTCCACTTCGAGGAAATATAAAAGCTCGCCGACGGTAAAGGCATTCACCTCCGGCAGGGTAATGGTCCGATTCAGCCTTTTTGCCTTCAGCAGGGCATATTCCGTCGCCGCCTGCTCGGCATGGATCAGTTCATTCATGGTATGCCCCCCAAGAAAGGATACCGCGGGAATCTCTTCAAATCCATTGGAAATCTCCACCGTAGTACGGTATCTTCCCACCCTCAGGAAGGTAACCACCTTGTCGAAAGGTCCTTCCGTATAGAGCTGAACCTGGGAATGCTGATCGGTCACTCCCAAAGCCTTGACCGGAGTCTGCCCCGCGTGAACCGTCTCTCCCCTGGAGTTGACACGTTTCCCCAGACTTTCTGCCCAAAGCTGTGCATACCAGTCCGCAATATACTTCAGGGAATCCGCATACGGCATCATGACGGAAACATTCTTGCCGGATTTCATGGCAAGATACTGAAGGGTGGCTGCCATGTAGGCCGGATTTTCATTGACATTTTCATCCCTGCAGATCTCATCCATGTAAGCCGCGCCGGCCAGCATCTCCTCAATATCAATGCCGCACACTGCTGCAGAAAGCAGGCCCACGGGAGACAGCTCGGAAAACCGGCCGCCCACTCCCCTGGGAATATAAAAGGTTTTCAGCCCTTCTTCTTTTGCAATCCGGATCAGATTGCCGTTTTCCCGGTCTGTCGTGGCAATCAGATGCTCCCGGTATTGATCTCCAAGTTTTTGCTGAAGCATGTCCTTTATAATCAGGAACTGGGACATGGTCTCCGATGTACTGCCCGACTTGGTGATGACATTGAATACGGTTTTCGTAAGATCGATCACATCGAACAAAGCCTGCATTTTTTCCGGATCCACATTGTCCTCCACATAAAACCGGGGATATCCGTCCCGCTTCTCCCGGGACAATTCATTGTAATGGGCATGGTTCAGTGCCCGCTGTACTGCGATGGGGCCCAGGGCAGAACCGCCGATCCCCAGAACCACAAAGGAATCAAACCGATCCCGGATCCGGGATGCGGTGCACTTGATATCCTCCACCGTTTCCTTCTGATGATAGGGAAGATCCCTCCAATCCATTCTGCCTTCTGCACGCTTTTGCTCCATGGCTTTGGCGGCAGACGAAAGGGAACCGGACATCGCTTCCATGCTGTTTCTGGAAATCCCCTGCTCCTCTCCTATCATCTCGGACATCATGTTATTGAAGTCCAGGGTGATTCCCATGCTTTCCTTCCATTGCCGATCCTCATATCTTTTCATCTATCGAATCATCCTTTCCAAACCGTTGTCATTCTCATCCCTGCTGCTCTATTCTCATAAATTCGATTTTATTCAACAAAAACTATTCTAACACAAATATTGCAATGGTTCTACTGAAAACCTGCTTTTCAAATGGAATATCAAAGATACATCTATACTTATCATACAAAACATATCCGGTATTGGTGACTCGTCCCCCAAAATCGTTACGGACTGTGCAGCATGGTACGGGTCCTCCATTGATTGTCCCGGTAGTACATCATAACCGCACCCTGTTCATCGTTCCGATAAACCCGGGCTCCCCTCTGTTCCAGCCTGTCCAGTGTCTGGGGACTCGGATGGCCGAACAGATTGGTTCCAACCTGTATTACGCCGGCTTTCGGGGAAATGGCATCCAGAAACGGCTCCGTACTGGAAGTCCGGCTGCCATGATGAGGAACTTTGAGAATATCCACTTTTTCCTGCCGGATCCTTCCGGTCAGATAATACTCCACACGATCCTCCATATCCCCTGTAAAAAGAACCGACGTGTCCTGATATTCCAGAAGAATCACCAGGGAATAATTATTCTCGTTGCCCTGGGCCAATGATTTCACCACACGATCCTCCGGATACAAAATATGGAGCTTTACTTCCCTGCCAATCCGATAGGTCTGTCCCCGCTTCGCCGTCAGGACATCAATGCCCTTTCGCCGGACCGTTTCCTTCAGTTCCAGGTATGCCGGCTCCGCCTGACCCGGCGGATATTCCATAAAGGCATCCACCGGCAATTGTTCCAGCACCGGAAGCAATCCTCCGATATGATCATAATGACAATGGGACATAATGACAAGATCCAGGGAAGAAACGCCGTTTTTCAGCAGAAAGGGAAGGACCGTATCCTCCCCCACATTCCTGTCCTCCTTGCCGCCACCGTCCATCAGTATGGTTTTCCCGTCGGGAGTCCGAATCAGCGTACAGTCTCCCTGCCCCACATCCACAAACGTTACTTCCAGATCCTTTGGCTTCCGGACTTCAACGAGAAAGGAACCCGCCGCCAAAGCGCCAATCAGTACAGTACACACCACATAAGGCTTTCGGATAAAAGCGGGCTTCTCCCTGGACAGAATCAACAACACCAGATAATAAACCAGAATCACCGGTATGGACGGGGACACAGCCGGTATGGACGCAAAGGGCAGCTTTGCGGCAAGACCGGTCACTGCAAGGACCAGACGACAGAGAACCCGGAGCGGAACCGCCACAATTTCTGCTGCTGCCGGAAAAATCATTCCCACAGGGAGAATCAAAAATCCTCCCATGGTAACCGCCCCCAGTGCGGGGACCAGAACCAAATTGGTCAGGACCGACCATGGCGTCAGGGTGTTGAAGCAATAAATCGTCAGGGGAAAGGTACCCAGCTGGGCCGATAAGGTGACTGCAATCAACGAAGACGCTTTGGACGGCAGAAAATGCAGCTTTTCCTGGATTGGCCGATAAAACAGGGCAATGGAACCGACTGCCAGGAAAGACAGCTGAAAGCCGACTTCCAGAATATCCATTGGCCGGATCAGCAGAATCAGGAACGCTGCCACCCCGGCACTGTTGATCGTATCTGATTTCCTGCCTATGGCTTTTCCGGCGGAATAAATCACTGCCATGACTACTGCGCGCACCACAGATGGAGCAGCTCCCACCAGCAGGCAGTAAAGGAGGAGAATCATCGTCTCAAGAATCAGGGGCGTCCACCTTTGAAGGGGAAACCGGGAAAAAAGGAAGTGCAGCAGCATCACAATATACCCGATATGCAGTCCGGAAATGGAAAGAACGTGAGCCAGACCGGTCCGCTGAAACGCATCCGCCGTCTCCGGCTCAACGGTCCAGCGCTGCCCCAGCAGCAGGGCTTTCAGAAGAGCCCCTTCCTGTCCCCCAACAGAGCGATCCAGCGAAATATCCGCCCGGCAGCGAAACCGCGCAAGCATGCTGCTGATGGAAAAGGATCCGTCTTTTCTGAGAAAAACAATATTCCGGCCGGAAGCGTTCATCATGCTGTAAATGCCTCTTCTGGCCAGATAGCCCTTATAGTCAAAGCCTTTGGGATTTCTGGGCCCGGTGGGCTCTTTCAGGGTCCCCGTGACCCGCAGCACATCTCCCGTTTGAAAGGCCCCGGAAAAACTTCCTTCGCCCGGATCGCCGGAAGGGCCCGGAGAACCGGCTGAGGAAGGATCCGGGCGGGACCATCCGGCATCTGAAAATCCCGCATAATGCCCGACCCGCACTTTTCCCCTTGCGGAATGGGTCGTACTGCCTGTCTGCACCGCCTGAACATCCAGAACGTAAACAGCCCGATCCGGTTCGATCTGCGGATCTCCGGTCACTGTGCCCTGTATCGTGATTCTCTTTCCAATATAGGGAGCCAGTGGATTCTCAGTTTCGAAAAACAGAGCTCCCCGGAGACAGCCAAAGAACAAAAGCAGGCTGAGCAGAAGCGGAAAGGCGGCTTTCCTCCGGAACACCAGGGCAGCCAGCAGGACAGCCCCTGTCATCCCCAGCCAGCAATACAAAGGCTCCACCCGGAAATAAACCGGAAAAACAAGTCCGGCGATATAGGAAGCCAGTCCCCATAATACCGGCCTTTTGACCCAGATCTCCCTGCTTCCTCTCCTCATCCGTCCGCCCCCACAATGATCTTTCCCTTTTATTATATCAATGGCCTGAAAAAAATGCCATATTTATGCCTATATTCTGGTTTTTCGTCATCATTATGATGAAAATGGGCCATACTAATGAAAATAGATCGTTTTAACGGGAAAATCATAGAACGGCCGGAGCCGTATGAAAAAAGGATGAAAGAAATATGAGTAAACTGCTGAAGCGACGATTGGGAAAGAAAAATAAGAAATTTGAAATCAAGGGAGATACGGATCATCTGAAGCCGTTCCGACTCTCAGAAAATGTGGAGGATAATATCACGCGGTTGAAGAGCGCCATGAACAACACCTTCGACATTAAATCACGGGAGTTCCAAATCGGGGGAACGCAATTTCAGGCTGCCATTCTCTATATCGAGGATCTGGTCAATGAGGAAATGATTATGAGCCATCTGCTCAAGCCGCTGGTCCTGCAGTCGACAACGGTAATTGACTCGGGTACGGAAGTGAATTTTCAATCTGTAAAGGATTCCATGCTCAGCACCGACAGTGTTCAGGAAGCGGAAACCTTTGATGAAATTGTTTTGGCTGTTATGTCCGGGGATACCTTCCTGTGCATTCAGGGATATACAAAAGGGCTGATCGTAAATACCAGGGGTCTGAACGGGAAACCATTTGCCGTGCCCATTGTGGAACCTTCGGTAAAAGGCCCGCAGGAGGCATTCGTGGAGACCCTGAAAATCAATCTCGGATTGATCCGAAAACGGATCCGGGATCCGAACCTGATGCTTGAAGAGTATAAAATCGGCAAGCGCTCCAAATCCGAATCGGTCATTGTCTATATCAAAGGGATCGCCGATCCGGATATCGTCGAGGATCTCCGGAAAAGGCTGGCCTCTGTAGATCTGGATATGGATCAATCCGCGTTTCAGATCGGAAATCTGATGGCAGACCGGCCCGGCTCCATCTTTCCCCAGGTCCAGATCACCGAACGGCCGGATAAACTGGCGTTCTCCCTGAGTGAAGGAAGAGTGGCAGTCCTGACGGACGGCTCTCCCAATGCCATGCTGGTACCGGTCACCCTGCCCATATTGATGCAAAGCCCGGATGATTATTACGAAAGCTGGGTGGTATCCTCGATCATCCGGATTTCCAGATATGTCGGATTGTTTCTTTCTTCTCTTTTTCCCGCGATATACATTGCCATTACCTCTTATAATCCCGGGATGCTGCCCACAAGGCTGGTGCTGTCCATCGCCGCCACCCGTGCGGGAGTGCCTTTTTCCGCTTTCATTGAGGCACTCTTAATGGAAGCCGTCCTGGAGCTCCTTCAGGAAGCAAGCATACGTCTGCCCAAAGCAGTGGGTCAGACCGTTTCCATCGTAGGAGGCCTGGTGATCGGTCAGTCCGCAGTTCAGGCAGGCATCGTCAGTCCCATCATGGTTATTGTGATATCCGTTACTGCGGTAACCTCCTTTGCCATCCCGGATTACAGCCTCGGCCTGGCCTCCCGGATCCTCCGGGTGCCCTTTATGATATTTGCTACAACTTTGGGCAGTTTCGGGATCGCCATAGGAATGCTTCTGCTGCTGACGTATCTCTCTTCCGTGAAAAACTTCGGCATCCGGTACCTGAGTCCCATTACACCCTATCATTTCCAGGACTGGAAGGATACGGTGATCCGTGCACCGCTCAGGGATCTGACAAAGCGTCCCGAATTCCTGAATCCGGAAGATACCGAAAGGAGCCGTTCCCGGAAGAAGGAGAAAGAGCATTCATGAAAAAAGAAAAACTGATTTCCCCTCAGGTTATGACGCTGACCGCGTGTGGAATCCTGGGAATCGATATTCTGATCGTCCAGCGGGACATGGTTGCCGTCGCCAGACAGGATGCCTGGATATCCCTGATACTGGGAGGCATGGCCGCCATACTATTGGGCAGTGTCTGTTACTATCTGGCACATCTGTATCCGGATATGGATTTGCCTCAGATTATACTGCATGTATTCGGGGGCTTCTTCGGCAGAATGATCCTGCTTCCCTTTATTGTGTATGACCTGCTGTATCTTGGCATGTCCCTGAGAATTTTTGCCCAGGCACTGAAAATGTTCCTGCTGAGCGCAACGCCGATGCTCCCCATCGTCGTTCTGATCCTCCTGACGGCTGGATATGCAGCCTCAAAAGGCATTTTCGCAATCAGCGGAATTATGGATATTATCTTTCCGCTTTGTGCCATCACAATACTGGGCATTCTCCTGATGCCCATGAACCAGATTCACCTCGGCAACTTAAAGCCCGTTCTCTACAAAAACACAGGGAATGTGATGAAGGGAATCCTGACAGGATATCAGCAGTTTACCGGATTCAGCACCATAGCCTATTTCTATTGCTACACTCAAAAAACAAAGGGAACTTTCAAATGGTATCTGGCCGGACTGGGAATCCCTATTTTTCTGTATGTTGCTTTGACAGTCGTTACCATTATGGTATTTGGGCCAATGGACATTGGTTATCTGATTTATCCTACCCTGACCCTGGCGAAATCCATTGAAATCCCAGGCACTTTTCTGGAGAGAGCGGAGTCCTTTGCCGCTATATTGTGGATCAATATCGTCTTCGTATCGGTTGTTCTGGTTCTCTTCCGGACCACAAGGAATATATCAGAATGGCTGCATGTAAAACCCAAATACCAGAATTACGTAATTTGGGGAATTGCCCTGCTGCTGATTGGAATCGCACTCTTCATCCGAAGCGGAACACAGGTTCTATTGTTTTTTTCCAAAATGAAAAAAGGAAACCCTATATTCGGACTGCTGATCTTTCCCTGCATCACGGCTGTGGCTTACATAAAGAAACGAAGGGAGGCAAGAACATGAGACATTCCCTGAAGCATTCCCTCCTGCTGCTTTTTCTGATTGGGACCCTGCTGCTTACGGGGTGCTGGGATCAGAAGGACATCGATACCAGAGGCTATGTACTGGGACTGGCCATCGATTCCTATCCCCCTGATCCCCAATCATCGGAATCCGCCGGCCCGAATCAGGCTTCTCCCAAAGAAGAGGAAAAGCTGGAGAAAATGCAGCTCCACACGGGGGACCCGGCCTATGCCATGACCATACAGCTGCCCATACTTGCAAATGCAGATATGTTGGAAGGGTTTGGCAATCAATCCTCTGAGGATTCACAATCCTGGGAAATTACGCAAATCGGCAATTCCTTTTTCAGCATGAATCGTGAAATGGCATCCCGCACCGGTCTTTCCCTCTATTATGAGCACCTTCAGGTGCTCCTCCTTTCGGAAGAGGTGGCCAGAAAAGGGCTGATCAATATTTTGGATATGTTTATGCGGGAACCGGAAATGAGACGGGGAGTCAAAGTGCTGATCTGCCCGGGAGAAGCCAAAAGTATTTTGGATGTGGCCCCCAGGATTGACAAATATTCTTCTGTTTATCTGTCCGGAATCTTTGAAAATTCCAATCGAAACTCCCGCATGGTCTACCATACCAATATGGGGGATGTAATATGCGCGCTGCATGACGGCCATGATTTCATCCTGGCAAAGGCCCTTTCCACGAAAGATGAGATCAAGACAAGCGGCGGGGCGGTCTTCCATAATGGAAAGATGGTGGGATGGGCAACCGAAATAGAAGTGGAAGCCATCAACATGATACGAAACACCTATACAGGCGGCGTGATCCTTGTTGATGCACCAGGCGGAGAAGAAGGGCGGGTTGCTTTGGAAATCACCAATGAAAAAGCGAAAGTCACTCCCATTGTAAACGGGGATCAGGTAAGCTTTCGCATTGACATCAAGGTGGAAGGGGATTACTCGGAAGACATCAATCTGCACACCCACGAAAAACTACCCTTTCTCAAAAGCCTGGAAACAGAATACGAAAAGGAAATTCAGGATCTCTGCACGGAAACCATTGAGTCCATGCAGGAGAAATTCAAAGCGGACGTTTTCCAGTTTGACCGCATCCTGCAGGCCGAGGAACCAGGTTACTGGGAGCGAATGGGCTCGGAGTGGAATTCCATCTACCCGGAAGCGGGAGTTTCCGTCCATGCGGATGTCAATATTATTCTGACTGGAATATGAACTCTCCATTCCCATGCGGTGCATATCTCATTCTGCATAAACAGGCGTATGATCCACGCCGGATGCCGTAACCGACCCCAGAGCCAAGGGCCTGGGCGTTGGTTTGTCCGTACCAATCCGGATCGCTTTCCGGAAATTCTCCACCGCTTCCTGCAAACCTTCCTCCCGGTTCACATAAAACTCTGCCAGAAGATCGCCGGGACGGATCCGGTCTCCGATCCTCCTGTGCAGAACCAGGCCAACACCGGGATCAATCCTGTCCCCTTTCCGGGATCTTCCCGCACCCAGAAGCAAAGCGCACCGCCCGATTTCCCGGGTATCCACGGAAGTGATGCAGCCTTCCTTCTCCGCTTTTATCGGCAAAATCCGATTTGTGCCGGGAAGCCGGCTGAAATCCTCAAGGACTCCTGCGTCTCCATGCTGCCGGCGAATCATATCACCCAGCCTGGCCAGTCCGCGGCCGGATACCAGAGCCTGCTCCGCCATGCGGCGTCCATCCTTCAGGGTATCGCACCCATTTGCCGTCATCAGCATAGTAGCCGCCAGATACAGGGACACTTCCCGCAGCGGTCCTTTCTGCCGGCCCTGCAGAACTTCCACGGCTTCCCGGACTTCCAGCGCATTGCCGACCGCCATGCCAAGAGGCTGATCCATATCCGTTACCACGGCTGTGGTTTTTCTGCCTGCCCGGATACCAATTTCCACCATTTCCTCCGCCAGTGCAAAGGAATCTTCCACAGACTGCATAAAGGCGCCGCTGCCTGTCTTGACATCCAATACGATGGCATCGGTACCGGCTGCAATCTTTTTGCTCATAATGCTGCTTGCAATCAGAGGAATGCTCTCCACCGTTCCGGTAACGTCCCTTAATGCATACAGCAGCTGATCTGCCGGGACAAGATTCCGGTTCTGGCCGATGACTGCCAGGCCAACCGACTGCACGGCCTGCAGAAACTCCTCCATGGACAGGGAGACCCGGAAACCTGGAATCGACTCCAGCTTGTCCAGGGTACCGCCGGTAAATCCCAGACCCCGCCCGGACATCTTGGCGACCGGCACTCCGCAGGCTGCCACCAGAGGGGCAGCGATCAATGTGGTCGTGTCTCCCACCCCTCCCGTACTGTGCTTATCGACTTTTACGCCTTTTACACCGGATAAGTCCACCGTTTCCCCGGAGTTTACCATTGCCATGGTCAGATCCGCCGTTTCCCTGCTGTCCATGCCATTGATGCAGACGGCCATCAGCCACGCAGACACCTGATAATCCGGGATCTCCCCCTCCACACAGCCCCGGATAAAGGAACGGATCTCTTCCGTCGTCAGGGATTGCCCCTCCCGCTTCTTCTGAATAATATCGACAGCCCGCATTGTGCACCCCTTTCCATTTATAAGAAACTTCCTGCCTTCTTTTCTTTCTCCGTTTCAGTATATCAGAATCCATCGAATCCGGGCAAGATCCGCTTCCTGGAAAATGCTATTTTCTGACCAGATACTTTTTCATGTCGATGGCACAGGCAATCAGAATGATCAGACCTTTGATCACATACTGCATATTCTGGTTAATGGACAGGAAATTCAGCGCAACGAAGATGATCCTCAGGATAAACACTCCCATAACCACTCCGCTGATCTTGCCGGTACCGCCTACAAAGGATACTCCGCCGATGACACAGGCAGCGATGGCATCCAGCTCATAGTTCAGACCCGTGTTCGCCTGGTTGGAGCTGATTCGTGCGGATTCAATGAATCCTGTAATTCCATACAGACAGCCTGCCAGCGTATGAACCTGAATCGTGGTCCTCGCCACATTGACCCCGGACACGTTTGCCGCTTCCGGATTGGATCCCACGGCAAACATATTCTTGCCGAAGGTTGTCTTGTTCCACATGAACCACATAAACACCACAACGACACATGCGTACCAGACATAATTCGGGATAGGCACCCCTGCCACGCTTACCACGCTGCCCGTTACAAAATCCTTGAAGGATTGGTCCAGACCGGACAGCGGCTGGCCGTTATTCCCATTAATTGTAATATACATCAGCAAAATGCCATACACAATCAGCTGGGTCGCCAGGGTAACGATAAATGGATGCAGATGAAATTTCGATACGAAAAATCCATTGATCCAACCAATGATCCCGCCAACCAGAATAGTGATCAGAAAAACCAGTGGTATGGGCAATACCGGCAGATTGGGAAAAATTTTTGTGGAATACGTGGCTGCCTGCAGCAAAGAAGCGGAGATACAGGCAGTCAGACCCACAACACGCCCTGCGGAAAGGTCTGTACCCGTCAGTACAATCGCCCCGGCAATCCCACAGGCAATTGGAATGTTTGCTGCAGACAGGGAAATAATGTTTACAATGGAGGAAACGCTCAGAAACCGGTGATTCCTCGTATACGTATAAATAACCGCCAGAAGTATCAGCACATAAATGGCATTGTGAACGACGGCCTCCCTCCAGAATGCCGTTTTTCCCTTCCGGTCCAATGCTTCGTAATCCGCATAATGCGCTTTGACATCCGCAATTTTTTTCATCCGAAAAGCCTCCTTCTATGCATATCTGGCAGCATAACCCATAATCCGTTCCTGTGTTGCTTCCTTGCCTGAAACCTCTCCTGCAAGCCTGCCGCCGGACATCACAAGAATTCGATCGCAGATTCCAAGAAGCTCCGGCATTTCGGAAGAAACCATAATGACTATTTTCCCTTCCTTAGCCATATCAATAATCAACTGGTAAATCTCATATTTTGCTCCCACATCAATTCCCCGGGTTGGCTCGTCCAAAAGAAGAACTTCTGATTCCGTCAAAAGCCACCTTCCCAATATCACTTTCTGTTGGTTCCCACCGGATAATGCACGGACCTTCGTTTCCTGGGACGGGGTTTTTGTATGCATTGCATCAATGGACTTCCGGGTATCTGCCTTCATGGATTTCTCACTTAAATAAAATCCAAATTTCTTATGTCGGTTCAGGCTGGAGATTGTGGTATTTTCCCTGACATTCAGGATTTCGAAAATGCCGGTCGAGCGGCGGTCTTCCGTCAGCATTGCAAAGCCATTTTTAATCGAGTCCCGCGCATTTCTGTTGGACACTTCTTTCCCTTCCAGCCGAATGGTTCCCGATTCCCTTGTGGCAATCCCGAAAATTGTCTCCAGGGCCTCCGTACGCCCGCTTCCGTCCAGACCTGCGATTCCCAGGATTTCACCCCTTCTGGCCTGAAAGGAAACATCCTTCAGAATCGAGTACATTCCGGACAGATGCTCCACTTCCAAAGCAACCTTTCCGGGATGGTTTGTTTTGGGAGGAAACTGATTTTTCAATTCCTGTCCAACCATCAGACGGATCATATCCGCTTCTTTCAGCTGATCTGCCGGCTCAGTGGCAATCCACATCCCATCCCGCATAATGGTAATTTCATCTGCTATTTTTTTGATTTCCGCCATTTTGTGAGAAATGTAGATAATCCCGCAGCCTTTCTTTTTCAGCAACCCAATGATTTGGAACAAATGCTCCACTTCCTGTTCGGTCAGGGAAGAGGTAGGCTCATCGAATACGATGATTTTTGCATCTGCAGAAACAGCTTTCGCGATTTCCACCATCTGTCTCTGGGATACCGGCATCTCTCCCATGATCCGGAAAGGATCCATGGGAATGCCCAGATCATCGAAAATTTTCTTTGTATCCCGATACATTTTTTTCTGATGAACCATTACGCCGCGTATTTTCGGATAACGCCCCAGCCAGAGATTATCCATAACATTGCGCTTCAGTGCCTGATTCAGCTCCTGATGCACCATGGCCACTCCATGATCCAGAGCTTCCCTGGCGTTTTTAAAGTGGATTTCCTTTCCTTCCAGTTGAACTGTCCCGCTGTCCTTTTCATAAATCCCGAACAGACATTTCATCAGCGTGGATTTCCCGGCACCATTCTCTCCAATCAGGGCATGTACGGACCCTTTCTTCACGGTCAGGGACACATGGTCCAATGCTTTTACACCCGGAAATTCCTTACAGATATCTGTCATCTGCAGTAAAACATCCTGCTCCATATCTGTCCTCCTGTCCTGTCTTCCGCAACGACGAGTAAGGCGGTCGGCCAATCCGGCCTCCGCCCTCCTCATCCTGCATTCTTTATTCTCCGGTATATTCTCCGTAAGGAATATAGATCTTGTTGCTTACCTTTTCGGATATATTATAGGAATCGGTCCCATCCATCAGATCCCTGCCATTCGCTCCGTTGCCGGCCAGCTTTGCAATCGCTTCCGCCATGCCTTCTGCATCCTGTTTGATGGTCCCTGTCATCTTTCCGTCCTTGATGAGCTGCTTTGCGGCGTCTGTGGCATCCACACCGAATACCGGAATGGTCTTCCCCTCACTGTCGCTTCCAAGGTTGTATCCCTTGTCGTTCAGGGCAGAAATCACCCCTTCCGCCATAGCGTCATTATTGCAGATCACCAATTCAATCATGTTGTTATTGCCTTCATTGTACTGCGAAAGATTTGTCGTCATATAGTTGTTGGCTGCTGTGGCACTCCAGTTTCCGTCCTGGTCCACCTGATACTTGTCCGTGTTGGATGGATCAAAATACTCCAGCTCCGGTTTCCCTGCTTCCTTTAAGGTGGCATCCGCATCTTCCACTGCGTACTGGGTACGGTAGATGGCTTCTGCATTGCCAAGCTGACCCATGAACATGGCATAGGAAATCCTGCCGTCCCCGTTGAGATCCAATGTGTCAAAATTACTGACGACATAATCGCCAATCAGTTTGCCCTGCATATGTCCGGCCTCAGGTGCATCTGTTCCGACAAACGCACATTTCTCATAACTGCCGAGAACCTGCCCTTCGGTTTTGTCGTCTTCGACGGCGCGGTTAAAGAACAGAACAGGGATATCTGCGGATTTCGCCTTATCCACAATCTGGGAAGAGGCATCCACGGAACCCGATGTTACAATGTTTACAATCAACATGGTGGC
Source organism: Bacillota bacterium (assembly GCA_036732425.1). Classification (GTDB taxonomy): domain Bacteria; phylum Bacillota; class Clostridia; order Caldicoprobacterales; family DTU083; genus UBA4874. Next base: position 30,635 of record DAINCI010000004.1, read on the forward strand.
ACCGGTCTGAATGGCTGTATCAATTTGTTCATTCTGAGTGGTCTGATTGCTGTTGGCATCATAGTCCTGATAGGAAACGCCCAGTTCATCCAGATGTTTGTCCAGCAAAGAACGCACGGAGGCAATATAGGTATCCGAGTAGGTGTAATAGAACACACCGATATTGGCATCCGTTTTCCCTGCTTTTTTGGATCCCGCTTCCCTGCCTTTCCCACCGCCGCCGCTGCTGCTGCATCCGGCAAGCATTCCCACTGCCAGCACCACCACGAGCAATACTGCAATCTTCTTTTTCATAAATATCCTCCCTCTCATCGTTCTGAGCATCTCTGCGTTCTCAATCACAGGATTTCAGCCTTTTCCAGAGAAACAATTTCACAGATATTTACATGGACAACGCCCCATTCTGTGACTGGCATGAATATTTATTTTAATCTTCTCCGCAAAACCCTGCCTGGAGGCTTACTGAAATCGAGCTGCCCTTCTGCCTCTGTCCGCAAAGAAGCGGAGAAGGAAAAGTGATCTGACAGTGGTAACAATACGAACCTTGATCCCAAATTTCCTGATACTTTGACTTGATAAGAGAGCAGCCAATATTTTAGTAAACATTATTAAATGTATGTCTCTTATCATGTACATTATAGGCAAATACTATTATTTTGTCAACTCATCCGCATCAAATTTCAGGCTGATGTCCAATGCCCGGACCGAATGGGTCAGGGCGCCGCATGAAATATAGTCCACGCCGGTTGCCGCAATGGCAACAATGCGGCTTTCCTCCACATTTCCGGAAGCTTCCAGTATCACACGATGATCTGCAAAGGCAACTGCCTTGCTCATTTCATCGCATCCCATATTGTCCAGCATCACAATATCTGCCCCGGCCCGGATGGCTTCCGCCAGCTGCCGCTGATTCTCCACTTCCACCTCCACCTTCACCGGGAAGGGAGCCTTTTCCCTTGCAAGGGCCATTGCTTCGGCAATCGAGCCTACTGCGGCAATATGATTGTCCTTGATGAGCACCAGATCAGACAGATTCATTCTGTGATTCGACCCTCCGCCCACGGTAACGGCATATTTATCCAGCATGCGAAACCCCGGAAGCGTCTTGCGGGTATCGGTGATCCGGGCTGGATATTCCCGCACAAGTTCGCACATTCGGTGCGTTTTCGTGGCAATTCCACTCATACGCTGCAGTATATTGAGCGCCACCCTTTCTCCCTTCAATATGGCACGGGTGTTCCCCCGGATTCCGGCAATCCGGTCTCCCGGAGAGACGGTATTTCCGTCGGTTCGCTCTGCGTGAAAAAGAATCCCGGCATCCAGCAAATGAAATACCCGGGCAGCAACCTCCATGCCGGCCAGTACTCCTTCTTCCTTTGCATAAAGCCCGCATTCCGACTGCCGGGAAGGGCAGATCAGGCTGTCCGTCGTCACGTCCCCGCAGCCGATGTCCTCCTTCAGGGCCGATGTCAGAAAATCGTCCAGAATCAATTCATTCAATATCCCAGCCTCCGTTTTCATAGTTTTCGTCCGTAATAAAATGACTGCCGACGCTGTGATGGTTTTCCGCTGCCGCATGCAGAATCAGTCCGGCAGTATCGTACATGTCCGCGGTTTCCCATTCCCTTCGCATCACAAGACGGGAGGCCAGACAGCGGTTTCGCGTATCCTCCACAGCTTTCAGCGCAGAACGCAGATTTTCTGTCCTGCGAAGGATCCCGGCATCGGTCTGCATCCGGCAGCGCAGCTGTTCCCGCAAAGCCCTTTCCTCCGGCAGTTCCTGCTTCCGTTTCCCATCGTACCGGAAGTTTCCAATGCACACCGGTTCATCCGTACATCCTGCGATGTCATCGGCTGCCCGGCTCCCGAACACCACAGCTTCCAAAAGGGAATTGCTTGCCAGACGGTTGGCGCCGTGAACACCGGTGGATGCGCATTCCCCGACTGCATACAGCCCGGCAAGGCTGGTACGCCCGCTGCAGTCCGTCCGAATGCCGCCCATGAAATAATGTTCGCACGGAGCCACCGGGATCCGATCCACAGCCATATCGATTCCATTCTTTTTGCATTCTGCGTAAATCGTTGGAAACCGTGCGGCAAGAAAATTCCGGTCCTTTCCTGTAATATCCAGATAGACACAGGGACGGTCTGTCCGGATCATCTGATCATAAATGGCCCTTGCCACAATATCACGGGGCGCCAGTTCCTGCCTTTCATCATAAAGGGGCATAAACCTCGCCCCATTGGAATTGTACAGGATGGCACCTTCCCCGCGCACCGCCTCCGATATCAGAAATGCCCGTTCCGGCTTTTGAGCCGTATAGAGCGCAGTCGGATGAAACTGGACAAACTCCATGGCAGATGTTTGGGCACCGGCCCGGTGCGCCATGGCAATCCCATCCCCGGTCAGCGTCACGGAATTGGTGCTGATGGGATAAAGCTGCCCGATCCCTCCCGTAGCCAGCACAAAGTGAGCAGCGGTCAGGTAAATCAGCTTTCCCTTGCTTTCGGCCAGCAACCCGGCACATCTGCCCGTATCGGTGATCAGATCCAGGGCAAAGGTATGTTCCATCATCCGGATGTTTTCCCTGTCGGCACAATCCGCCATCAGCACATCCATGATGCCTTTTCCCGTCGCATCCCCGTGAACATGAAGGATGCGCTTCATGGAATGGCCTCCTTCCAGGGAACGAAGGAACGCACCGTCCGGCCCACTGTCAAACGGTACGCCCAGATCTGCCAGACTCCGTATCGCCCCTTCGGATTCCTTCACCAGAACGCGAACCGCCTGCATGTCATTGATCCCACAGCCGGCACGCATCGTATCCCGGATATGCAGCTCCCGGTCGTCCCCGCCGATACTGGCCGCGATTCCTCCCTGAGCAAGGAAGGAATCACAGTCTGTCCATTTTCCCTTGCAGAGCACCGCGGTTTTCATGGAATGCGGGAGATGCAGGGCACAGGTAAGTCCTGCAATTCCGCCTCCCACAATCACCGTATCAAAATGCAGCCGCTGTATATTGGCTGTGTCAAAATCGATCAGATATTCCGACAAAATGGTCCTTCCTTTCTCCGGAAGCCTTTCCTCAAACATGCAGCATCCGGTCCAGACTGAGAAAAGCCTTTTTCCGGACAGGCTCCGGCACCGTTACCTCGTTATCCATATGCAGCAGGGCATCGCGGACTTTCTTCAATGAAGTCTTTTTCATGTTCACACACAGAAGATTCCCTGCAAGCATGGTAAAATGCGCATCCGGTCTCCGAAAACGCATTTCTTCCAGTACCCCCATTTCCGTACCGATAATAAAATCCTTCCGGTCGGATTCCTTCACGTAATCCAGCAGCTGTGCGGTACTTCCCGTAAAGTCCGCCAGCTGCCGGACTTCCGCCGGAACTTCAGGATGAACCAGCAGCAGGGCATCCGGATGCGCCGACCGCACCTGTCGGACCTGTTCCGCTGTGGTACGCGAATGAACGATGCATTCCCCGCCCCAGGCAAGAATTCTTTTCTCCGGGACCTGTTCGGCCACATAGGATGCCAGATTCCGATCCGGTACGAACAGGATTTCCTTTTCCGGAACCGATTGCACCACCCGGACCGCATTGGAAGAGGTACAGCAGACATCGCTTTCCGCCTTCACCGCCGCACTGGTATTGATATAGCTCACCACAGCTGCATCCGGATGCGCCGCCCTGGCCCTGCGCAGCTGTTCTGCCGTAATGGAGTCCGCCAGCGGACAGCCCGCATCTCCGGCCGGAAGAAGAACGGTTTTCTGCGGGGAAAGAATCTTGGCGCTTTCTGCCATAAAGTACACCCCGCAAAAGACAATGACATTCTGCCGCAGGTTCGCAGCTTCCTTGCTGAGAGCAAAGGAATCCCCCACCAGGTCTGCAATTTCCTGAATTTCAGGCGGCTGATAATTATGAGCCAGCAGAACAGCGTCCCTCTGCTTTTTGAATGCTTCAATCCCGTCCACAAATGCAAGATCATTTTCATTTTCCATCATACTTCAAAACACCCCCAGTTTGTGTTGAACGTATATAGCTTTGACGGCCTGTGCCCCTCGTTCTTCGTCTCCCGATCGGTTTCAATGACCCGGTCCGCAATCTTGCGCCGGAAATTTGCCTTCAGGAGCTCCTTCCCCAGGATCACCTCATAGACCTGCTGCAGCTCCGTCAGGGTAAAATACGTGGGCATGAGGTTGAACGCAATGTCCGTATACTCAATTTTGTTGCGCAGTCGTTCAATGCCGTACGGAATGACGAAGGCATGGTCAAAGGCAATTCCCTCATTCTTAAGAATGCGGCGCTCCACGGTTTTGGATCTTCCCACCACCCGCTTCTGCGTGCCGATTACCCCATAAAGGGTATCTTCCCTGCCGGAAAGCGTTACCCTTACCCGGTTTTCAAAAAGATACCCGCCGGGAATTGTTGTTTTCCTCTCCTCTTCGGTTTCATAACTTACCGTGAACCACTGCGCGTCCCAGGCCCCTCCGCCGGCTTTTATCTCCATCCGGGAGCTGTCCGCCAGAGACATATAGGAACAGCTGATGACACGGGTACGCGGATCCCGCTCAACATCCCCCCAGGTATAGAGCTGCTCCATGTAAATGTCACTGACATTCACCTCCTCCTTCAGCTCCCGGTAGGCAGCCTGATCCAGGCTTTCCTCCACGGACATGAATCCTCCCGGCAGCGCCCATTTCCCGATATATGGGTGGTTCCCGCGCCGGACCATCAGAACCTTCAGCTCCTTCTGCGGAAGCTTCCGGTAGTTCAGCTGCGGACCGTCCACCACGGTAAACAGCAGAATATCAACAGAGACCGATGGCCTTTTATAAAGACGGACATCGTATTGGTCCAGGAATTCCCGTTCCGTCAGCCCATCGGCATTTCTCAGCTCGTCCTTTTCCACGAAATACACCTCGTTTCTCTTAATATCATTATGTTAATATGAATATGTTACTATTAACTTGTTATTATTATAATAATACTATGTAGGCAGACTGTCAATCACAAAATAAAAAATAACATACTTTCCGCTAAACGACACGAAAACAGCATTCACTGGATGCTCCTATTTTAGGGATCAAATTCCTGCCCGCATAAAGAAGAGACATAAAAAAAGCACCCACGGAGTGTTGCCTCCCATGAATGCCTCTTTTCTTTATGATTCTGCATGATTCCACTTCTGCATTATTCCACCCGGTGCCGCTTGCTTTTCCTGGAAGCCTCCAGTAGCGTCCCGGTAAAATTTGTTTCCTTCATTCCCGCTTTGTTCTCTGCCTCATTTCCTCCTGCTGCTTTCCCTCTTTCTGCTTTCCTTTCAGCTTCGTTCCCTGCCATTACATTCTTTACTGCATCTTTTCCCATCCCATCCGCCTTATTTGTTCCCGAAAGTCGACTCCGGATCCAAAGGCACCATGCCCTGGCAAATGTCATCCGCTTTCCCATCCACCGGGTCGCCGGCAAAAGCAGCTTCTCCGTCAGGAATCTTCCACTCAGTCTGCGAAGCGTAATATCCAGTAAGAACAGCAGCATGGCCAGACACAGCATCCCCGGCCACACTTCATGATACTTCCATGCCGGAGGAAGTTCACTTTTCAGCAAGTCCTCCGGCTTGTGCAAAATTTTGCCGCCAGTCCGGCTTACCACATGCTCCAGCAGGTTTCTGGAAGAAGAAGCCCGGAGGTCGTATTCCGGGGAATAGGGATAAACCAGTCCGGTTTCCCATGCGGCGGAGGCATCTCCTGTCTGCTCCTGCTCCACCCTCACCAGATATACCCCGGTTTCCTCCAGGTCAAAATTTCCCTGGAAGGAGCCTGGACTGGAAGGCTTCAGTCTGACCCTTGTCTCCTTCCCTTTCGGGCTTACCACCACTGCAGAGGCATCCCGGCCCGTCGTTGCCGCCGCTTCCCCTCCGCCGGAACCATCCTTTGTTCCTGCAGAAGATCCCTTTGTCCTGTTTTCTTCCTGCAGATCCGTGGTCAGTGAAATCTGTCCCTGATCCCCGGCCTGACGGACATCCACTTTGCCGTTCTCTCCGGCGCTGCCGGGCAGTACGGAGGAAAGGGCATTCAGCCAGAAAGCGGACGCCTGGTCCCATTTCATCCAGTCTTCCGTCCAGATGCCCCTTGCGTCACTGGTCCAGGCAACTACTTTCCCAAGGCCATAGTCCCAGCAGGCCAGCACCGGATCCTCCTCCTTTCCGTTGATCAGCACAGGAGTTGCGCCGCCCTTCAGGGTGGTGGACAGATATCCATCCAGAGAGGGAAGAGCATCCATGCCGGAAAGAATCGGGGAATTCCCCACGGCTTCCGGGATAAAAGTCTCATTGTTGACATAGCTCCGGGTGGCCAGATAGGTTTCCCTTGTGAAAATCTTTGGGATGCTGGAAAACTCATCGGTGAAATAATACCGTCCGTTCCCCGCCTTTGCAATGTGTTCCATCAGCTTCTGATCCGAATCCTCCCCGACGGCTACCCCGGATACCGTGATTCCGGCATCGGTCATCTCCTTTACCATGCCATCGTAGTTCCTGCCTTCGGTATATCCGTCCGTCAGGACAATCACATGCTTCAAAACCGCATCCGTCTTTTTCAGGGACTGCAGTGCGGCATTCAATCCGGGGTACAGATTGGTCCCTCCCCCGGGCTGCAGGGTGCCGATGGCATCCTGGATTTTCTCCCGGTTCTCAGCCTTTTGGGTTTCCACGACCCAGGAGGCTGCCTGATCAAATCCTGCCACTCCAATGAAATCCGTTTTCCGAAGCGCCTCCAGGGACCGGATCGCCGCTTCCTTTGCCAGATCCATTTTGCTGATCCCATTGGAACCTTCTGACATACTGCCGGATTTGTCGATGACCAGAATCTCCGCCAGAGACGGAATGTCCTTTTTCTTCGACAGGTCCATATCCACCGGGAGCATTTTTTCCAGTCCGGTATCCAGATATCCCCCCAATGCATAGCTGTTGTCCCCGCCGGTGACCAGCAGGCCTTTCCCCATGGATTTTACATAATAATCCAGCGTCCCGGCCTTTTTCTCTCCCAGATCATCATATCCCACATTTGCCAGGAGAACGGCATCATATTTCACCAATTCCGCCAATTGGTTCGGCAAAGAATAAGGAGTAAACAGCTTATATTCCAGTCCGCCGGCTTCCATGATTTTGACCAGCTCCCGTCCTTCTCCCGGCTGCCCTTCCACCAGTGCAACAACAGGAGGGCCATCCACCCGGACAAAGGAAGCGGTCCGGTTGTTCTGCCGGAACGTATCCCCGGAAGCAGGGACTTCCAGCTCTGCCTCATATACAACAGTGCCGGTCTTTTCCGCTGTCCCGTGAAATGCAAAAACATTTTTTCCCTTTTTAATCTGCAGCTCCCGGGTACCGGCGGAAGCACGGTCCGCAAACAGACGCAGCGTCCCCTTTGTCTCCACCGTGCTGTCGATCTCCACCTGAATATCATAGCTTTCCCCCTGGTACAGGGAGGACGGGAGATCCAAAGCGGACAATTGCACTTCCCTGGAAGGCATGGTATCCAGAAACACACCATCCACACGGATCCCCTGCTGCCCCAGAGCATTGGCCCGCATGGATCCGTCCCCTGCATTCTCTGCCCCGTCCGTCAGAACAACGATCCGTTTCCTCCCATCGGTGGAAAATAAACTTTCAGCCCTTTGCAGTGCTCCGTCAATGTTGCTGTAATGGGTATCCGGCCGGGAGTGAAATTCATGGAATGCAGAAGGGTCCCCCACCGCCTGCTCCACAAGGGCTTCTTTCCCGAAACTGACCACGCCTGTACGATACCGCTCCGGCAGCAATTTCATGGAAGAAGCGATAAATTCCGAAGCTTCCTTCTGCCTGGACCGGGTGCTGTCGGAAAGATCGGATACAAAGATCACCTCCGTATCCCGAACCGGAGTCCGGATTTCCAGACCGGCAAGAGAGAGCACCAAAAGGACGACAGCCAACACCCTCAGGATCAATCCTGCGGGTGAAGATGCAGCACTGCGGCGGCGGGATGCCCGCCTGCCGGAAACGTCTGTACCCGAACGACCCGGACGATCCGAACCCGTACGATCCCGGTCTGGGCTGCCCGAACGAGTCGGACCCGGATAACCCGAACGGAATTTGGGCTGCCGGTTCTTCTGTCGATTACGCCGGCTATAATGAAAGAATATCCACAGGACAAGCCCGACTGCCGGCAGCAGTGCCAGCAAAACCATTGGGGACTGGAATTCAAATTTCACGATGATACACCCACCATTCCATCAATATCAGAACAAGAAGGACCCAGCCGGAAATGGTCCAGCTTTCCCTTTGAAAAGGCGAAGCAACGTGGGCTGCCTTTGTTCCCTTTTCTTTTGCTCCCTTTTCCGACGGGGACACCGCTGCACGGGGTTCCTCCCGGAGGTCTGAAACCTCTTCCGTCGGAACGGAGACGACAAAACGCCCCTGCCCGGTCTGCTGATCCGTTTTCTGCGTCACTTCGTACACTCCCGGATCATAGGTGTCATAAAATACCGGATCCGGTTCCGCATCCAGCCGATACTCCTTTTTGGATGGAGAAGTGACGGTAATTCCAGTGACATTGGGAAAAGGCGACAACTGCAGTGTTTCCCCAACGGATATCGTTTCCGGAAGGTCCATATTGGAAGGAGTCATCCAATCCAATAAATTCTGAATCAGAATGGGAAAGTCCGGTTTCATGGGGAGGTTGGACTGAGAGAGGGAAAACGTAAAGATCGCAATTCTTCTGCCGTTCTGTTCCCCGGCCAGCAGCACGGGAGTGCCATCCCTATCTTCCAGAAGGACGTCCAATCCTTTCGGTGCCTTATATTTCCGGGCCTTCGCGATACGATAATCCTGCGGTTCCAGATATTCCACAAGATCAGGATAAATGGTCTGCTGACGGACTGTGACCCCGGAGGGCACCGTTTCCCCTTCCGCAGAAATACCCAGCTCCTTGCTGGACGGCGGACAGAACAGCATGAGGTTCCCGCTTTCCGGCAGGGATTCCGGCAAGGTACCATCAAACAGATACAGAAGATAATCCCCGGATTCAGGCATATCATCGGGATCGGCCTGGATCACCTCCATATCACTGCGCAGGGACAGGGCACGTTCCAGAAAAACATTTCGTCCGGCTGCCATCAGCGCTTTCACACGATGTTCTTCCTTCCGGACCGCCCAGCCCCGATTATCCAGCTGCAGATCGTCCTTCTCCGACAGGGATACTTCAATGGTATGGGCATCCTCCGGAACCCCCGTCCAGGTTACGCTGATCTCTTCCTGCTTCGGAATGGAAATTTCCCTGACATTGTTTCGCACTCCGTCCGCTTTCAGTTCCAGTGTCAGATCCCTTTTTTCGCCCCCATAGTTTGCCACCAGGGAGAGTACGGTCATTTCCCCGTCGCGGGCCTCACAGCTCACATGAGTCACGGCGGCATTTTGCCCATTGCCGGAATAAACATGGGAAACAAGGGACTGGCCATCTTCCGGGATTTTATCGCTGAACAGATGGATCTCCCCGGTTTCCTTTTTGGTATCCTGCAGTAAGGTCCGGGCCAGCTGAACGGCACGTTTCGGATCGGACCGGCCGTTGGTGGCCTGAATGCCGCCGGCATACTCCCGGAGCCTGCCTTTTTCACCCGTCGGACCCACCAGGACAAACGGCTGGATCCCCGCCTGTACAATGGTCATGGTATCCTTTCTCCGCATATCCTGTATCAGATCCTGCAGATCCATCCGTGCACATCCGATCCGGGAAGGGGACACATCCGTTGCCTGCATCCGCGCGGAGGTATCCACCACGGCGATATAATGAACGCCTCCCCCGCCTCCCGAGAGCACCGGCCGGGCCAGGGACAGGGAAAACAACGCCACCGCCAGAATCTGAAGAATCAGGAGCAGTCTGGCACGCAGACGCTGCCAGGGACGTGTCGCCTGCAGATCCTTCTGCGCCTCCTGCCACAGCAGGATACTGGAAACCGTCTGATCTTCATGCTGCCTTTTCAACAGATACAGCAAAATCACAGGAATCCATGCCAGAAGGGCCAGCCATCCCCAGGGATTCAGAAATTTCAAATGCAAGCCCTCCTTATCGAATAATTCCTGCCTGCGGAAAGGTATCAAATACCAGCCGGTCCAGGGAAACTCCGCTTTGGACCGGAACCCAGGAAATCTCCATGCTTTCGCAGATGGACTGCCGCTCTCCAAGAAAGTCATACAGCTTCTTCTGATACAGGTGAAAGACATGGGGTGTCATTTCCACCTCCACGGATTCCCCGGTTTCCGCATCGATCAGGCGCAAGGCCCCTTCGAAAGCCGGATCCAGCTCCTGCGGCGACAGAACCGGGATTACAATCACATCCTGTCCCTGAAACTTCAGATATTGCATGGCTTCCCGAAATCCATTCTCCCCGCCTTCCGAAAAAAGATCGGAAAGCAGAATGCTGATCCCCCTCCCGCACAGAGGACCGTAAGCCTTCAGGGCTCTCCTCAGATCCGTCCGGCCCCGGAATTCGATTCCCTCCAGAAATCCAAGGGCTTTGGGAATGCCTGCCTTACCGGAAAAGGAAGGGAGCTCCTTCCGTACGCCATCGTCAATGGCGGCAATCCCCACCCGGTCATAGTTCGCCAGAGAGATGCCGGCAAACACGGCAGCCAGTTCCCGGGCCAGTGTCCCCTTATTCGGCTCTCCGCTGTCCATGGAAGCGCTGACATCCAGAAATACGGTGACATTGGCTTCCTGCTCCTCCATATAAAGCTTGACAAACAGCCGTTCAAACCGCGCATAGGCGTTCCAGTCAATGCTTCGGTAATCATCGCCCAATGTATATTCCCGAAAATCGGAAAACTCAATGGCACTTCCCTTTGCCCTGGACCGCCTGTTTCCTCCGGCGATTCCCAATACCGGCCGGCGGCTGTACAGGATAAACCGTTCCAGCTTTTTCAGAAAATCCGGATCAAAAGGCTTCATAGTTCTTTCGTCTCCTCCAGAATGGCGTCCAGAATCCGATCCGGCGTTTTTCCGTCTGAAACGGCCTGATAATTCAGGAAGATCCGGTGGCGGAGAGAGGGATAGGCCACATCCCGGATATCCGCAAAGGATACATTGTACCGCCCTTCCATCAGCGCTTTTCCCTTTGCTGCCTGTATGACTGCCTGTGCTCCCCTGGGGCTGGAGCCATAACGCACATACTTCCGTGTGACATCCGGGCTGTGTTCCAGATGGGGATGGGTACTCATGACCAGCCGCAGGGCATAGTCCCGGACCGGTGCTGCAATGGGCACCTGCGCCGCCACATTTTTCATCTCCAGAATGGCTGCGGCATCCGCTGCCTTCTCTGCCAAAGCCGATCCCGGTACAGTGGTCAGATCCACAATGCGCCGAAGCTCCCCCATGGAAGGATAGTCCAGGATCAATTTGAACAGAAACCGGTCCAGCTGGGCTTCCGGCAATGGATAGGTCCCTTCCTGCTCCAGGGGATTCTGGGTTGCCAGCACAAAATAGGGCTCCGGCAGAACCCGGGTCACCCCGCCCACCGTCACGGAATGTTCCTGCATGGCCTCCAGAAGGGCACTCTGCGTTTTGGGAGTGGCGCGGTTGATTTCATCTGCCAGCACAAGATTGCTGAACACCGGACCGGACTGAAACCGGAAACTGCTGTTGCCCTGCCCGTCCTTTACCAGGATATTGGTTCCTGTAACATCGGAAGGCATGAGATCCGGTGTAAACTGGATCCGGCTGAATTTCAGATCCAGCACCCGGGACAGGGTTTTGACCAGCCTGGTCTTACCCAGACCCGGCACCCCTTCCAGCAGCACATTGCCGCCGGCCAGGACCGCAATCAGCACATGGCGGATGATTCCTTTCAGACCGACGATTTCCTTTGATATTTCCCTCTCCATCTGACCTGTGATTCGGGAGAACTCCTGTACCACCTTCTCAGGGCTCCCATTTTCCGAAAAAAGGCTTCTGTTCTCCAAAGCTGAATCTTCCATTTCCATTCCTGCCTTCACTTTTTTATTGACCCAGGGCATCAAAATAATCCTGTACCAGCCTTCGGACGCGGGAAGGCAAGCTTCTGCGCTGCATGCTGTTCATGGCCTCGGAACGATACTCCTGATAAACGTCCTGATAAGGAATATATCCGGAAAAATCCCCGATATCTTTCTGCTTTTCCGTTGTGGTATCGCCGCTTCCGGAAGGTCTGCCGGAAACATGGGACACCTCCCCGCCGTCTCCCAGACGCTCCGGCGCATAGATCTGTTCATAGACCGAAGTGTCATTTTTCTCTTTTGTTTCATTTCCCCCGGACGGTTTGGATCCACTGCCTCCGGATGCGGATTTGTAGTTTGTGGTGCCGCTGCCCGCACCGGAACCGGGTTTCCCGGAGCTCCCCGAATCTCCCGGCCCCGAATTGTTTCCTGCCGAATTACTTCCTGTCGGATTGCTCCCCGCCGCATTTCCCTGACCTTGTCCCTTGCTGCCTGATCCTTGCTCCTGGTTCTCAGGCTTTTCCTTTCCCTGCCTGTCTGCGACACCGCTTTGTCCATCCGGGTCCCCTTCCGTGGAATGCCCTCCGGATTCTGTGGGCGGTACTCCGGAAGTGCCGGCATATTGTGAGCCGTCCGATCCGGCGGCTTCTGCCACCTTGCTTCGCATTTGCTGCAGGGCATATTTTATCTCACCAACCGACTCTTCTGAGCCTGCCGCCTGTTCGATGAGTTTTCCCAACTCCTCCCTGACAGCTTCTCCATTTTGCCCTTCCGCAGACGAACCAATATCGGAGGCAGAACGATTCCACTTTCTGATCTCTTCCGCAACTGCTTCGGGTTCCTTCTGATGCAGCGCAGCAGCCAGGGATCGGGTTTCCTCCGATGCCGCAAGCCGATTTGTCAGCTGCTCCAGATGGGCTTCCCGGATTTTTTCGGTCAGGGAGTCCAGCTTTTCTTCTGTTTTTGAAATCTCTTTCAATGCTTTCCGATCCTCCTCCGCATTCTTCAGCCGGTCTGTCAGTCCCTGAACCAGTTTCTTCAGTTCCTGCTTTTGCCCTTCCGTCATTCCCGTGTCCCCGGACAGCTCCTTTTCCGCCGTTTCTTCCAGATTCGCAAGCTGTGACCGGACCTCCTCCTGCACCCGGTGTCTTTGGCGGATCACGCGATCCATCGGATTGGGCAGGAAGCTGAGGAAAAGAATCAGGCCGGCCAAAACTCCGGCAGAGAGAAGAAAGCGTTTGGAAACCTTCATCGGCATGCGCTTTCGGTCGAACCCTGCCAGACTGGAAATTGCATCCTGACGCTGCAGGATCGAAAAGGCATCGTTCCGGTCTTTCCGTTCAAGGGCTGTCATGACTTTTTCCTGAAGTCCCAGCCTGTCAACGGCACAGGCGATTTGAAAGGAAGAAGGCCGGGTAGCCCATCCCACGATCAGGGACAGGACAACGGAAACCACTGCAGCAATGCTGCAAATCCGCCAGAATGTCTCCAGGGGTACAAAAAAGGAAAGGATACACAGCAGCAGGACAGCTGCAAGGGATGCAAGAACCCCGCCGCAAAGGCACTGCAGCATATGCTGTGCAACTCTTCTCCGCTTTACCGGAGCAAATGTCCGTTCCAGATCCCGGCTTCCCTGTTGTTCCTTCGAACCGGGTTGCTCTCCCCTCGAACCGGATTGCCTCCGCCTGCATGGTTGAAACCGCATTTCCTTTCCCCCTCTTTGCTCTGGATTTCTTTTCTTTCCATACAGATTCTCTTCTGCACGGGTCAACCTTTTACGCCGCTTTCCCGGACAACAGCGG
>DAINCI010000005.1:0-42724 GCA_036732425.1 Bacillota bacterium
CTTCATCACATACAATGAATTTCGGATTCAGGGCGACGGACCGGGCAATGCCGATGCGCTGCCTCTGACCGCCGGAAAACTGATGGGGATAACGATGAATGAAATAAGGAGCCAGGCCGCATTTCTCCATGGTATCCATCACATAATCCTGCAGCTTTTTGTCATTCCTGTGAAACATCTTATGAGCCAGCAGGCCTTCTGTTATAATCTGTCCCACTGTCATCCTGGGATTCAGGGAGGAATAAGGATCCTGGAAGATCAGCTGCAGATCCTTCCGGAGTGTACGCATTTCCTCCTCTGTCAGCTTGGTCAGGTTGATCCCCTTGTCCCGGTAAGCCTCGTATTTCTCAAAATCCGGATGGGATCGGTACGGTTCCATCATTTCGTATATCCGGTCCCGTACCTTCTGCAGCGCGGCTTCTTCCTTCGCAAGCTTGCTTTCCTCCTGATCAATGGCCTTCCGGCTGTCCGCCGTATCCTTTCGGATTTCCGCTTCACTTTTTCCCTTATCCTTTAACGCGGATTCCAATCCGGCCAGCTCCAGCCGGTCCATATTGATCCGGTCCTTCCGGCTGCGCACCGCAACGCCTTCCTGATACTCCTTCACCAGAATTTCCGATATCGGTGACAAATCCTCCGCCACAAAGAAGCCGCCGATGAGCTGTACAATATCCAGAAAGGTATCCCTTGCTGCTTTATGGGCACTCCGGTACTTCGCCCAGGCTTCCTGTTTTTCCTTTCCATCCGACAGCGATTCATAATGCTTCTTTTCCTCTGCTTCCTTTTTCTTTTGCTCCTCCATCTTCCTGCGCTCTTCGGTCAGATGGCTCAGGGTATGCATCACATATTTGGGAGCCAGTTCATCCACATCCCGTCCATAGTATATCGTACGGCCGTCGGTCTGTTGATACAGCTGAAGCAGAGAACGTCCCAACGTGGATTTCCCGCATCCGCTTTCTCCCACCAGACCAAGGGTTTCCCCCTCATAGATATCCAGGGATATATCGTCGTTTGCCCGGACATACAGTCGTTCTCCGGAAAACATACTGGACTTTTTAACCGGAAAATACTGCTTCAGATGTTCAATTCTCAGCAAAACCTTCCGCTCCGTCCTGTCATTCGTCTTATTCATTGGACCTCGCCTCCATATCAGGATAGAAACAGCGTACGGTATGACCTGGCTCCACTTCCGACAGTTCCGGCGGCTTTTCCCTGCATCGGTCGGTGGCATATTTGCATCTGGGAGCGAACTTGCAGCCTTTCGGGAGATCCAGGGGATGGGGTACGGATCCCGGTATGGCCTCAAGTCTGGTGCCCACCGGTATATCCAGCCTCGGAATGGAAAACATCAGTCCCTCCGTATAGGGGTGAGTAAAGTGCGGCGTTTTTGAAAAAATGGTTTTTGCAGACGCATACTCCACCACTTCCCCGCAATACATCACCGCCACATCATCCGCCATTTCACAGATCACACCCAGATCGTGGGTAATGAACAGAATGGAGGTATCAATTTCACTTTTCAGTTCATTCATCAGCTTCAATATCTGCGCCTGTATGGTTACGTCCAGTGCGGTGGTCGGCTCATCCGCAATCAGCAATTTGGGCCGGCAGGCCAGAGCCATGGCAATCATCACCCTCTGCCGCATGCCCCCGGAGAGCTGATGGGGATATTGTTTTGCTACTGCTTCCGGGTTTGGTATTTTTACCAGGGATAATTCCTCGATCACCTTTTGGGACGCCTGCTTTCTCGTCAGCCCCTGATGGATCATAAACGGTTCTCCCACCTGTCTCTCCACGGTAAACACCGGATTCAGCGACGTCATGGGTTCCTGGAATATGACGGATACGTCATTTCCACGAATTCCGGACATCTGATTCACCGGGACCTTGACCAGGTCCCTGCCTTCAAAAAGGATTTCCCCGCTGTCGATATATCCGTTGCCGTCCAGCAGCTTGATAATGCTCATGGCGGAAACGCTTTTCCCGCTGCCGCTCTCCCCGACAATTCCCAGGGTCCGGCCGGGTTCCACGGAATAGGACACACCGTTTACTGCCTTTACGGTTCCACGTTTTGTTTTAAAGTACGTATGCAGATCCTTTACTTCCAATAATGCCATTTGTCAGCCCCCCTACCTTTCCTGAGATTTCGGATCAATGGCATCTCTCAAACCATCGCCGATCAGATTTATGCAGATCACGCATATCCCCAGCACAATGGAGGCAAACACCCATCTCCACCAATAATTCTGTATCACGATGCTGCTGTTTGCGCCATACAACATATTCCCCCATGTCGGCTGCGGTGCCGGAACACCAAAGCCCAGAAAGGACAACGTTGCCTCGGTCAGCATACAGGTGGCAAAGTCCAGGGTTGCCGAAACCAGTATGACGGATATGACATTTGGAAGAATATGCTTAAATACAATATTGCTTTTCTTCACTCCCACCGATCGGGCGGCAACCACATACTCCTGTTCCCTCACGGAAAGCACCTGCGCACGCACCAGCCGGGCCAGATTGGGCCAGGACAAAAGACCCAGTATCACCATAATAAGCCATACTTTTTGATTGGAACCCATGGAGTTCCCGATCAATGCGGACAAAATCATAACGAAGGGCAGAAACGGCAGCGAAACAATCATCTCTGTGATCCGCTGCAGGACGGTATCGATCTTTCCTCCGA
Source organism: Bacillota bacterium (assembly GCA_036732425.1). GTDB lineage: Bacteria > Bacillota > Clostridia > Caldicoprobacterales > DTU083 > UBA4874. Next base: position 2,684 of record DAINCI010000005.1, read on the forward strand.
AATAGCCGGATATGCTGCCGATGATAACACCAATCACCGTGGAAATGATAACCGCCACGCCGCCTACCATAATGGACATGCGTCCACCGTTTACCAATCTTGTAAGAATGTCCCTTCCCATTTCATCGGAACCAAGCGTGTACCCCTTCAATCCCCAGGTTTGAATGCCGCCATCTTCCATAACGGCATAATTCTGAAAGAATCCGGTATAAACCGTGGATACCTTTGTTCCCTGAAGGGATTTCGGCACCGTTGCCTGATGGTACTGATCCGCTCCCCAGGCGATCACTTCCCGGTCTTCCGTAACGGCGGTGTAATGATTTTTGCCGCCCTGCAGGGCAACAATTTTGCTTTTCGTTTTTGGAACCTGGTTCTCCTTCCACTTTTGTGAAATATTTCCCCATACAAACACTTTTCCCTGATCGTTGACCGCTGCCATGGTGGAGGAAGTGGCGGCAATATCCATGACATTGCCCATATTTTCCGGTATTTCGGAATATCCGTTCTTCATGGAACCCAGATACACGGCCTTCCCATCCGTTGTCCTTCCCAGGACAGCATCGGAGGTCAGCTCCACCTGAGCCAATTGGCCCTGATAAGGGTGAAAGGCATTGTAATCATTGTTCATATCATTTCCAAAAAAGTAACTGGTCCCATCTTCGGACAATACCACAGAGCTTTGGTTCCCTGCCTTGATTTCCCTGATATTGCCCAGCTGCTCCACCTCGGAAGGAATCTGTGTTTGTCCCTGCCTGCCGTTGCCCCAGGCAAAAAGCTTTCCTTCATCGTTCAGCGCCAGAATATGATCGTATCCGGCGGCGACGTCCACAACCTTTCCCATATTGGCCGGAACATATTTTACATCGATCTTACTGGTAATCCGGGTCTTTCCCCAGATAAACAGCTTGCCTTCCGTGGATGCCCCGACTGAAAAGGAGGGGCTGGTGGCTATCGCCAATGTCTTTCCATTCAACCCTTTCGGATAGCTCATCATGTTCCTGCCGGGAGCCAGATTTTGCTGACTGGTGTCCGAATAGGACAAATCCAGGGGAAGAAAAAAGGGGGTAACCAGAACAACAACAAAGATAATTAAAAAAACAATGAGCGCGGACATGGAAACCTTATTGTCCCGATAATTGTTGAGGATCGTTCGAAAGGGGCTTTGCAGCTGCTCTTCTTCCAATACGGACATTTTCTTTTTCCCCTGAAACAGCTTTGCAAACAGGAGGCGCAGAAAACCGGGCCTTTTCTTTCTTTTTTCAGCATTTACATTTATGCTCATTTTGCAATACCTCCCATTACTGATTCACCCGAACCCTTGGATCAACCAATCCATAGCTCAGGTCCGTGATCAGATAACCGACCAGTGAAACAACGATATAAAACATCTGAATGGCCAGCGCCACATTGTAATCCTGATTGTTCAGGGAATCCATATAGAACTTACCCATCCCATTCCAGTTGAACATGGTTTCCACCACCAGGGAACCGGAAAAAATGCTGAGGAACCACCCGATAATCAATGTGACAACCGGGAGCAGGGCATTTCTCCATGCATGAGAGTAGATGACAACCTTTTCCTTCAGGCCCTTGGCCCTCGCGGTCTTGATGTAATCCATGCTCAGGGCATCCGACATGGCGGCGCGGACATACCTTGTCATTCCTCCCAACGAGCCGACGGTCATGACTGCCAGGGGCAGTATCAGATGCCACAGCCTGTCCAGAAATGCCTGAACCGGTGTTCCCTTGAAATCTGCTGTGCTCATCCCGCTGACCGGGAACCAGTGCAGAACGACGGCAAACAGGAAGATGAACAAAAGGCTGATAATAAAGACCGGAATGCTGTATCCGATAATGGTCAGGACCTGAACCACCTTGTCAAACAGGGAATTTCTCTTCACGGCGCAGTGAATTCCCAGAGGAATGGTAATGGCCAATGCAATCATGACGGAAAACACATTAATGAAGATGGTATTTTTCAGCGGCTGCTTTACCACATCCAGTACCGGGCGCCGATAGATAAAGGATTCTCCAAAGTCTCCATGCAAAATATTTCCCATCCATTTCCCATATCGAACCGGAATGGGATCATCCAGTCCCATCTCTGCCCGCAGTTTTTCATACCGAGCCTGATATTCATGCGGATCCAATTTGCTCTTCACCCTTTCCAGCTGGCTTCGGGCCGGATCCCCGGGAATCATATTATACAAAGAAAACAGAACAAAGGACATAATAAAAAAAACGAATATCATATACAGAACTCTTCTTACAACATACTTCCCCACTGCAACTCACTTCCCCCTATTCGATGATTCTGAAACGATTGCTTCCGACAAAGATTTGAGTCAGAAAATGAATATTGGAAATAGGGTATTGCTGCCAATACCCTATTTCCAACGACTGCGGAAGACGAATGGCTGTCTGCCTGCCCTTATTCCACATGGGCATAGAGCAGGGCATCCACCAGTTCCATCAGATCGTTCTTTTCATAATCCTTCAGCTTCTCATCGTAGAAGTCATGATAAATATTGGAGTACAGCGGGATATCCGGCAGCAGTTCATTCCATCTTTCAATAAAGGCCACAAAGTTCTTTTTGAAAGTTTCCTTGTCTTCCGGATCCGCCTTCACCATATCCTTTGCCAGCTTGGCAAGCTTTTCATCCTTGATGAAGTTGGTATTGGTGCCCTGTTCCAGGAACTTGGGATCGGTCGTGTATTCGGTCATGCGATCATACGCCGGAGTAAACCCGGATGCCAGGTTAAACATATGATAGGTGGGAACCGCATATTTCGCATCCTCCGAATCATCCCGGTAATTCCAGTTCAGCAGTTCCGTAAAGGTCATCTGGGTCTGATGAATTTCCATTCCTGCTGCAGCCACATCCGGATTCTTCATCAGCTTTACCACCAGCATCTCCGAAACCTCGTTGTCCTCGGTGGAAGCCCATTCAATGACCAGGGGCATGAGGCTTCCGTCGTCCATCTTTTTGTAGCGGATCCCGGACTGATACGCATTGCCTTTTTCGTCACAGACCCATCCGCCCTTCTCCAGAAGCTCCTTTGCCTTATCCAGACTGTAGGCGTATTGATCCAGCTTTTCGTTCAGCTCCGCCTTGGTTTCCTGGTAAAACCACATGGCCTCCCCATAGGGGCCGTTTACCACAGAGCCAAAGCCGCCGGTAAAGGAGTTCGCAAAATCGTTCCGATCAATCAGATGCGCAATGGCCTGGCGGACCTCCACAAACTGGGTCGGGCCAAAATCGCAGGAAAACTGAAGCTTGCCGTAACCGGAACGGGGATACTTCGTATAAGCAAATCCGCCTTTTTCCACCAGATCCAGTCCGGCGTTGATTTCGTCCCCGCTGGCTGTCCCTGTCAACAGATCAACGGAATGGGTGGACAGCTCATCAAACTGGGTATCCTGATTTACCATTTTCATAATGACTTTCTGAATGGAAGGCTTCTGCCCTTCACGGTTTCCGGGATATTTATCGTTGATTTCCAGAACGGCTGTCTTGGAGGATTCATCATAACTTTTCAGGACATAAGGTCCGCTGGAAGGACGGGGAATCGCCCTTCTTGCCTGATTGAATTTCTCCTTGTAGGCATCCGTTGTAAAATTGTCGGTAAAGTAGCATCCTTCGCCGTCGTCCTTGATGTCCACCTGATCGTCTGTCCAGAAGGACAGCTTCGTTGGTCTGGCGGCCACCGCATTCAGCTCATAGAAATAAGGAAGTTCCTCCGCAGAAATAGTGGTCTCAAATGTTTTCTCATCAATCAGCCGGACACCGGAAAACACCTTGGATTTTCCGGTGGAAAAATCGTTCCATCCCTTCAGATAATATCCATAGGAGTTCTCCGCGCCGGCATCCCCGACCTGAGGGGAAGACCAGAACAGAAAAGAGACCACATAATCCTTGGCGGTAATGGGGGACCCGTCGTCGTATACCAGGCCATCGTTGATGGTCCAGACATAGGTCTTGGATCCGTCTTCGTTTTCCTTGATCTCGTGATCTTTCACTGCAGTGTCATTGATGACAAACTTGCCGTCCTTGGTGGTCTCCACCGTGCTCTGGGCGGTAATCATCTCATAGACATCCTTGTCGGCCGCATTGTTCTGCCAGTAGGGAATCCAGTCGCCGGACATTTCCGTGGTGTTCCCCACGATAATCTGGTTTTCTGCTTTTTTCCCTCCGGTTTCGTCCTTCGCCTTATCGTCCGGCTGATCCGATGCCTTTGTGGGCTTGGCGGACTGCTCCACCGTCCCGGTCTCACTGCCCTCTCCGCCGCATCCTGCCAAAAGCAGCAGAAACACAACCAGAAAAATGGATACCAGTCTTCTCTTCATAAAATATTCCTCCCTTATCCGCATTTCGGTATCTCCGAATGCTTTTCTTTATATATTGTTAAGGCAATGCAGGATTGCATTGCCTAAAACCTCTGCCTTTGCTTTTTTGAAACCATCCGATCCGGAATCTGCGTCCCCAAATTTCCACTGTCCTGCGCGATATCGCTTTTGCCTTCCCCTATGCTGTCCTGTGGCCCATCCGGGGGAAAAACCGTAATTTGATTATATATATTATACCTTTCCATATAGTATGACTTTTCTGTAAAGTGAAAGTACAAAAAGCCGAAACTGCACTCCAGAAGTATACTATACAGCCAAACTGTGTGGTGAACTAATTTTATTGATTATAACATGATTCATTTCTTTAAGCAATAGGTTTTCGTCGATTTTGCAAAATAAATTTTATCACCACACCACTTTACTGTTATAAACAGAAAAAGTATATCAAAGATATTTTGCCAGATAATTTAGTTTCACTTCGTTCTGAACTCCCCTGCCGCCGTCATGGGCATTAAAGGGATAGATCCGGATTTCCTTCGGACTTGTAATCCGGTTGTATGTCGCAAAATAGAGCTTTGCGGGACAAGTGGAATCCTGTAGTCCCACCGATGCGAGTACCCTGCACTGGATCCGGGAAGCCAGATTCATGGTATCAAAATAGCTCAGCGTCTCAAAAGCCTTCTGCGTATGCTGCGGATAAAGCTTCAGATAGTCCGTTACACTGGAAAAGGAGCCATATGCCCCTTCCACCCTTTTCTCCAGATTGCTGTTGCTGGGCACATCCGCGAGAGCAAGGGCAGGACGGGAGTCCAGGGCGCAGACAGCCATGGTCAGTGCCCCGCCCTGGCTGCCGCCTTCCATGACAATCCTCTCCGGGTTGATCTCCGGCCGGGAACAGGCAAAGTCAATTGCTTTCTTACAGTCCATATAGACCGCCCGGAAATAGTACTCGTTCTTGTCCAGTATGCCTTTGCATACCACATTTTGTGTGTATCCGCCGGAATAATCCGCACAGTTGCCGGTGGCACCGCTCTGATCCCGGCAGTCCACGGACAGCACTGCCACTCCCATCATGATCCACTGCATGAAATCCGCAGGCATTCCCCGGTTCCCCGAAAAGCCATGATAATGAATCAGGCAGGGAAGCTTCTCTTTCGGCACAAATTCGGGTACCAGATACCATCCGTGTATTCTGGTTTCATCAAATCCATTGTATTCCACCGAGTAAACGGACACATAAGGACTGGGATAGCCGACCTTTTCCATCTTTGGATTCAACGGAACCGACTCCGCAGCGGCAATGGTATTTCTCCAAAAGGCATCGAAATCCGATTCCCTGGTCAGCGGCGGCAGATACTCAAACAAATCCTTCGCTTTCTCTTTGATATCGTACATATTGCATCGCCTCTCCTTCATAGACTGTAATTTCATAGACTGTGATTTTTTCAGCTTTTCTTTCCATCCGGTCCGTTCGAATACTTTTTTACAATATCCGACATGGTCTTCCATTCCTTTTCCATATCGGAAACCAGCTTGAACTGCGTGCGGCAGCGGTCCAGATTCTGCCCTTCCCGGTCGGTCTTGAAATAGGTATCCCCGGAAAGGTAATCCGTCAGAAAACGGATCCCGCATTCCAGTGTCATCAGTTTGGCTCCCATGGGCAGGTTTTCAGTCTCACAGTCCGTGAGCACTTCCCCCGCGATTTCCAGATATCCTTTCGTATAAGCCTCAAATAAGCCGGGATCAAAATTCACTCTGGACAAATTCGGCTCGTCCTCCGCTGCATAAGTTGCTCCAAAACGGATGGAATCCCCGTAATCATAGAGGGAAAGTCCCGGCATCACTGTATCCAGATCCACAATGCAGATCCCTTCACCGGTTTTCCTGTCAATGAGTACGTTGTTCAGCTTGGTATCGTTATGAGTGACCCGCAGGGGAAGTCTGCCTGCTTTCTGCAGATCCACCAGCCGATGGGTTTCTTCCTCGTGACGGAATACAAAATCAATTTCCTTTTGCACCGACTCTGCCCGGCCAAGCAGATCCCTGTCCAGTGCTTCCTTGAATTTGGAAACCCGATCCGGTGTATTATGAAAGTCCGGAATCGTCTCATGCAATGTTTCAGCCGGGAAATCCGCCAGCATTTGTTGAAATTTACCGAAGGCTCTGGCGGACTGGTAAAGATCCTGTTCACTTTCCGCCGTATCGTAGGAAACCGTCCCATCAATAAAAAGATAGGCCCTCCAGTACTCCCCTTCCCTGTCGCAATAAACGGAACGGTCATCGACGGCAGGAACGATCGTCAGCGTCTCCCGAAAGGGGTCTCCTCCCATTTGCGTCACAGTATTCCGGATATGGTCCGTCACATGTACAATGTTTTCCATCAGCTCCAGCGGCTTTTGAAAAACCTCTGTATTGATCCTCTGCAGGACATAGGGCCGGCTTTTGCCGTCCGGTTGCTCAAATCGGGCTGCGAAAGTATCGTTGATATGTCCGCTGCCATAGGACAGGGCTTCCGAAAATCGTCCCTCAAACTGAAAATGCCCTGCGGCCGTCTGAACTCTTTCCTTATTTAATTCCTTCATTGCCAATTTCCTCCCATAATTGTCCCGGATAAACACCCGTCTCCTGCATATGGGTCAAAGCCTTCACCAATGCGGGTTTGTCCTCCCGGTAGGTTACTCCGTACCACCGGTCCGGCGTATGCAATACCGTTACGGATGCTTTTCCGGTCTTCAGCAGGACATCCACTGCACTTGGGAGGAAAAATTCCCCTTTCAGCGGATCCTCCTTCCGTATTTTATTCAGAAAGGCAGGAAAATTTCGTTCCAGTTCCTTCAGGAAGCTGGGGCCAAATCCCCATAGATTCATGGAAACAATGCTTCCCTCCGGAATGGTGATCCAATGTTCCCCATCCTCGGTATACTGGGACAGTCCGTTCCTTTTTTCGATCCGGGTACGTTCCTGAATATCCTGAAGATTGGCGTTGTCATCAATGGTACAGACCCCTCTTGCCACGGACCCGTTTTCCGTCATGGTGTTCTCCAGGGTATAGCCAACCATGGCATAATGATAGGTCCCGCCTTTTGTTTCCCCGCTCTCCATGGAAACCAGATAATCATGGATCAGCTGAAAGGCTTTTCTTCCATAATAATCATCTGCATTGATCACCGCAAAGGGACCATCCACCACATGCCGGCAGGAAAACACAGCATGGGCAGTCCCCCATGGCTTTGTCCTGCCCTTTGGCACATCGTATCCCTCCGGCAGATCCTCCATGCTCTGAAAAACGTAATGAACTTCCATAAACCGGGAGACCCTATCGCCGATTGCCTCCCGGAAGTCCGCTTCCATATCCCTGACAATAATGAAGACCACTTTTCGGAAGCCGGCTTTCCAGGCATCGTACAGGGAGAAATCTATGATGATCTCGCCGCTTTTCCCGACAGGGTCAATTTGTTTCAATCCATGATATCGACTTCCCATACCGGCAGCCATTACAACCAGGGTAACCGGACTACCCCCCGCAGCTTCTCCGGTCTTGTTCAAATGATCCATTTTACCTCGAACCCCCCAAAAAATGATAAACGATTGTCTGCCATTTCACTGCAAAATCAGATTCCTTACTCCTCACCGTATCCATCAGGATTTTTCCGCTGCCAGTTCCAACTGTCCTGACACATCTTTTCCAGGGAACGGGAAGCTTTCCAGCCCAACTCCTTTTCCGCCCTGGACGGATCCGCATAACACTGCGCAATATCCCCGGGCCGACGCTCCGTAATCTCATAAGGGATCGGCTTTCCAACCACCTTTTCAAATGCATGCAGCATATCCAGCACCGAATACCCCACCCCGGTTCCCAGGTTGTATACCACAAGGCCGCAGTCCTCCTTCAGCTTTTTCAGTGCGGCGATGTGCCCGTCTGCCAGGTCCATAACATGAATATAATCCCGGACGCCGGTGCCATCCGCGGTCTCATAATCGTCGCCGAACACCTTTAGCTTTCCAAGCTTTCCAATGGCCACCTGAGTAATATACGGAACGAGATTGTTGGGGATATCGTTGGGGTCCTCGCCGATCCGCCCGCTTTCATGAGCTCCTATCGGATTGAAGTACCGGAGAATGGCAATATTCATTTCCGGATTGGCATGCTGAACATCCGTCAGAATTCTCTCAATCATCAATTTTGTCTGACCGTAGGGATTGGTTGCAGAAGTGGGAAAATCCTCCCGTATCGGTACGCTGCGTGGCTTTCCGTATACCGTTGCGGAAGAGCTGAATACAAAATTCCGGACATGAAATTCCTTCATGCCCTCCAGTATGACCATGGTGGACAGAAGATTGTTCCTGTAATAGGCCAGAGGCTTCGCCACAGACTCTCCCACTGCTTTGTAACCTGCAAAATGAATCACGGAATCTATGTCTTCCTGTTCGAAAATCCTATGTACTGCATCCGGATCGCAGAGATCCGATTCATAAAACGTTGTTTTCTTTCCGGTAATCTGTTCCACCCTGCGGATTGCTTCCTTTTTGCTGTTGTACAGGTTATCCGCGACAACCACCTGATAGCCTGCTCCCAGAAGCTGCACACAGGTATGACTGCCGATATAGCCGGCACCCCCCGTTACCAATACTGCCATACTAATGCCTCTCCTTCCTGCTTTTGCTGTAAGCCTTCTTTATTTTATATCGACAGCCGGTGTAATACAAGTGCTAATTTCCTTCCATTGATCCTCCGGACGCATTGGGGATTTCAGAACGAAGCAAATATACGGCAATCCAGAATTTCCAAAATAATGAATTGACATGGAATCTGTAAAATGGTAAAATGAAAGTTATCCAGCATTTGGGATGAGGCTTATTCTGTCATGTTTCTGTCATTTGCTCCTTTTCAACAACGATTCTGCAATGACTTTCAAAGGCATGGGCCTTTGTTCCGGACTGCTTCTTTAGCTGGGCCTGAGAATCCACTGATCATACTGCCTGTTTTTTAATGAAAAGAAAGAAAGGAGAGATGGGCATGGCGAAAACACATTTTTCTGAAATCACACCGGGGATTCAGAAGTTATCGGAACTATGTCTGAAAAACAGCCACGTGGATCCATCACTGTACGAGAAATACGACGTGAAACGGGGCTTGCGTGATTTACAGGGAAACGGAGTCCTGACCGGCCTTACGGAAATCAGCGAAATCGTTTCCCAGACCAGGGATGAAAACGGCAAAAGCATACCCTGCCGGGGAAAATTATATTATAGAGGATACGATATTGAGAAGATTGTAAAGGGCTCCATCCAGAAGGGATACTTTTGTTATGAAGAGGCTGCTTATCTGCTGCTGTTCAGTGAGCTGCCCTCCATGGAGCAGCTGAAGGATTTCAAAAAACTTCTCGCACATTACCGGACCCTGCCGACCAGCTTTGTCCGGGATATTATCATGAAAGCTCCCAGCAATGACATGATGAACACGCTGGCAAGAAGCGTACTGACCCTGTATTCCTATGATGACAATGCCGATGATATTTCCATCCCCAATGTATTGAGGCAGTCGCTGCAGCTGATTGCCCTGTTCCCCTGTCTGTCGGTATACGGATATCAGGCCTACCGCCATTATCATGACGGACAGAGCCTGTTCATTCATACGCCTCAGCCGGAGCTGTCCACAGCAGAAAACATCCTGTATCTGCTGCGCCCGGACAGCAAGTACACCGAAACAGAAGCACGGATCCTGGATATTGCCTTGGTTCTTCATGCGGAGCACGGAGGCGGGAACAACTCCACTTTCACCACCCATGTGGTTTCCTCTTCCGGTACCGACACCTACTCCTCCACGGCAGCCTCCCTTGGATCCCTGAAGGGACCGAAGCACGGTGGCGCCAATATCAAAGTGGTGCAGATGTTCCAGGATTTGAAGCAGAATGTTACCGACTGGACGGACGAAGACCAGGTCGCCGATTATCTGAGCGCCCTTCTGGATAAAAAAGCCTTTGATAAAACCGGCCTGATCTATGGAATGGGCCATGCCGTCTATTCGCTGTCCGACCCGAGGGCAGACATACTGAAGGGCTTTCTCAAGCGCCTGAGCGTGGAAAAGGGACGCACCGGGGAGTTTCAGCTGTATTCTCTGGTAGAGCGCCTGGCTGCCGAACTGATTGCGAAAAAAAGGAAAATTTATAAGGGTGTCAGCGCCAATGTGGATTTTTACAGCGGCCTGGTTTATCACATGTTGGGTCTGCCGCTGGAGCTGTACACTCCGATCTTTGCCATTTCCCGTATTTCCGGATGGAGTGCCCATCGCATGGAGGAACTGATCAACGCAGGAAAGATCATCCGTCCCGCCTACAAGAGCGTTGCTCCACGCAGGGAATATGCGCCCATTGATCAGCGCAAACAGCTTCAGGAAGCAACCAGATAAAAGAGACGGAGGAATTTTCCGTTTAAAAGAAGCCGTTCTCCATCGCGAGATACGGCTTCTTCTTTTGGGTCATTTGTCAATCCACCGGCACAACAGCGCCCTGATATTTATCCTCCATAAATTTCTTTGCTTTTTCGCTCTTCAGAGCTTCCACCAGCGCCTTCAGCTTCTCACTGTCCTGATCTCCCTTTCGTACTGCCAGAACATTGGCAAACGTCTCCATGGGTGAGTTTTCCTTCTCCAGTGCCAGAGCGTCCTTTGCAGGATTCAGATCTGCCTGGAGGGCGTAATTGCCGTTGATGACCGCCATATCCACATCCGACAGGGAACGTGCCAGCTGCGCCGCCTCGATCTCCTTTACCTGGATTTTTTTCGGATTCTCCGTAATATCCCTGGCCGTTGCCTTCAGTCCGGCATCGGGGTCCAGTTTGAGCAGGCCCTGGGACTCCAACAGAATCAAGGCCCTCGCTTCGTTGGTTGCGTCATTGGGAACCGCAATTTGGGCATGGTCCGGCAGATCGTCCAGAGACTTCGTCTTTCCGGCATAAATTCCAAACGGTTCATAATGAATGGCAGCCATGGAAATCAGTTTTGTCTTGTTCGCCTTGTTGAAATCATCCAAATAGGGTTTGTGCTGAAAATAGTTGGCATCCAGGTCTCCGGAATCCAGCGTCAGGTTCGGCTGTACATAATCCGTGAATTCCTTGATTTCCAAATCATAACCTTTCTTTGCCAATATTTCCTTTGCCACCTCCAGTATCTCCGCATGGGGAGTCGGTGATGCGCCCACCACAATTTTCTTGTCGTTCACAGGTTTAGAGCATCCGGCAAACACGGACAGGGTCAGAATCACTGTCAGGGTAAAGATAACAGTTCGTTTCATGTAGATAACCTCCGGTTCCATATTCTTTTATCCTAAGGATATTTCCTGTTATAAGTTTATAAATGCTCAGCCGTTTCTTCTGTCACCGATATTCGCCAGTCTCATCCCGATTTCCTGAAGAACCTGTACGATGATGACAAGCAGCACCACAGTGATCAGCATGATATTGGTCTGATAGCGGTAAAATCCATACCGTATGGCGATATCCCCCAGTCCGCCGCCGGCAACGATACCGGCCATGGCCGAGTAACTCAGAATGGTGGTTACCGCAATGGTACCTCCCACAATCAGCGAAGGCCGGGCTTCCGGAAGGATCACCTTATAAATAATCTTCCAGGGGGAAGCCCCCATGGACTCCGCTGCCTCAATGACCCCTTTGTCCACTTCCTTCAGGGAGGATTCCACAACCCTGGAAACAAACGGCGCGGAAGCAATGACCAGCGGAACCACAGTGGCAGTGGGTCCGATGGTCGTTCCCACAATCTTCTTGGTAATCGGCATCACGGCAATCAGTAAAATCAGAAACGGAACAGAACGCAGTATATTTACAACTATGCCAATGATCCGGTTCACACGCGGCATTGGCCGGATCCCGTCCTTGTCCGTCACCACCAGCGCAATGCCCAGAGGCAGGCCAAGCACATAAGCCATTGCTGTGGAAACCAGTACCATATAAAGGGTTTCCAGCAGCCCGGAACCGATCATGCGGAACATTTCCATATCAAACATACCCTTCCACCTCCTCCGCCGTAAGACCCTTGGAACGAACATATTCCATCATCCGATCCGCAACCATGTCATTGTCCGGAAGCTGGATGACAATGTGTCCGAACGCCTTGCCGTCTATGTTTTTCATATCGGCGAACAGAATATTCACCACCTGCCGGAAATCCAGTACCATTTCCGCGATCACCGGTTCAAAGGAGGAATTCCCGTTGAACACAATCCGGCAGCAACGGGTACCGGAAAGCTTTCCCATGGAGGGATCCTCCGGAAACACCAAACGTCTGGCAGCCGATGTCTTCGGCCTGGTAAAGATCTCCTCCACACTTCCGACCTCTGCAATATGACTGCTGTCCAGGATGGCAACCCGGCTGCATATTTCCTCAATGACCTTCATCTGATGGGTGATCACGACAATCGTAATGCCCAGACGTCGGTTGATGTCCCGCAGAAGCTTCAGTACTCCACGTGTTGTCGCCGGATCCAGGGCACTGGTCGCCTCGTCGCAGAGAAGCACCTTGGGATTGGTGGCAAGAGCCCTGGCAATCGCCACCCTTTGCCGCTGTCCCCCGGACAACTGGGACGGATAGGCAGCCGCCTTCTCGGATATCCCCACCAACTTCAGCAGCTCCTCCGCACGCTTCCCTGCTGTTTTTCGATCCACCCCGGCAATCTCCAGGGGAAAGCAGACATTGCCGGTTACGGTACGCTGCATCAGCAGATTGAACTGCTGGAATATCATTCCGATGGATCTCCGGACCTGATACAATTCCTTTTTGGTCAGCCGGGAAAGATCGCGTCCATTAAAATAAACCCTGCCCTTCGTCGGCTTTTCCAAAAAATTCACACAGCGCACCAGCGTACTCTTCCCGGCGCCGCTCATGCCGATAATTCCGAAGATCTCTCCCTCCCGGATTTCCAGGCTGATGTCCTCAAGGGCAGAAATATCGCCGTTGGCACCTTTGAATGTTTTACTCAATCCTTCTATCCGGATAATTGGATTTCCGCTGCTCATTCTGTCACTTCCCATATTTCCGATCTTTGTTTCCCTCCTGATCTCCCGCCGGTTTGGTTTCCACGTTGCCAAGCTGCCGTGCCAGTCTGGCAAGGCCGGATTCAAAATCCACCCCGAAACGGATATCGGTCCCGGCAATCTTTGTGCGCAGGATACTCCGAACCGTAAAGTCCACCGCAATGGAAGCAGCTTTTTTCAATCCGCAGCCACGCATCAAAGCGGCAACCAGGGCACTGCCGAAGACATCCCCGGTACCGTGATAATACCCTTCGATCCGATCCGCAAACTCATAATCAATGTCCCCGGTGGCCTGGTCATAAACTGCCGCACCCAGCTGCCGGTCATCAAAATACACACCGGTCAGCACAACCTGCTTCGGCCCGATCTCCCCCAGCCCTTTCAGCAGATGCTCCACGTAATCCCGGGTATAAGGCCCTTCCCGATAGGACTCCTCCAGCAACATGGCGGCTTCCGTCATATTCGGAACAATCGTGTCTGCCTTTCCGCAAAGCTTTCGCATTCCTGCAGGAAAGGTATCCGAAAAGGCCGGATACCTTACTCCATTGTCCCCCATGACAGGATCCACCAGCTTCATCGCCCCATCCGCTCCCAGCCGCTGAAACACCTCAGATACGATATCCAGCTGCCGGAAAGAACCCAGATAGCCGGTATAAATGGCATCAAACTGCAGGCTCAGGGACTCCCAGTGACGGACAATGGGAAGGATATCATCCGTCAGATCGCGGAAGGTATAGCCGGTAAACCCTCCGGTATGGGTTGACAGCACCGCAGTGGGAATTACACTGACCTCAATGCCGGCCGCCGAAATAATGGGCAGGGCAACCGTGAGGGAGCATTTCCCAACACAGGAGATGTCGTGTATCGCCAAAACTCTTTTTTGTACTTTCTTTTGTTTTTTCATGTTCGCTCTCCTGAATAATTCGTAGTAAATAAGTATGTTTACAATTATATAAATTATATCATAAGTCCGGAGCTTTGATTTGTCAATACCCGCCCTGCTCCATTTGACACCGTGAAATCGGCAATTTCATGCTTTTTCCCGACATCAGGAAAGCAGGGCACGGTCATTGGCAAATTCCTCCCCGCTGACCTTTCCAAAGCGTTCCAGGAGATCCTCAACGGTGAGGCTCTTCTTTTCTGCCCCGTTAATATCCAGGACGATCTGCCCTTCATGCATCATGATCAGGCGATTGCCATGTTTGATGGCATCCCTCATATTGTGGGTGACCATCAGAGTGGTCAGATGGTGGGCAGAGATCAGACGGTCACTGATTTCCAGCACCTTTTCCGCTGTTTTGGGATCCAATGCCGCAGTATGCTCATCCAGCAGCAGTACTTTCGGCTTTTTCAGCGTAGCCATCAGCAGTGCCAGTGCCTGCCGCTGTCCGCCGGACAACAGGCCAACCTTAACCGTCATCCGGTCCTCCAGTCCCAGCTCCAGTTCCCGGAGCAGCTGCCGATAGGTCTCCCGTTCCCTGCGGCGGATGCCCCATTTCAGTCCCCGATGCTCCCCGCGCCGGGAAGCAAGGGCCAGATTCTCCCCGATTTCCATATTCGCCGCTGTCCCCATCATGGGATCCTGAAATACCCGTCCCAGGACAGCTGCCCGTTTGTATTCGGGAAGCCGGGTCACATCCTTCCCGTCTATCCGGATGGATCCCTGATCCACACCATACACACCGGCCACAGCATTCAAAAAAGTGGATTTTCCCGCCCCGTTACCGCCGATCAGGGTGACAAAGTCCCCTTCCGGCAATTCGGCGCTGACATTCCGCAGGGCGGCCTTCTCATTGATCGTCCCCGGGTTGAACGTCTTGCAGATTCCTCCAACAGACAGCATTTATTCCACCCTCCCATGTGATTTCTGATTCTGACGAAAGCGCTGCAGAAACGCCGGAAGCGACAAGGCAACTGCTACCGTGACAGCGGTAAACAGCTTCAGATCGTTGGCCGGCATGCCCAGTTTCAATACCAGGGCAATGATCATCCGATAGGTTACCGCCCCCAGCACCAGGGCGATCAGGCGGGTATAAAAGTTTTTCCCGCGGAACAATACCTCCCCGATAATCACCGAAGCCAGTCCGATCACAATGGCACCGGTCCCCATCTGTACATCCGCATAACTCTGGCTTTGCGCAATCAGTGCTCCGCTGGCTGCCACCAGTCCGTTGCTGATCAGCAGTCCCAGGCAGATCATGGTATCCGTATTGATTCCCTGTGCTCTTGCCATGTGGGGATTGCTGCCCGTCGCGCGGATCGCGGAGCCCACCTCCGTTCCAAAAAACCAATACAGGACACTGATCAACAGGAGAACACACAGCAGTCCCAGCACGGTAATGGAAGCCGTTCCGCTTAAGCCCATGTTTTCAAATACCGTGTATACTGTCTCCATCCGCAGCAGGGAAATGTTTGATTTGCCCATGATGCGGAGGTTGACGGACCACAAGGCAATCATAACCAGAATGCCTGACAAAAGCGCAGGAATCTTCAGACGCGTCTGCAAAAGTCCGGTACAAAGACCGGCTGCCATCCCGCCCAACAGAGCAAGCAATGTTGCAATATAGGGATTCCCCCCCGCTGCTATTACGCGGGCTGCAATGGCGGCGCCCATGGCGATGCTTCCCTCCACCGTCAGATCCGCAATATCCAGGATCCGGTAGGAGATAAACACCCCAATGGTCATGACCGCCCATAACAATCCAAGAGAAACGGCTCCCGATACAATCTCCAACACAATCTCCTCCCTTTACTTTACGTATTTCTGAAGATCTTCCGGAATCTTCACACCGATTTCCTCCGCCACTTTGCCATTGATGAAAAAGTCCAGGTCTTTGGCGGATTCAATCGGCAGGCTGGCCGGTTCCGCCTCCCCCTTCAGGATCCGGACCGCCATTTCCCCGGTCTGATATCCAAGATCATGATAGTTGATTCCCAGAGTTGCCAGTCCACCGTTTTTTACCATTCCGGATTCCCCACAAACCACCGGGATTTTGGTCCGTGCAGTCACACCATGAACCGTCGGCATGGCAGAAGCCAGGACATTGTCCGTCGGAATATAGATTGCATCACATTGATCTGCAATGGACTGGGTTGCCTGCTGTACGTCATTGGTATTGGAAACAGTGGTTTCCACATATTTCAGGCCGAGTTTTTTCACCGCCTTTTTGGCCAGGGATGCCTGCAGTATGGAATTATCCTCATTGGACGCATAAATCAGGCCAACGGTTCTGGCATCCGGCGCCAGTTTCAGCAACAAATCGATCTGCTTCCGGACCGGGTTCATATCTGATGTCCCGCTGACGTTTCCGCCGGGTACCTCATTGGAATCTGCCAGTCTTGCGTCTGCAAAATCCGTAACCGCAGTGGCCAGAATCGGAATGTCCGTGGTCCTGCCCGCAATGGACTGGGCTGCAGGTGTGGCAATCGCCAGAATCAGGTCTGCCTTGTTGCTGACCAGCTGATCACTGATCGTGGACAGGTTGGAAGGATCCCCCTGCGCATTCTGAAAATCAACGGTAATATTGGTGCCATCCCGGTACCCGTTGTCTTCCAGAGCATCCAGAAAACCTTCCCGGGCCGTGTCCAAAGAAACGTGCTCCGTATATTGAATGATGCCGATTTTCAGCTTTCCCTTTTTTCCATTCTCAGATGATTCCTTGCCTGGTGTGTTCCCCGGGCTTTCAGACGACTTCGATCCTGTCGTGTTTTTCGCATTCACAGATGATTTCTGTCCTGTCGTATTTCCCGTATTTGCTCCGTCCTGAGCATGACAGCCCACAATCATCAGAATCATCATTGCCGATAACAGAAAGGAACCAATTCTCCCTGCTTTTTTCATGTTTCTTCCTCCTTCATTGAATTTGAACGATCCCACTTTTAAACACCTGCAGGCTGTATTCCCTGTATGCAAGGACTCTCCGGCAATTCCCAAATCCGGGTATAAAAAAACCGCTCCTGTATAACAGGGGCGACTTTTCCTTCGCGGTACCACCTTGTCTTCATTGCAATTTCAACAATCTCAGTGAGCAACAATTTCATTGCCCCTCCGCGCTAACGGACGGAAACCGATACAGCCTACCGGGCCAGTGCCTTTGAGTGTACGGCTCTCAGGATGAATTCGCGGCACTTGTATCCTGCCTTCTCCCACCGATCGAAGGCTCTCTGCAAGGACAAAGGCTGCCGTTACTGCTTCCTGGTCATTGCCTTTTCTTTGTATTTATTTTGCTATTATATGCGATGAAACTCTATTTGTCAATGAAAATTCTCAAATTTGTATATTCATACAAGCTGTAAGCTGGAATATAGGTACTATAAGCTATCAATGCTGTAACACAGGCGCTATAAGCTGTAAACTGAAATGACTAAAATGTAAACTGTAAACTGTAAAACTGGAATATAAGCCATAAACGATAATGCTAAAATGGATATATAGGTTGTAAAATATAATGCTTCCTGTCAGCAGAAACCGGCTGGCCGGAAGTCAGTGCTTCAGAAGCGGCAGCGGAACATAATATTTTTTGTATCGGTTCCCGCGCCGGTCAATGAAGTCCCCCTCCGGATCCTTCACCAGAACGGTCGCTCTTTTGTTGATATTGGCAAGGATCCCCGACAGCTCCATTTCGCCGGCAGCAAAAGTTACGGCATCCCCAATCCGGAGTCCGAACTTCCGGTCCGCAATCTGCCTTTGGGTTGGCAGTCTGTGGCAGCTTTCCGTATGGCCAAACAAACGATTGGCAAACGTCCGGAATCTTTGTCCGCTGCAGCTGGATTTCCCAAACAGAACAAACTCGATGACATGGCACAATTCATGCTCAAAAACAAGCTGCAATGCCTCCAGAGCGGAATCTGTCCGAATCCCACAGACTGTCTTGCTGCCTTCCACCGCATCATACTGGAAAAAAAAGTCGACGCCTATGCGGATTTCGATCTGCATTTCCTCCGGCCGCACCGGATCCTCACTTCTCCGGAAAAGCGTCTTGCCGGCACTTTTGGTCATCCGGCGGGAAAGGGAAAATGCAATCTCCCCCCTGTAATTCTGCGCAAACCAATCCTCCAGGAAAATTCGGTCATAAAGTCCAAACAAAAAACTCAGATCCGTATTGGAAATGGCGCGGATGGAGGAATCCTTTATCTGCTCCGATTTGGTCAGAAGATCGGAAGATATCTTTTCCCTTCTGGCTTTGATTTCTCCGGGCGGGTACGATTTCTTCATTATATTCTGCATATTCTGTAAATCCGGCTGTGATTCCATTGCATGGGCCCTCCATCCTCCGGGATTGCTGTGAGTGCCTGTCCCCCAATTCCTTTGCTGCTTCTTCCCGATACCTCCTGGCACTCCCTGCTGACTATTGTAGCATCAATCCGTCCATTTGGGAATGAAGAAAACCATATCTTCATTCATCAACAATAAATTTTTACCATACCCTTTCATTATAATAAACTTCTTTCTTTTTTTAAAAAATCAGCAGCCTGTCTGAAAATATGATATGATGATTACGTAACAGATCACTGTATTTATTTTTTATCATCCTTCATTGAAGACTGTAAACAGTACAATCCATAAAAATTCAAAACAGAAGGGATGAATGCAATGAACGAACAAACAATTCTGTCGGCAGTGGATCACACTTTGCTTTCGGTCTCTGCCACCTGGGAAGAAGTCCGTATGGTCTGCGACGAAGGGATGCATTATGGCGTTGCTTCGGTCTGTATTCCTCCGGCTTATGTAAAAGCTGCTTCTGAATATGTGAATGGCAGAATCCCCATCTGTACCGTCATCGGATTTCCCAACGGTTATGCGACCACCGCTGCAAAATGTTTTGAAGCTTCCGATGCCGTGCACAACGGAGCAGAGGAGATTGACATGATGATTCCTGTCGGATGCCTGAAAGACAAAAGATACGATCCCCTGCTGAAGGAAATTCAGGCAGTGAAAACGGCCTGTGAAGGGAAAATTCTCAAAGTCATCATTGAAGCCTGCCTGCTGGATGACCGGGAAAAAATAAAAATGTGTGAAATCGTATCCGAATCCGGCGCGGATTATATCAAAACCTCCACCGGCTTCTCCATCGGCGGAGCGACAAAGGAAGATGTCGCCCTGTTTGCAAAGCATGTAAAACCTCACGTAAAAATCAAGGCAGCCGGAGGCATCTCTTCCCTTCAGGACGCAGAGGATTTTCTGAGGCTGGGAGCCTCCAGGCTGGGTACCAGCCGGATCGTCAAAATCATCAAGGCAAGGGAATCCGCAGAACACTCTGCGCAGGGAAATTGTTGAAACGATCTGATAATGACAGAATAGCATTTGGCAACAGGTATCACAATTTTAAAATCATTTTAAGGGGGAAATATCAATGAAAAAAACTGTAAAAAGAACACTGGCTCTTGTACTGATGTCTCTGCTTGTATTTACTCTCTCCACAGGTTGTTCCAGCCAAACCAGCGGTTCCGGAAAATCCGGGAAGTATGAAATCGCACTGATTACGGACAAGGGAAACATCGATGACAAATCCTTCAACCAGGGGTCCTGGGAAGGCGTAACCGCATTTGCAAAGGAAAACAACATCAAGGCAAAATATTTCAAGCCTGAGGAGGCATCCGATGCCGGCTATCTGGCAGCCATCGACCTGGCCGTCACCGGTGGTGCCAAAGTGGTCGTAACGCCCGGGTTCCTGTTTGAAGTGCCGATTTATGAAGCACAGACCAAATATCCCAAGGTAAAGTTCATCCTTCTGGACGGTTCTCCCCACGATCCGGACCAGAATTACGAAACCAAATCCAATGTGGCAAGCGTTGTGTATGCGGAGGAAGAATCCGGTTATCTGGTGGGATACGCTGCAGTCCAGGATGGATATGCCAAACTTGGATTCGTCGGCGGTATGCCGGTGCCGGCCGTGCAGGCCTTTGGATACGGATATCTGCAGGGAGCGGAAGCCGCCGCAGAGGATCTGGGAATGGAGGACGGCGCCGTTTCCGTTACGTATCACTATACCGGGGACTTTGCGGAAACCGATACCAACAAGGCCACCGCAAAGACCATGTACCAGGAAGGGGCGGAGGTAATCTTCGGCTGCGGCGGTTCCGTCGGCAAGAGCGTCATTGCCGCTGCCTCGGAAGCAAACAAAAAAATGATCGGTGTGGATGTGGATCAGAGATATGACAGTGATATGGTCATCACGTCCGCCATGAAAGGTCTGGGCTCCTCCGTGAAACAGGTGCTGGAGTCCATTTACAAAACAGACAGCTGGAAGGATTTCGGCGGGAAAACCACAACCTTTGATGCTTCCAATGATGGAGTGGGACTTCCCACAACAGTAATCGGAGACAAGAAAGCCGACGCCTTTGACCGGTTCAACAAGTTTACGAAGGAAGACTATGAAAAAGTGTTTGCCACCCTGAAGGACGGCAGTGTGGATCCGGTCCGTACCATCGATGTTTCCGATGCCGACGGATATGCCACCGAGGAAGAGCTGGTCAGCGGCCTGAATCTGAAAAAAGTCACCGTGGAAGTAAGATAGGAATACGACAAGGAAAAAGGGGTCGCTATGGAAGACTACATTATCGAAATGCTCCACATAACGAAAAGATTTCCCGGCATCGTTGCAAACGATGACATCACTCTCCGCCTGAAAAAAGGCGAGATTCATGCATTGCTGGGAGAAAACGGTGCCGGAAAATCCACCCTGATGAGTGTGCTGTTCGGATTGTACCAGGCAGAAGAGGGAGAAATCCGGAAAAACGGAAAGCCCGTCCGGATCAACAGTCCCAATGATGCCAATGCCCTGGGCATTGGCATGGTACATCAGCACTTCAGACTGGTGGAGGTTTTCACGGTTCTGGAAAACATTATTCTGGGAGTGGAGCCCTGTAAAATGGGCTTCCTGCAAAAAAAGGAAGCCAGGGAGAGAGTGCTGAAACTGAGCAGGGAATATGGGCTGGAAGTGGATCCGGACGCACAGATTGAAAAAACAACAGTGGGCATGCAGCAAAGGGTGGAAATATTGAAGATGCTGTACCGAAACAATGACATACTGATCTTCGACGAACCAACTGCTGTCCTGACTCCCCAGGAAATCGATGATCTCATGGAGATCATGCGGAAATTTGCCCGGTCCGGCAAGTCCATTCTGTTCATCACCCATAAGCTGAATGAAATCATGTCCGTGGCGGATCGCTGTACGGTACTGCGCATGGGAAAATGCGTCGGCACCGTGGAGATTCCAAAAGCATCCAGGGAAGAGCTGTCTCAAATGATGGTTGGACGAAATGTCAGCTCCACGGTGGAAAAGGAAGCAGCCCGGCCCGGCAGCACGGTACTCTCTGTGAACCATGTTACCGCACCTTCCGAAGTTCACAGGAACAATGCGGTAAAGAACGTATCCTTCGAGGTTCGGGCCGGTGAAATTGTATGCCTTGCAGGGATCGACGGAAACGGCCAGACAGAATTCATTTCTGCCCTGACCGGTTTGGGAAAGCTCAGCAGCGGCACCATCCGGCTCTGCGGAAGGGATATTACAAGAGCCAATATCCGTGCCCGGTCCCGGTCGGGAATGAGTCACATCCCGGAGGACCGGCAGAAATATGGTCTGGTGCCGGATTATACCCTGGAGGAGAATCTGATCCTGCAGCGCTACTGGGAGACAGACTTCCAGCATGGAGGCCTGATAAAAAGGAAAGCCATCCGTTCCTACGCCCAAAAACTGATTGCGCAATACGATGTCCGAAGCGGACAGGGACCGGTTGCCATGATGCGCAGCATGTCGGGAGGCAATCAGCAGAAGGCAATCGTTGCCCGGGAAATGGACAGAGATCATGAGCTGCTGGCAGCCGTCCAGCCCACCCGGGGCATGGACATCGGCGCCGTTGAGTATATTCACGGGCAGCTGGTGGCAGAACGGGATGCCGGAAAGGCAATTCTGCTGGTTTCCTATGACCTGGATGAGGTGATGGATTTAAGCGACCGCATTCTTGTCATGTACGAAGGAGAAATCGTCGGCGATCTGAATCCAAAGTCCATTACCGTTTCCGAACTGGGCCTGTATATGTCAGGCGCCAAACGCAACACGGCAAAGGAGATGGATTATGCGATTTGATTGGAGCAAACCAGGAAAAAGCAAAAGTTTCTCTTCTTTTACGGCTGCACTGCTGGCCATCCTCATGGGCCTGCTGTTCGGCCTCCTCGTTATGGCTTTCGCAAGCCCGGCAAATGCCATTCCGGGTTTTTTCACCGTATTGACCAGCGGCTTTCAGCGAATCGGCGATGTACTGTACTTTGCGACACCTATTTTAATGACCGGTCTGGCAGTTGGATTTGCCTTCAAAATGGGTCTGTTCAACATCGGCGCTTCGGGCCAGTATACCATGGGTATGTTCTTTGCCCTCTATGCCGGATTCATGTGGGATGTACCGAAAGAGGCCCATTGGCTGGTCTGTGTCCTTGCAGGTATGGCTGGCGGTCTGGTATGGGGGCTGATTCCAGGGCTTTTCAAGGCTCTGCTCAATGTAAATGAAGTCATTACCTCCATCATGTTCAACTATATCGGCATGTACCTGGTGGACATGCTGATCCGGGGAAACTCCGCCATGTATGTTTCCTCGAAAACGCGAACGGCCTATCTGCCTGCCTCCGCACAGATTCCTTCCCTGGGCATCCCGAACTCCAATGCGAACATCTCGGTTTTCATCGCCGTTGCATTGGCCATACTTTTGTACATTGTACTGAATAAAACCATTTTCGGCTATGAACTGAAGGCAACCGGCTTCAATCAATATGCCAGCGTTTACGCCGGTATGAATGGGAAGCGCAACATCATCACGACAATGGCCATTGCCGGGGCCCTGGCAGGAATGGGAGGAGCCTTTGCCATTCTGGCGCCGTCCACTATCCCCGGAAGCAGCATGACCTATGAGCCGATCAATGTGATTGCCCCCAACGGTTTCAACGGAATCGCCGTTGCCCTGCTGGGAAATTCCAGTCCCATCGGGATCATTTTTTCCGCATTGTTTATTTCCCACATCCAGCGCGGCGGTACCATGGCAAGCCTGTACGGCTATAAGCCGGAGATCATTGATATCGTAATCGCCGTCATTATCTATTTTTCCGCCTTTGCCATGCTGATGAACACAGCCATCGGCAGAATGTTTCAAAAACGCCGGAAAAAAACAGAAAACAGCCATGATGGCAGGAATCCGGTTACAAATTCATCCGGAGAGTCGGTCCGGAAGGAGGAGGTGTAATTTTGGATACCCTGTATTATCTGGTCCAAGGCACCCTTCCGGTGGCGATCCCGCTTCTGTTGGTGGCACTTGGCGGTATGTTCAGTGAACACAGCGGAGTCATCAACATTGCACTGGAAGGGATTATGCTGGTGGGCGCCTTTACCGGCTGTCTCTTCGTCTACTCCGTTCAGGAAACCGGGATGAATGCACAGCTGATCCTCCTGCTCGGAATGCTGGTGGCGGCCATCTTCGGATTTCTGTATTCCATGCTGCTGTCCCTGGCAGCCGTGAACCTGCGGGCAGATCAGACCATCACCGGAACGGCCCTGAACATGCTGATTCCCGCTGTCGTTCTGCTGTTCTCAAAAATGTATTTCAACAGCGACGGCGTAACCACCGACATAAATTTTTATATCCGGAAGGTGCCGCACCTGGGAGAGATACCGGTCATCGGAAAATTGTTTTTCCGGAATACCTATCTCACCGTCCCTATTGGCATCGTGTTTCTGGTGCTGTCCACCATTCTTTTCTATAAAACCCGATTTGGTCTGCGCCTCCGCGCCTGCGGCGAACATCCCCATGCGGCGGATTCCGTCGGCATCAATGTGTCTCTCATGCGGCATGCAGGCGTCGGCATTTCCGGCATACTCGGAGGGATCGGCGGCTTTTTCTACGCCGTCGGCGTCATGGACGGGAATACCAACGGACATACCGGTGTGGCCGGCTTCGGCTTCCTGGCGCTGGCGGTCATGATTTTCGGACAATGGAAGCCCATCCGGATCTTCCTGGCATCCCTGTTCTTTGCCTTTCTCCGTACCCTGGCCTATTCCGTTTCCCTGATTCCGTTCCTGAAGGCCCTGAGCATCAACCAGACCTATTATAAAATGCTGCCTTACCTTGCAACCATGGTCGTTCTGGCATTTACCTCCGGAAAATCCAGGGCTCCCAAAGCAGAGGGCGTTCCCTATGACAAGAGCCAGAGATAGCAGAGTCTCCCCCTGGCAAAATGAAAGACAAAAAACTCAGGGACAGGAAATCCCCTGAAATCCAAAAATAAAAAGTTGTCTCAGCCTGCAGACCTCGCTGAGACAACTTTTTATTTGATCCGCATTTTTATTTGTCAGCATCCGATGCTTGCCAATAAGAGGAACCGGAAATCCGGATGCGAATTTTCAGAATATCAGTAATTCTCCGCTTTCACCTCAAAGAAGGACTTCGGATGACTGCATACAGGGCATACTTCCGGTGGGAATTTTCCCTTGCAGACATACCCGCAGTTCCGGCATTTCCAATACACTTCCCCATCCTTCTCAAAAACCGTATTGTTCTGAAGGGCTTTCAGGAGCTTCTGATAGCGCTCATCATGTTCCTTTTCAATCTCTCCGACTTTTTCAAACAACTCCGCAATTTTGTCGAAGCCCTCCGCCTTTGCTTCCTCGGCAAAGTCTTTGTACATGCTGGTCCATTCCCCGTGTTCCCCGTCAGCTGCGATCTTCAGATTTTCTTCTGTGGATCCCATCCCGCCGCCATTCAGGAGTTTATACCAGATCTTTGCGTGCTCCTTTTCATTGCCGGCTGTTTCCTCAAAAACCGCCCCGATCTGCTGATATCCGTCCTTTTTTGCCTGAGATGCAAAAAAGGTATATTTGTTCCTTGCCTGAGACTCCCCGGCAAATGCTGCTTCCAGGTTCTTTTCTGTTTTACTGCCTTTTAAATCCATATTTTGTTTCCTCCTTCAATGTTGATATTTAATAGGTAACCATAATGGTCCGGTTTTAAACAAGGAATAAAAAAGCAGTTTCAAACAGATCTTCTCCTGAACTTACAACTATTTACCTATTAAATCGGTTGCTTTTATTCACCGGGGATGTTATAATTTGATCTGTAAAAAAGAGAATATTGTCGAAGAGTTGATACCCATATAAGTCCACTGATAGGGTGTGGAAGTTTCTACGTGGCAACCGTAAATTGCCTACGCTATGGTGTTCTTTTTCGTATTGCATGAGGTACTCATGGAGAATCCTGCAATTTTTGTATCGATGGATACAGATAGTTTCCTTTACGTTTTTTGGGACTCTGTTTTCTGTATGGCATATCGATATATTTTGCATGTCAAGGCACCGGACAGGTTGCTTTCAGACAGGCAGAATCGTTTTGTGGGATCCGTGGTACCATAATGATGAAATGAAAAGACAAGGAACACGATACCTTGTCTTTTTTATTTGCTTTTTATTTTCATAATTGGAGGAGATACCGTTTGAGAATCGCGAAACAAAAAAACAGAAGCCGTCTGGTCGCAGCCGCTATGGGAAAAATCCCGTGTGATCTGACCATCGAAAATGTACAGCTGGTGAATGTGGTGACCGGTGAGGTCTACCCCGCTTCCGTGGATGTGTTGGACGGGATGATTGTCCGGGTCCGGGAAAAGGGAGAAACCAATGACCGGAAAAGCAAAACCATTTATGAGGGAAACGGCGCATATCTGATCCCCGGTTTTATTGACACGCATATGCATGTGGAAAGTACGATGATGATCCCGGAGCAATTTGCCAGGGCAGTCCTTCCCTGGGGAACAACCACCGTTGTGACCGACCCTCACGAGATTGGCAATGTCATGGGGATTGAAGGCGTGAAGTTCATGCTGGAAAACGCCAAAAATACGCCCCTGCGCCAATATGTTCTGGCCCCGTCCTGTGTCCCTTCCGTTCCAGCGCTGGAGGGAGGCGGAGCTGCTTTCCACGCGGAAGAGATTGCGGACCTGCTGGATACTCCCGGCGTCATCGGCATCGCAGAGGTTATGGATTATGTCAATGTAATAAAAGATGAAAAGCGGATGCATGATATTTTGGCAGAAGGCCTGAAGCGCGATGTATTCGTACAGGGACATGCCCCCGGCGTGATGGGAAAAGAAATGCAGGCCTACACCACCGCCGGCCCCATCAGCGATCACGAATGCCGCTACCCGGAAGAATGCAGGCAGAAGCTGCGTGCCGGAATGCATGTCAATATGAAATCAAGCTCCCTGTCCGATTTTCTCAAGGAATCCCTGCAGGGGATCAAAGGGATGCGGTATACCGATTTTGTCTCCTTCTGTACTGATGATGTCCATGCCAAGGACATTCTGGAGACCGGTCACATGAACCGTGTGGTCCGAAAAGCCATCCGACTGGGCACCGATCCCATCGATGCCATCCGGTTTGCCACGCTGAACGCGGCGCGGGAGTACAGCTTTTCCGATCTGGGAGCAATCTGCCCCGGTTATATTGCCGATATGCAGTTGGTAAAAGATCTGGACGGCGAAAAACCCATTGCCGTATTCGCCCAGGGACAGCTGACGGCAGAGCATGGAAAATACATTCCCCGGGAGTGGGAGGAAAAGAAGCCCCATTCTTTCCCCAACACCATGCACATGGACCATATTACCTCCCCGGAGGACTTCGCGCTGCACGCACCGGATGGAAAAAAGGGAAGTGTCCGGACCAACGTGATCGTAAGCAAATACAAAGGCGGAGCCTTCAACAAGGCGGTCTGGGAAGAACTGCCCATTCAGGACGGGAAAGTGGATATCCGCAGGGATCCGAATCTGGCATTTGCCGCTGTCTGCAACCGTCATGGAAGCGGGGACCGGACCGTTGCGGTCGTACGGGACTTTGGCCTGGTGCACGGAGCCATCGCCTCAACCATCTCCCACGATTCGCATAATTTCTGTGTGGTTTACAAGAATCCGGAAGATGCCTATGCAGCAGCGAAGGAACTGTGCCGGACAGGCGGCGGGATTACGGTTGTTTCCGACGGTTCGGTCCTGGCCACAGCGGCTCTCCCGGTTGCCGGGCTCATGTCTCCCCTGCCGGTGGAACAGCTGGCTGTCGTGGTGGACCAGGCAATCCAGGCCATCTGCAAGGTCAGCGGCGGGAAGAATGTATTCCCCAAGATTACCTCACTGGCTCTGGTTGTCCTGCCGGGCACCCTCCTTTCCGACAAAGGACTGGTGGACGGGCCCTCCCAGACCTTCCTGCCCATATTCGATGAACCGGATAATAAAACGGATAGGGTAAGCAGGAATGTTTCAGACAACAGGAATAATTGATCCAGGTCAGAAGTATTTTCAGGTTCGATAACTAGATACAGGGGTGCATCAATATGTTGAAAAACTATTTTGAACTGAAAAAACACGGAACCGATGTAAGAACAGAAATTGTGGCGGGAATCACAACATTTGCAACCATGGCCTATATGTTTTCCGTCCAGTCCTCCATGATGGCAGATGTGGGGATGAGTCCGGAGGGCGTCGTAATCGCGACTGCCCTGATGTCCGGCATCTTCACTCTCATGTCCGCCTTCTACTCCAGGGTGCCTTTTGCATTGGGACCCGCCATGGGCTCCAATGCGATCATGGCGTATTCCCTGGTTGCTCCCGGTCAGTCCACCTGGCAGGTCGGTGTCGGCATGTTCGTGGTGACCGGCGCTATATTGATCCTGTTGACATTGTTTAAGGTCCGGGAAGACATGGTCCGTGTCATGCCGAAGAATATAAAAGTTGGCATCGGCGCAGCCGTCGGAATCTTTCTTGCCAGGCTGGCCGTCTCCAACGCAGGAATCGTCAAAAAGGATTTTTCCGGCCTGGGCGATCTTTCCCAGCCTTCTGTCCGGCTTGCCTTTATCGGGCTTGCCATCACCCTGGTCCTGAATTACATTCGGATTGAAATCAAGGGGAAAAGGTACCAGGTTCGCGGGGCTTATCTGATTTCCATTCTTCTGACCACGGTAATCGGAATCTTCATGGGAGTCGTCAAGGTCCCATCTTCCATTATCAGCTTTAATTTAAGTTCATTGGGAGACGTTGCTTTCAAAGCGGATGTAAAAGGAGTTTTCAAGGTTGCCAATATTCCCATTTTAATGTTCTTTCTGCTCAGCGATTTCTTTTCCACAATGGGTACCTCGTTGGGTCTGGCCGGAAAAGCCAAAATGCTGGATGAGGACGGAAACTTTCCGGGCATCAGCCGTGTATTTCTGACAGATGCCGTCGGTACTTCCATCGGCGGGATGTTTGGAATCACCAACGTTCAGACCTATGTGGAATCCGCCGCCGGAATTGAGGCAGGCGGACGGACCGGCCTGACTGCCATAGTAACAGGAATGATGTTCCTGCTCTCCATGTTTCTCTCCCCCCTGTTCCTGATGATCCCGAGTGCAGCCACTTCCCCCGTCCTGATCCTGATTGGTGCTTCCATGATGGAGGTCCTGGCGGATGTGGAGTTTACTCCCCTGGAATGGACTCCGCTGGCTCTTATGCTCCTGACCACCGCATTTACCGGGGATTTCGTTCTGGGAGTTGCTTTGGGTGTAGTTACTCACGTGATCATTGCCCTGGTGCAGTACGCATTTACCAAAGATCGGAACAAAGTGCCCACCGTCGGAACATTTATCATGGCTGCCATCATGTCCATCAAATTTTTTGTTTAATTCTAGTTTCAATATATCAATGAAATGTATTCGATGAATGCATGGAATGCATTTAAAAAAGTCTCTGCGATTTTCCTGCAGAGGCTTTTTTGTTATCAAATCTTTATATTTTTCGTTTATCCTGTTCCCGAAGGAAATAAGAGAGGAGAAAGAAAGTATGCAAAGGAAAGACTTGATTCTGGAAACAAAGGATTTATCCAAACAGTTCGGCAAACAAACTGCCGTCCATAAGGTTTCCCTGCAAATCAGACGAAACAGTATCTATGGACTGCTGGGACCGAACGGCGCCGGGAAAACCACGACACTGAAAATGATTGTCGGACTGCTGCGGCCCACCGGCGGATGCATTCTTTTTGAAGGGGAGCCCTGGCAGCGCAGACATCTTGCAAAAATCGGCTCCCTGATTGAAGCGCCTGCGCTGTATGGAAATCTTACCGCAGGGGAAAACCTTACGGTTCACACAAAACTGATGGGAATCCCGGATGCAAAAATCCATGAAGTTCTTGAGACTGTGGATCTGACAAACACCGGCAGGAAACGGGCATCCCAGTTCTCCACGGGGATGAAACAGCGTCTGGGAATTGCCATCGCGCTTCTGGGGGATCCGGAACTGCTGATTCTGGACGAACCCACCAATGGACTGGACCCTGTGGGAATTCAGGAACTTCGGGATTTGATTTCTTCTTTCCCGGAAAGAGGAATGACGGTGATCCTGTCCAGTCATATTTTATCGGAAGTTGCACAGGTAGTGGATACCATCGGGATCATTCATAATGGGAACCTCCTTTTTCAGGAGAAAGCAGAGCCAGGACAGGATCTCGAAAAACTCTTTATGGATGTCATAAAAGGAGATGAAAAAAGATGAACGGCAGAAACGACATAAAAGGTATCCAATCGGAATGGCTCAAATACAAAAGAACCTTTATGAGAAAACTGATCCTGCTTGCTCCACTGTTCTTTGTCCTGATGGCAATTCCTCAGAAGCTTCTCATGCCTGCCGGCTATCTGAGACAATGGCAGCTTCTGATCGATCTGGTATTCAACTGGTGGCCGGTTCTCTTCCTGCCTCTTGGTACGGCTCTGTTCGCTTCCCTGGCGGACTCACAGGAGAAAAAATCAGGAGGCATCCGCAGCCTGCGCTCCCACAATGTATCGGCATGTTCTCTCTGGATTGACAAGGTGACAGGAATGGCAATGCACACTTTTCTGGCGTCTCTGGTGCTTTTCTGTTCCGTCCTGCTGGCGGGATGGATCACGGCAAAGGGAGCTGTCCCATGGAAAACCATCCTGTCGGCATGTTTGGTTACCTGGATCACATCCCTGCCCCTCCTCCCCCTGCAGTTATGGGCTGCCGCATGGAAGGGCGTATTCTTCAGCATGGCCCTTGGTTTTGCAGGCATGATGACAGGCGTCCTTGCCGCACAAAAACCATTTTGGCCGGCTGTTCCCTGGAGCTGGCCCACCAGGCTGATGTGTCCCATTATCGGTGTACATCCCAATGGTACGCTGCTGGAAGCCACGGACCCACTCCGGGATCCTTCCGTGATACCAGTTGGAATTGGGCTTTCCCTGACGGCGTTTGCTGCAGTCACCGTTCTCACAGCATTCTGGTTTCGCAGACAGGAGGTGAAATAATGAAGCGCCTGTCATCGGAATGGCTGAAGACAAAGCGGACCGCCATAAGGTGGCTGACATTTTGCATGCCGGTCCTTTCTTCAGCATTCCTTTTATGGTATATTGGTCAAAGGGGAATCCACGACAACGAGCAGGTGCTGACAGCATGTGACTTGTTCCTTGAGGTATGGACGGCATTCGTGATTCCCCTGGGTGCAGGACTGCTGCCCGGTTTACTGATCCGGCAGGAAGAACTTGCAGGAGACTTCACCGGATTTTTCCGTACCCGGGCGCCCCGGTACAGGCTGTTTACCGGCAAATTCGTTTTCCTGTATGGCCTCTCAGCGGTCAGCACCCTGATCGCAGCCATAACGTTTGGAATCGGGCTGGACCGATTCCCCGGCGTTTCCGTCCCATGGCCAGTTTTTATAATGTCCGTCCTGTCCATCCTTGTTGGGATGATTCCCATATTGATCCTTCAGTTATGGGCAAGCTTTGCATGGGGAATGGGCGCCTCCATCGGAATCAGCATCGGCGGTCTGCTGATGGCTGCCCTGATCGGAGCAACCAGCCTGGGAAACAAAATATGGCAGTTTATCCCATGGGCCTGGCCGGTAAGGCTGGCGAAACTGACAGTGAGACATTTGGTGTCTGCGCCGGGCGGAATACAGCCGACGGAAGGAATCCCGCCGGACTTTGTCATGAGTCAGCTGACAACAGGCCTGGCTGCAGTCACGGTATGCTCCATTCTGGCTTTCGCCGGCGGAGTTCTCTGGTTTAACCGGTGGGAAGGAAGGAAAACCTATGAATAAATTCTGCGGACAGGCAGAGAGAATCTGTGGAAGTCAGCAGGACAAACTGCAGCCGAAACGAAAGAGGAAGGCAGGCAGGTTCACAGAGACAGAGACGGGGTGATGGATTGAGCAGGATACTGATTATTGATGATGAAAAGGAGCTGGTCATGCTCCTGGAAGACGAACTGAGAAACAGAGGCCATAAAGTGTTCACAGCATACGACGGTTCAAAGGGAATTGAACTGGCAAAAAAGCATCCGGAGCCGGACCTGATCCTGCTGGACATCATGATGCCCGGGATCAATGGCTTTGAAGTTTGCCGGGCCATCCGGGAGGATGTACTGTGCCCCATTTTGTTTTTAAGTGCGAAACAGTCGGAAGCTGACAAAATCAAAGGCCTGAACCTGGGCGGGGATGATTATATCGCCAAGCCCTTTGGGCTGCGGGAGCTGATGGCGAGAGTTGAGGCCAATCTGCGGCGGGAGAAACGATCGCAGTATATCAATGCGGAAAACAAAAGAACCCGCCTGTATTTCGGGCAGCTCCATCTGGATCTCCGGGAACGCACCGTTCGAATCGACGGGAAACCCATTCCCCTGACCAGACGGGAATATGATATTGCGGAGCTGCTGGCACTTCATGCGGGACAGGTATTCTCCCGGGAACATATCTATGAAAGGATCTGGGGGTATGACGCCGGTGGCGATTCCGCCACTGTGGTGGAACACATCAAGAAAATCCGGGCCAAATTTGCCGATGCCGGGCCATCCGTTGAGTATATTTCCACAGTATGGGGGATTGGATACAAATGGAACAGGATTTAAAACGAAATAATCCAAAGAGAAAAACGCATAAAATGGAGAATCGGCCGCTGGTCACCCAGTTCCGGCTGTCCTTTGCCCGGATTGTGATTGCCAGTATCCTGGCAACAGTGGTTACCTATATTCTGGCTGCTGTTCTGTATTCCCGGGCTACATTCAGAGTGATCTACCCGGCAAACTATTATGAACAGCAGATTCCCGAACTGGATGCCTATATCCGGGAAAAAAACACGGCACTGCTTTCCCGGTCCGGGGAAAAAGGACTGCAGAGCGTTATTCACGGGGATGGCATGTCCTATCAGGTGCTCAACAAAGATGGCAGCCGGATATATGGTACGAATCATAAAAACGTCTTCAAAAACAAGCAGGAACTTTTCAGCCGGCTCAACACAACATTCCGGCATGGGGGCAGGTATACCCATGTCGTTCCCATTGTTGATCCCAATGGAAAAATCCAGGGGGCGGTCACTCTCTCCTATCGTCTGAGAATGTCCTACATCGGAAACAGCGGGCGGCTGGTAAATGCGGTTCTTATGGCAGCCATATTCTCCCCTTTTCTTTATATCATCGGCTTTACCGTATTGTATTCAAGAATGTTTGTACGAAACATTCATCATCCGCTGCAGATATTAATGGATGCTTCCCGCAAAATCAGGGAAAAGAACCTGGACTTTGAAATCAACTATCACGCAGACAATGAACTGGGAAAACTCTGCGGCGCCTTTACCGAAATGCAGGAGGAACTGAAAAAATCCCTGTCGGCGCAATGGAAGATGGAACAGGAACGGGTGGAAATGGTGGAAGCACTCGCGCATGATCTGAAAACGCCGCTGTCCATCATCAAGGGATATACAGAAGCGCTGATGGATTCCGGCCGGTACGATGAGGAAAAATACCACCGGTACCTGGCTGTCATTCATGAAAATGCAGAAAAAGGAACGGTACTGGTGCAGCAGATGCAGTACACATCGGATCTGCAAAATTCCGGTGCAGCCCTGCAGCCCGTTCCGGTAAACCTGGCCGGATTTCTGGAGCAAAAAGTCCTCCATTATGCCTTGCAGGCCAGACAAAAAGGGATCACCATAGGATGGGAAATACAGGGCGATGTTCCTGCCCCTCTCCGGACCGATACGGACAAACTGGGCCGCATCCTGGACAACATCCTGTCCAACAGTATGGAACACACCCCAGTGGGAGGAAAAATCCATATTCTCGTGAAAGCGGAGAAAGAACGGATCTCCTACCGGATCTGCGATACCGGCGGCGGGTTCCGTCCGGAGGATCTGGAAAAAGCTTTCAACCGATTTTACCGTGGGGATGAAGCCCGGAGCAGCAAGGACGGACATTCCGGTCTGGGCCTCTATATTGCCAGGCAGCTGGTGGAGCAGCTCGGCGGTTCCATCCGGATAGAAAATGCGGAATCCGGTGGTGCCTGTGTCCTGTTCTGGCACAAATCCGTGCTTTAATTTGTTCCGGTATGAATGGTTCCCTCTTCCTTCCCTGTTTCCCTGCTGTACCTGCTATTGATGGATGCTGTCTTTTCCCCGAATATATTTGACAACTCCTTCTATATTTGTTATCATAATAAACCGTACAAAGAAGCAATCTGTTAGTTACATAAAGTTGCTTCTTTTTTACTTTTAGAACATTGGATTCCTTTTGGGATAAAATCTGATGATATGGAAGAATCTAAAACAGATAATGGACGGAAGCAGAAAAAGAGGGAGCATATGATTGAGTATAAAAATGTCAGTAAGTCCTACGGAAAACACGAAGTAGTAAAAAACCTGAGCCTTACCATATCGGATGGTGAATTTGTGGTGCTGATCGGCCCTTCCGGCTGTGGAAAGACGACAACGCTGAAAATGCTGAACCGTCTGATCCCGATGAACTCTGGCAGTATCAGCATAGATGGAAAGAACATCATGGATATGAACCCGGAAAGGCTGCGCAGCCACATCGGATATGTCATCCAGCAGATTGGTCTTTTCCCAAATATGACAGTGGAAGAAAACACCTGTGTGGTGCCGCGGCTGCTGAAATGGGATAAGGAGAAAAGGCATCAGAGGGCAAAGGAGCTCCTGAAACTGGTAAATATGCCCTATGATGAGTATGCCCATAAGTATCCGAATGAGATGAGCGGCGGACAACAGCAGCGTATTGGCGTACTTCGCGCATTGGCAGCCGAACCGCCCATTATTCTGATGGATGAACCTTTTGGAGCCCTGGATCCCATTACAAGGGATTCCCTCCAGGATGAAGTCAAAACCCTGCAGCAGGAGCTGGGGAAAACAGTGATTTTTGTAACCCATGATATGGATGAGGCGTTGAAAATGGCGGATACCATTGTATTTATGAGCGACGGGCGGATTCTGCAGACAGACTCCCCGGAAGGGATCCTTCGGGCACCGGCCAACGACACGGTCGGAGAATTCATGGGCAGGCACGTTCACAATTTTTCCCAAAATCAGCTGGTATGCTCCGACCTGATGAAAACCAGGGTGGCAAAGGCCACCCAGGACAAAAAAACACTGGAATGTGTCAATCGGATGAGTCATCTGGATATTGACTCCCTTGTCGTTGTGGATAAGCAGGGGCATTATATCGGCGTTTTGCTGATTGATACCATCCATGAGCGCGGCAGGGCAGGCGGTTCCATCGAAGACCTGATCACCAGGGACTTCCCCACCGTGACGGAGGATACTCCGGCAAAAACCGCTTTTGATATCATCAACAGCAAACAGGCAAGTTATGTGTTTGTTTTGACAGAGGACAAAAAAGTGGCCGGTATGATTACAAAAACCAGTATGTCCAAAGCTTTGGCAAGTGAAGTATGGGGGGATAACAATGAATGACTTCTTCCGTCTTTACGGGGCCAAACTATGGAACGCCATCGGAATTCATCTGGTCTATGTGCTGGTTTCCGTATCCATTGGTTTCGTCATCGCTTTGGCTCTGGGAATCCTTCTGTCGAGACTTCCCAGAATATCCAGATATGTTCTTCCGGTTATTTCCGTAGTACAGACCATCCCCGGCATTGTCTTTATAGGAATCCTGTTTCTGTATACCGGAATGGTGCCTGCTACAGTATTTATTGCGCTCACCATCTATGCCATTTTCCCCGTGTTGAAAAACACCTATACCGGATTGATCGGCGTTTCACAGGAATATAAGGAAGCCGCAAAGGGTTGCGGGATGTCTTCCCTGCAGTCGCTTTTTTGGGTAGAGCTTCCCCTGGCGCTTCCTGAAATCATAGGCGGGCTGCGGATGTCCACAATATATACGGTAAGCTGGGCAGTCCTGGCCTCCATGATCGGTCTGGGAGGTCTGGGGGACTTTGTTTATATTGGTGTCAGTACAAACAACAACACTCTGATTATTGCAGGTGCGATTCCAGCTGCCATTCTTGCAGTGGGGCTGGGGCTGATCATTGACTGGATACAGAAAAAAGTCGTTCCAAAGGGATTAAGGAGGGAGATCCGATGAATTTGTCCATGGTTCTTGAGCATCTTTACATTGTTCTGGCTTCGGTACTGCTCACCATTCTCATTGGTCTGCCTCTCGGGATTCTGGCCTATATGAAAAAGTCCGTGCGCTCCGTCATTTTATGGACAGCGGATATTCTGCAGACAATTCCCGCACTGGCTCTGCTGGGCATCCTTATGGTTTTTCTGGGCGCCGGAAAACCAACTGTCATCATCGGGCTGATTCTGTATTCCCTGCTTCCGGTTGTGCACAACACCTACCTTGGCCTGAATAATATCGATCCTGCCGTCAAGGAAGTTGCCACCGGTATGGGAATGAGCCGATGGTACCGGCTGATCCATGTGGAGATTCCCATCGCCTTCCCGGTTATTTTTACCGGGATACGGATCGCCACGGTCACGGCAGTCGGTGTAGCTGTTTTCGGTACGTTTGTGGGCGGGGGCGGACTGGGTTCCATTATCTACCAGGGTATCCGCATTGAAAACATGCGGATGATTTTATTCGGGACGCTGTCCCTGATGATCATGGCCGTATTGTTTGACAGTGTCATGGCTGCCATTGAAAAACGGCTGAATCGGCATGAATCCACAACAAGCAATACAAGTAACAAAAGTAGTGAGGTTGAACCAGGAGCATGAAAAGTAAAATGACAAAGACTAACAACACGAACAATAAAGACTACACAGGCAATTCGGAAAGGAGAGTTGGCATGAAAAGAAAGATAGCTGCCATGATAAGCTTGTTTTTGATACTCTCAGCCGTAGGCTGCTCCTCGGGAAGGGGAGGTGGAGAGGAAATTATCATTATGGATGGTCAGTTTTCCGAAATGAAATTGATTCATCAAATGGTAAAAATGCTGGTGGAGCAGGATACCGATGCCAGGGTGCTCATAAAGGACGAAATCTCTCCTGTCAACGGTTTCAATGAATTGGTCAAGGGCAACTGTGACCTGATGAACAGCTACGATGGTACGTTGCTTACCACCTATCTGAAAATGGATACAAAGGATATTCCCGAAGGACAGACCCTGTATGATTTTGCGAATGAGACCGCAGAAAAGGAAAAGGGCGTCATGCTACTGGATAAGCTTGGTACAGATAATACCTATTCCATTGCCGTCCCGGAGAAAATCGCAGACCAGTATGACCTTGAGAAGGTCAGTGACCTTGCCCCGGTGGCCGACAAGCTGGTGTTTGGGGCAGAGCATGAGTTCTTCAGCGAAGAAGGCAGCATGAAATTCAATCCTTTTGTTAAATTCTACGGGCTGAAGTTCAAGGAAAGCAAGCCGGTGGATATCGGGCTGAAATACTCCGCAGTGGAAAATGGGAGTATCGATGTGACAGAAGTATATGCTACCGACGGTCTGAACAAAAAGGCCCATCTTAAAGTGCTGGAGGATGATAAAAACTTCTTCCCGGAATACAACGGCGCACTGCTTGTACGGAAAGATTTGTTTGAGCGGTACAAAGACAAGGCACCCAATCTGAAGGAAACCCTGAATAAACTTGGCGGAATCTTCAGCAACGAAACCATGGTCGACCTGACCTATGCAGTGGACGTGGAAGGCAAGAACGTACAGGAAGTTGCCAGACAGTTCCTGCAGGAAAAGGGCCTGCTGAAATAAGAGGCGCATTCCATCCGGAACCCGCCCGGCATCCAAAATGCAGGAAATGCTTTTGGATGCTTTTTATTTTATGGTACTTTCCCCATTCGGATAGAGAAAGTTTTTTACCCGTTCCTGACAGCCTGCTTCCCCGCAGTAATACAGCACATCCTGATCCTTCATCACCGCATAGGGACCGGGAGACATCATCAGCGCACCGTTCCGCTTGATGGAAACAATGGTAGCTGCCGTGTGATGCCAGAAATTCATGTCCGATATGGATTTTCCCAACATGGGGGTCTGATCCGTAATCTCAATCTCAAATGGAATAAACGGATTAAAGGATTGAAATCGTTCCGTCCGACTTACGATACTGGAAACGGATTTCTGCAGGATCTTCATCTCCTCCTTCTGCCGTTGGATACTTTTCATAATGTCTTTTTTCAAATCATTCAATGACTGAATATCATTGTACTGGTGAACAAATTTTACAGCATTGTCATACGACTTGATGATCACGCCGCTGCCTTTCGTTACTTCAACAATCTCCAGGTCAGACAGGACACAAATCGCACGCCGGGCGGTTTCAGAAGAAACATTATACTGGCTGGCAAGATAGGATCTGGCATATATCTTTTCCCCCACATGGTAACGCCTGTCCATAATCTTTGCTGCAATGTCCGCCGCGATCTTCTGATAAACCGGTGCCTCCGCCTTCATGATGCCTTCCATGAAAACACCCCTCTGTAGTATCGTAAACACTCCATTCCCAAAAGATTACTCCTGGAAATGAAGCCCTTTAATTTAAAACGAGGGCCCCTGATCATCAGGGACCCTTTCTTTGAAAACTTTCAAACCATGTTTTCTTATATGGTGCGGGAAACAGGACTTGAACCTGCATGAGTGTGACCTCACTAGAACCTGAATCTAGCGCGTCTGCCAATTCCGCCATTCCCGCAAAATCGGACAACATGCTTATTATAACGGAAATGCCGGACGCTTGTCAATACCCTTTTCAAAATTTATATTGTTTCACTGCTGCCGGGCTCACTTTCAGTTTTCACTCTTCAGCTCTGTCTTCTCCGAGTCTCTCCATGTATTCCTTACCTAATATGGTGTTTGCTCGGAGCTTGATGCCCTTGCGGATAAACACCGGACTTGTTGACATTATACTATCATCCCAAATCCCCGCAGTAAAGGCTTTTAAAGCAAGTTTTCGTATGCGTTTACCCTGGCATTTATTCCAAATGCTTGTATATTGTTTATGCTAAACTAAAAAATCTAAAAGCTGACGGTATTGCCTGCCCATATAAAAATGAGGAGAAAAAGATGCAAATTAATGGGTACAGGCCCATTCTGCCTCTCTGTCCTGAAGGCGTACTGCCCATATTCGAGAACAGTAATTCCGTCATCATTGATTATTTTTTGGATTTTAGTTTTTTAATAAGTACGATAATTAAAATGGCAAATCCTATTAACAATAGTACATTTACTATTTGAAGTATACTGTTAAATAATACCATCACCTTACCACAAAAGACCAACCGTCCATATTGATCTCAAAACTATATAACTTAATAGTCCCCTTAATCAAAAGATAGCAATCAAGCGTGCCATCGCACCAAGAATAAACATCTTTTCCATGAATTTCAGCATTACAGGCACGTTCGTTCCATTCAAAACCTAATGTGAAACCCCGGAAAACAGTAAATGCTTTAGCTGACCTAACAGTACCTGTATAGTGATCACCTGTGGTTGTCGCTTTCATTTTAAGATCAACATAACACCATAAGGCGACTTTTGTGGTGTCAACTGTCCAAGTTCCGGTGGAAATTCTGGATTGTGTCGGAGTAATGGGGGTGTTTAGGTTTTCCAGTACTTCAGCAATAAAAGCATCCGCCTCTTCTTGAGTCGAAAACTCTATCGGGGTTACGCCTTCTGGTAGACTAGCTGGTGTCATTGTTTTTTGATTGACCAACTGTGCATGGATGTTACCTTGACTTGTCTTAGAAGATGCAAATGCAGTTGTACCCAAACAGACAGTCAGCCATACAGCCATAACCATAGCAAGAACCTTTTTCATTACAAAGACCTCCTTAAATTTCTTCAATTATATATTACCACATGTTTTAAACCATGTCAACAATTAGTGAATTAGGAATTAGTTTCACTGTTGGAGTATAGCCAGGCATAGTAAAAATTTAGGGAATATTTCATCAAAAATGAGAGCTCCTGTGAATAACTTTCAGCTAGCTTTCCATTTTGGTGTAATATTCCCCCTTACCCCCAATCCGGGGGAACTCAAAGAAATATGATGTTATCCACACCCAGCTTTACCATCGCTGTATTATGCATATAACTTACATATTATTTTCATTTATAGATATCTTGAAAAGGGGCTACAGGAAAAATGCACAAAAACAGATATTATCAGCCGGATTCGGAATATGAATTTTTATTCCGTCCCTGAAGAAGGATATGTGCCTGCCTACAGCAGAACGGATTTAACGGATGCTCTCACGAAGATTTGGTTTTCGCACGGATTATAAAATAGTAACTAAAAACAAATGAAAAAAGATACGCAGTTTTTTAGCCTCCTCGCTACTTTGTGTGGGTGATGTAAGCAAAACACAGTGAGAGAGTTAT
>DAINCI010000006.1:0-41844 GCA_036732425.1 Bacillota bacterium
ACTCTTTGCGGCAGACATCCATTCCTCAGGGAATCCGATATTCAAATGCCTGCCCGGGATGGGAGATTTCCGCTATCCTTCCCCCGGTTCCCTTCATTTTCTCTGCAAACCGGCGGCTGATTTCCGGATGGTCCGCAAAATGCATGGGAACAAACAGACCAGGGTGGAATTTTTCCATCATATAACTTCCGCCCAACCAATAATACTCTCCCAGTCTGGGATCCACCGGGAAAAACAGGATATCCATGCTTTCCCCTTCCAGCCGGGAAACTTCCCTCTTGAACGCCTTTTCCTCTTCCCGGAGTTCCTCTGCCGTGGACTCCTCCGCCCAGTACCACCAGTTCAGATCTCCTGCATGAAAGATCCGAAGGCCGTTGACCTCCACCAGAAACGAAACGCCGAGATCCGTGGAACCATAAGCGGATATGGTGATCCCATCCACTTCGGTGCTTTCACGGGGATTCATAAAGATGCACCGCTTCCGGTCGCCTCCGCCCTGCCGGCGGATCTCCCCGCTCAAAACATATCGCAGGTCGGGATTTTCGTCCTCCCATTCAAATATAACCGGATTGTAATGATCCGGATGGCTGTGGCTGACAAAAACCAACGGCCGCTTATGCACTGCGATTTCATGCCGTATATCCGGTGCAGCGGAAAACTGCCGGTAATAATCAAATACCAGAAAATAATCCCCGTACTCCACCGTAAAACCACTGTGATACAGGTAATGAATCAGAACCTTCCTGTTCGGGTTCATAAAGAACTCCCTCCCTGCTTTCTGTAACTTCCGCACGGACAGCAATATTTCAGCGAATCCTGATGATACCTCCATGCTCCTGCTGATCCCCATTATCTCATATTCCCCGGATTTTTGAAATGTATATTTAAATTTGCCTTTGGAAAAATGATAAAAGAACGGTTTGGATGACAGGAAATCACAGGAAAGTTGGTGAAGAAACCGCCATGAAAAGAAAGATTCCAGCCCTGCTTCTGTCCGTCTTAATGCTTGCTGCCGTATCCTGCTCCTATCGGCGCTCCACGCCGCCGGAAAATAACCCTGTTCCGAACAGCACGGTCCAGCCAAAGCAGAATGCTCCCGGGCGCAGTCCAAATCCCACCGGGCCGAAGGATCCGCAGGATCCGGATCGTCTGACAAAGTCGGATCAACAGGCGGTGGAGGAGAATGTCAATGGCCGGGATGTCAATGAAGATGAACAGATCACCGATCAGGCCAAATCCATGAAGACAACCCAGAAGGATACCGGAGTCAGCCAGAAGGAAATCAAACAGATGGCAAATAAAAAGTCCGGTCGGGTAAACGACGTGGAAAGCCCGGAGGTACTGCAGGAATATCATACACAACTGCCGGATGAAATCAGGGAAGACCTCCAATATACCAATTATAACCTGACCTATGATTATTTTCTGATTACCAGTGGACAGAAAGTCCCCATTCGTCAGAACCCGGATCCCGCTGCTGCCGTGGTAAGCATGACCTCCGACGGGGAAAAGCCGGCGCTTCTGCAAAAAGTCCGGGGAAAGGCCACGGAAGGCTCTGATATCTGGTACGCCGTCTCCTGCCGGGAAAACGGATCGATCCGTACCGGATATCTCCCTTCCTCTGCCGGAACCGTAAGGAGATTTCAATTTGATAAAATGCTTTCCGCCCTGCACAGCCTGCAGCAGCAGATATCCCAGGGAAAGCTGAACCATGTCAGCAATTACAAGAATGCCAACGGCGAGCCCCCGAAGAAGAATGAAGCCGCTACAGATGAATTCGGAATACGCATTTATCAGAGTGCTCCCGGATATGACCGGGCGGATGCCCATTCCGGTTTCCGTTATGTGCCGGACGGCATGCTGGTCCGGATACTGGGGGAATCGGGGGACTTCTACCGGGTTTTCGTAAATACCTTTGGAAAGGAACTTTATGTTCCCAAAAAGTACATCAATTCCGATCGCGCCCTGAGCCAGGCAACCCATGTGATCATTGTGGACCGGGGTCAACAGAATCAGGCGGCGTTTGAGTTGTCCGGCGGAAAAATCCGAATGGTTTCCTATACACTGGCCACCACCGGTTTGAAAAGCCCCACTTCCTATGAGACTCCCCTTGGTTCCTATCGGGCCATTGAAAAAAAAGAACGATTTGAGTATTTAAAGGACGGATCCGATGAAATAGCCGGTTACGCGCCTTTTGCAATCCGCTTTTGCGGCGGAGCCTATATCCACGGCGTTCCTGTCAACTACGTGGAGAAGAACGGATGGCAGGTGGATCCCGGCGTTCAGGAATATCTCCAGACCATCGGCACCTTCCCGCGTTCCCATATGTGTGTCCGGAATTACTCCAGTCACGCGGAATTTCTCTATCAATGGATGGATCCCACAAGCGGCGCCGTCCTGGTCATAGAGTAATTCGGTTAAAATATGATGATACAATAAAAACGGAGGATGATAAAATGAGTTCCCATAAATGGGGAAACGGGTTTGATGAACCGCCGCAGTCCTATTGGATGGCGTCCGTCCCGTTTCCGGATTTTGAACAGCTGAAAGCCAATCTGAAGGTGGATGTGGCAATTGTCGGCGGAGGTATCGTCGGCATTACCTCCGCCTGTCTGCTGAAACAAAGCGGGCTGAAAGTCGCTGTCCTGGAAGCGGACCGGATCCTGCACGGTACCACGGGCCATACCACTGCAAAGATAACTGCCCAGCATGACCTGATCTATCAGACGATTCTGGCAAAAATGGGTCAGGAAAATGCGCAGCAATATGCGGATGCCAACCAGGCGGCAATTGGAATCATCGATTCCATCATACGGCAGAACAATATTGAATGTGATTTTTCCTGGCAGCCTGCCTACGTCTATACCCAGGAGGAAAAGGAAGTCGAAAAAATCCAGGAGGAAGCGGGAGTCGCCATGAAGCTGGGCCTTGCCGCAACGTATCTGGAGGAAATCCCTCTTCCCATCAAGGTGAAGGCAGCGCTTCGTTTTGACAACCAGGCGCAGTTTCATCCGCTGAAGTATCTGTTGGCCCTGGCAAACCAAATCCCCGGAAACGGAAGCTTCCTGCTGGAACACACCAAAGCTGTGGATCTCCTTACAGGGGGGAGTCCTGCTGTCCTCACCGACACCGGCTACCGGGTAACTGCGCCCAACATTATCCTCGCAACCCATTATCCTTTTTATGACGGCAACGGGATGTACTTCAGCCGGATTTATCCGGTTCGTTCCTATGTTCTTGGAATTACGGCGGAGAATCCCTTTCCGGGCGGCATGTACATCTCGTCGGAGGAACCCGGTCGTTCCTTCCGGGCACAGCCCATGGACGGAGGGAACGAACTCATCCTGGTTGGCGGCGAACACCATAAAACCGGTCAGGGCGGGGATACCGGCGAGCATTATAAAAATCTGAAGGAAACGGCAGACCGCATGTTCCGGGTCCGGGAAGTCGTCACCCGGTGGTCCGCCCAGGACTACACCTCCATGGACCAGGTTCCCTACGTGGGAACCCTGACTTCCAAAACACCCGGCATCTATGTGGCCGCCGGCTTTCGGAAATGGGGCATGACAAACGGCACTGCAGCAGCTGTGATGCTGCGGGACGCCATCCTCGGCAAAGACAACGAATGGGCGCCGGCTTTTGCACCGTCCCGTTTTACTCCCTCCGCTTCGGCAGGAAAGTTCGTTTCCGAAAATGCAAATGTTGCAAAGGAGCTGGTCCAGAGCAAACTTGCCGGCAAGGATGACGATGCGGACATCCAGCCGGGGGATGCCAGAGTGGTGGAAGCGGACGGGAAAAAGTGCGGGGCATACCGGGACTTTCAGGGAAAACTTCATGTGGTGGATACCACCTGCACCCATCTGGGATGCGAAGTACAGTGGAATTCCGCAGAACATTCCTGGGACTGCCCCTGCCATGGTTCCCGGTTTACCTGCGATGGAGAAGTCATCAACGGGCCTGCCCAGAAGCCCCTGCATAAACCGGATGACGCGAAGCAGGGGGAAAAGCAGACCTGATGCTCCCCTGTCCGGGACATTCCGTTCTGTTACATCCAGGTTTTCATTCGTTCCATTGCTTTTTCCACGTTTTCCCGCTTGCCAAAGGCGGAGAGGCGGAAAAACCCCTCTCCGTTTTTCCCGAATCCGGATCCCGGAGTCCCCACGATACCGGCACGGTTCAGAAGCAGGTCAAAATACTCCCGGGAGGACCGTCCAGCGGGACATGCCATCCAGATATAAGGAGAGTTTTTGCCGCCGGTATACCGGATCCCCATCTCATCCAGAGCATTGGAAA
The DNA here is from genome assembly GCA_036732425.1 of Bacillota bacterium. Lineage (GTDB taxonomy): Bacteria > Bacillota > Clostridia > Caldicoprobacterales > DTU083 > UBA4874. Next base: position 4,294 of record DAINCI010000006.1, read on the forward strand.
TGATCCGGGCGTTGTCCACATAATAGTCAATCTTACTTTTGCACTGCCTTCTCCCTTCCGGGGAGAGGGCTGCCTCCGCTCCACGCTGCACGATATAGGCAACCCCGTTGAATTTTGTTGTCTGTCTGCGCAGCCAGAGAGCCTTCAGACTCACGCCTTCATAAACCAGCTCCCGGGGCACCACCGTATACCCGCATCGTGTACCGGTAAATCCGGCTGTTTTGGACAGGGAGCAAAACTCCACCGCACACTTTTTGGCACCTTCGATCTCATAGATACTTCCCGGTAAATCCGGCTCCCGGATAAACGCCTCATAGGCCGCATCAAACAGCAGAATCGCGTCGTTTGCCAGGGCATAGTCCACCCATTGTTTCAGCTGTTCCCTGTCATAAACCGCACCGGTGGGATTATTGGGCGAACAGAGATAGACAATATCCATTTTCCGGTGCTCATCCGGCATCGGAAGAAAATGATTTTCCGGATTGGCATCCAGGTATTGAATCCTTCTGCCGGACATGATATTGGAATCCACATAGGCCGGATACACCGGATCCGGAATCCATACGGTATTGTCCACGGACAGAATATCCGGAAAATTGCCCAGATCGCTTTTGGCGCCGTCGCTGACAAAGATTTCATCGGGGGCCAGCGATACGTCCCGGCTCTGATAGTACTGTGCAATGGCCGATCGAAGAAACCCATATCCCTGCTCCGGCCCATAACCGTGAAATCCCTGCTCCGTTCCCATCTCCTTTACGGCAGAGGCCATTGCCGCAACCGAAGCCTTGCAAAGGGGAAGGGCCACGTCCCCGATTCCCATCCGCAGGATCTCCCTTTCCGGATGCTCCTTCTGATAGGCTGCCACCTTTTTTGCAATGGAGGAGAACAGGTAGCTGTCTTCCAGCTGAAGAACATTTGCATTGATTCTCATTCGTTTCCCTCCGCATTCCGGTCTTTGTCCGATCTTTCCAGTGCCGCCTTCACAAATTCGCGGAACAGGGGATGTGCCCGGTTGGGCCGGCTTTTGAACTCCGGATGAAACTGAACGCCCAGAAAGAAATTATTTTGTGGGATCTCAACGGTTTCCACAATATATCCGTCCGGAGAGGTGCCGCTGATCACCAGCCCCGCCTGCTGCAGGATCGTCCGGTACCGATTGTTGAATTCGTACCGGTGACGGTGACGTTCCGCGATCCTGCCGGACTGATAGGCCCGTGCCATGATCGTGTCCGGCAGGATCCGGCAGGGATAGCTTCCCAGCCGCATGGTGCCGCCTTTTGGGATGTTTCCCTGCTGATCCGGCAGCAGATCGATGACACAGTCCCTGGCTTCCGGATTGAATTCACTGGAATTGGCATCTTCCAACCCTGCCACATCCCGTGAAAACTCAATCACTGCTGTCTGCATCCCCAGGCAGATTCCAAAATAAGGGATATTATGGGTCCGTGCATATTTTGCCGCCTGAATCTTTCCTTCCATGCCCCGATCGCCAAATCCTCCGGGAACCAATATTCCATCGCAGCCTGCAAGATTTTCCTCTGCATCGCTTTCCGTGACGAGCTCCTCTGCATCCACCCAGCAAAACCGGATTTTCGTCCCGGTTTCATAGCCTGCATGATGCAGAGCTTCCACAATGGACAGATAGGCATCGTGGAGTTTTACATATTTTCCCACAATGGCAATGGTCACCTCCCTGCTTCTGCGGCGGATCCGGTCCAGCATGCCGGTCCAGTCGGAAAGGTCGCAGGGCGGTGCCGGAATATTCAATTCCCGGCATACAATATCGTCAAGACCCTGGTTATGCAGCATAATGGGCACTTCATACAGAACCGGCACGGTGGTATTGTCCAGGACGCAGTCCGGCTTTACGTTGCAGAACAGGGATATTTTCTGTTTCATGCTCTGCTCCAGCTTTCGGTCACACCGGCAGATGATGATATCGGGCATGATGCCCTGGGACTGAAGTTGTTTGACGGAGTGCTGGGTCGGCTTGGATTTGTATTCGTTGGAACCGCTGACGTAGGGAACAAGTGTCACATGAATAAACAGGCAGTTTTCCCTTCCGATTTCCAGGGGGATCTGCCGGATCGCCTCCAGAAAAGGCTGTCCTTCAATGTCTCCGATGGTCCCCCCCACTTCCGTGATGACCACATCGATATCGTCCCCCTGGGATACGGTATAAATGAAATGCTTGATCTCATTTGTAATATGTGGAATCACCTGAACCGTCTCGCCAAGGTATTCTCCCTTCCGCTCCTTGTTCAGCACGTTCCAGTAAACCTTTCCGGAGGTCAGATTGGAAAACCGGTTGAGATCCTCATCGATAAACCGTTCATAATGTCCCAGATCCAGATCGGTCTCTGCACCGTCCTCCGTGACAAACACTTCTCCGTGCTGATAAGGACTCATGGTCCCCGGATCCACATTGATGTAGGGATCCAGCTTCTGTGCAAATACTTTCAGTCCCCTCGACTTGAGCAGCCTGCCCAGGGAGGCCGCCAGGATCCCCTTGCCCAGGCCGGAAACCACGCCGCCTGTTACAAAAATGTACTTCGTCATATGTTTACAACTCCTTCAAAAACTTTTTCCGCATTGCCGGTCATAAGAACGGTTTCCTCTGTGTACCGGACGAAAAGATCCCCGCCTTTCAGGCAAACCCGGATTTCCTCATCCCGGCTGCAAATCCCATTTGCCACGGCGGCAGCAACGGAAGCACAGGCGCCGGTACCACAGGCAAGGGTTTCTCCGCTGCCGCGTTCCCAGACCCGCATTTTCAGCACTTTGCCGCTCCGGGCCTGGACAAATTCCGTATTGACGCGGTCCGGAAAAACAGAAGCGTTTTCAAACATCGGCCCTGCCGTTGCAATGGGAACGGAATCCACATCCTCCACAAAAACAACGCAGTGGGGATTTCCCATGGATACGCAGGTAATGAAGCATTTCCTTCCGGCAACGGAGAATTCCCGGTGAATGACAGGACCTCCCTTCAACAGGACCGGGATGCTTTCCGGAGAAAAGTCCGCTTTGCCCATATCCACCCGGACGGACCGGACTTCCCTGTCCTGTACATGAAGCTCCAGCTTTTTGATCCCGCTGGGTGTTTCCACATCCAGGTTTGTTCTCGTTACAATTCCGTTGTCATAAAGGTATTTTCCCACACAGCGTATGCCGTTTCCGCACATCTTCCCTTCGCTGCCGTCGGCGTTGAACATCCGCATTTTCACATCCGCCCGGTCTGAAGGACAAAGGAGAATGAGTCCATCCCCTCCTATCCCGAAATGACGGTCGGACAGCCGGACGGCCAGGGTCTCCGGATGAGGAATGTCTTCGGCCAGACAATTGAAATAAATATAATCATTTCCCAAACCCTGCATTTTTGTAAACTTTCGCTTCATATCCTGTTCTCCTCCGCTATACAGACCGACTTCCTGCGTTCTCAGCCTTCATACTTTTTCAGGATGGCATCGGCGATTTCCTTTTTTGTAACCCGCCGGTCCATTGCCTGTTTCTCGATGAACCGATGCGCTTCCGGCTCCGTGATATTTAGAAACTGAACGAGCAGACATTTGGCCCGGTCAATCCGCTTCATATCCTCAATCCTGTTCTGCAGCTGCTGGTTTTCGCTTTGTAAGGTAGGCATCCGGTTGTGCGCTGCAGTGATCAGCTTGTAGGCACTCCAGAAAAAAGGCGGACTGACTGGCCTGGGAATCACAAAAACGCCAAATTTTTCAACCTTTTCCGAGATTTCATCTGCCAGCTCATTCCGTACAATAAGAAGGACCTGGGAAATGCCCTTTCCGACAATGGCAGCCGCCAGATCCGTTCCAAACTCATCGCTGAGCGGTGCATTGATGACGCACAGATCACAGTCCCTTTCAATCAGAAAAAGCCTGGCCTGCTTTCCGTTGCGGACGGGAATGGTTTCCCCGCAGGAAGGATCCATGGCCAGAAGCTCCTGAAGTTTTGCCCTGCTTTTTTTCGAACCGGAAACAATGAGGATGCAATCCAAACCATCACCGCCTTTCCGCTTTGCTTTTCCCCAATGCGGACCCGCTTCCCGGCCGCATTGAAAGGAAACGGGTCTGCCGCCGGCAGCCGGATCCGTTACGGATCAGACCATCGGTCAAACCGATCCAAAATAGATTTGTTTGTCCGCCTTCTCCTTATCCGGTATCTTTCGGTAAGCATCCCATTCCGCCAACTTGATGTCCTGATATTTTTCCAGGGTCTTCCCCGGAAGAATCCTGCGTATAAATTCACTTTGCCCGGCAAAATCCAGTGCCTCTTTTAAATTAGCCGGAAGGGCAGGCAATTCCTCCAAAATATCCGCATCCGCCTTATAAAGATTCAGATCCAACGGTTTCGGCGGAACCAGTTTCTGTTCCATTCCATCCAGACCAGCATGAATCAGCAGGGCAAAAACCAGATACGGGTTGCAGGACGGATCCGGAGACCGAACCTCAATCCTTCTGCGTTCCTCACAGGTGGTGGCCGGAATACGGACCAGCTGGGAACGGTTTTCGCGGGACCAGGAAACATATCCGGGGGCTTCGAAAACGCCCAGTCGGGTATAGGAGTTCGGAATAGGGTTGGCAAACGCCGTAATCTCAATGGCTTTCTCCAGAATGCCGGAAAGAAAGCCATCGCTGTCCGGTATGGGGCTGCCGCTCCGATTCCCGGCTTTGGCAAGGGAAATGTTCACATGAAGCCCGCTTCCGCTTCGGTTGATAATCGGCTTGGGCAAAAAAGACGCGTAGAGTCCGTTCTTCTCCGCAATTGCCTTTACAACGGATTTAAAGGTAATGAGATTATCTGCGGCGGACAGGGCGTCGCTGTATCGGAAATCAATCTCGTTTTGTCCCGGGCCCTGTTCGTGATGGGAACTCTCCGGCTGGATCCCCATTTGCTCCAGTGTCAGGCAAATCTCCCTTCTCACATTTTCACAGCGATCCAGCGGTGAAATATCCAGATATCCGCCGTTGTCATACGGGAGATCCGTTGGATTTCCATCGTCATCGGAATGAAAGAGATAAAATTCACATTCCGCTCCGATCCTGCAGAGATATCCCATACGGAAGGCACGGTCCTCCGCCTGTTTCAGAAGACTGCGCATGTCCCCTTCGAACGCTTTTCCGTCCGGATGACGTATCCCGCAGAAGAAACGGATGACCCGTCCCTGCTGCGGTCTCCAGGGCAGAATATGAAGCGTCGCCGGATCCGGATAAAGAAACAAATCGGATTGTTCCACATTCATAAATCCGGGTACGGCCGAAGCATCAAAGGATATTCCATATTGAAATGCTCTTTCCAGTTCATCCGGCAGGATGGAAATGTTTTTCTGCGTACCAAATATATCGCAAAACGCCAGCCGAATAAACTTTACATCATTCTCCTGTATAAACTGAAGAACTTCCCTCATCGTATCCGTCATCTTTCCTGCCTCCCTTGTGATATCGTCCGGATACCGTTAAGATACCCTGCTTTGTTTCCCTGATACCTGTTGTGTTTCCTTAATACTTCGTCAGATAGTTGTCAATTTCCCATTTGGAGACACTTGTCCGGTATTGATTCCATTCCTTCTTCTTCGCCTTGATATATTTGCGGAACACATGATCACCAAGAGATTCCCGGACAAAATCACTCTTTTCCATCTCCCCGATTGCCTCCATTAAATCGCCTGGAAGAGAGTCGATCCCCGCCTGCGATCTTTGATCTTCCGTCATTTTAAAAATATTCCGGTCCATGGCAGGAGGCGGATCCAGCCTGTGAACGATGCCGTCCAGGCCGGCATGCAGTATGGCTGCAAGGGCCAGATACGGGTTGCAGGACGGATCCGGACAGCGCAGCTCGATACGGGTGGCATCTCCCCGGGCAGCCGGAATACGGATCAGCGGACTTCTGTTCTGCGTTGACCAGGCGATATACACCGGAGCCTCGTATCCCGGAATCAGCCTCTTATAGGAATTGACAATGGGATTGGTGATCGCCGTAATGGACTTCATGTGCCGGAAGATGCCGCCGATAAACCAACGGGCTTCCCGGCTCAGCCGGATGGGGTCGGATTCCTCGTAAAAGGCATTTTTCCCATCCCGGAACAGGGAAACATTGGTATGCATGCCGGAGCCGTTGATGTCCGAAATTGGTTTTGGCATAAAGGTCGCATGCAGACCGTTTTTTTGTGCAATAACCTTGACCACCATCTTGAACGTCATGATATTATCTGCCGCTGTCAGGGCGTCTCCGTATTTGAAGTCGATTTCATGCTGTCCGGGTGCCACCTCATGATGAGAAGCTTCGATTTCAAATCCCATCTTCTCCAGCATCAGCACCATTTCCCTTCGTGCATTCTCTCCATGATCCACCGGTCCCAGATCAAAGTACCCCCCTTTGTCCTGGGTGATCGTGGTGGGATTCCCCTCTTCATCCGTAAGAAAAAGGAAAAATTCACATTCCGGACCCACATTGAGCGTCTCGTATCCCAGCTCCCTGGCTTTCTTTATTGCTCTTCGCAGGACATACCTGGGATCGCCCTCAAAAGGCGTATCGTCCGGACGATAGACATCACAGATCAGCCGGGCCACTTTTCCGCTGTCCGGTCTCCATGGAAAGATCACAAAAGAGTTTAAATCCGGTCGCAGATACATATCGGATTCCTCAATCCGCACAAAACCTTCTATGGAGGATCCGTCAAACATATGCTGATTATCCAGTGCTTTTTCCAGCTGATCTGAGGTAATGGCAACATTCTTCAGGGTTCCCGGTATATCGGTAAACTGCAGCCGGATAAACTGCACATCCTGTTCCTTTACCATTCTTAAAATATCTTCCTTGCTATGATCGGGCATATTCTGTCCCCTTTCCCTTTGCTTTTTTATTTCTTTACAGTAAAGTGATATTTGCACGCTCACAGGCTTCCAGCATTTCTTCCGGCCATACGGAGGCCTGTACTTCTCCAATATGGGCTTTGTTCAGAAGATACATGCAGATTCTGGACTGGCCGATGCCTCCGCCTATGGTACAGGGCAAATCCCCGTTCAGAAGCTCCCGATGGAACGGCAAATCCTTTCTCTCCTCACAGCCGGCCAGCTTCAGCTGCTTCCGCAGTGCTTCCTCATCAACCCGGATTCCCATGGAAGACACCTCAAAGGAGCAGTCCAGCGGTGGATACCAGAAAAGAATATCGCAGTTTCTCTCCCAGTCATCGTAATCCGGTGCCCTTCCGTCATGGCGGATGCCGGACTTCAGCAGGCCCCCGATCTTCATGAGACATACCGCTTTCTTTTCCCTCGCAATGGCATCCTCCCGATGCCGCGGATCCAGACCGGGATACCGATCCTCCAGCTCCTGGGTGGTCAGGAAGGTGATTTCATCCGGCAGAAGACGGTGCAACTGCGGATATCTGCTGCAGATAAACTCCTCCGCATCCTTGAAAACCCTGAAAATGCTGTTTACCGTATTCCGCAAGGTTTCCTCCGTTCTTTCCTCCCTGCGGATGATCTTTTCCCAATCCCACTGATCCACATAAAAGGAATGCAGATTGTCCGGATCCTCGTCTCTCCGAATGGCATTCATATCCGTATACAGGCCTTCGCCATGATGAAATCCATATCGTTTGAGGGCCATTCTCTTCCACTTTGCCAGGGAATGGACGATCTCCACCTGCTTCCCGCCCAGAGCCCGGATGTCAAAGGCAACCGGCCGTTCCACCCCATTCAGGTTGTCGTTCAGACCGGATTCCGGTGTTACAAAAAGCGGCGCAGAAACCCGCACCAGATTCAGCTCCTCCGCCAGACGGTCTTCAAAAAAATCCTTCAGCGATTTGATCGCTTTTTCCGTTTCCGGAACACTCAGGGACGTCCGGTATCCCTTTGGTAAAATCAATCTTTCCATTGTCATTATGATCTCCTCCCATTCCCGCTTTCCAGGTTTCCTGCAGGATAAAAGAACCTTTTCCCAATTGTACCGCTTCCTGCATGGTAAGGAAAGGCAGAACTGCCCTTCCCTCACAGGCAACTCTTCCTTTAAAAGATAAAGGAAAAGTAAAAAGGGCGAACTCAGGAGAAACCTGCTCCCCATTGAGTACGCCCGCTTCATCCGTCACCTGCGTCCTTGCAATATGGTAACTTCTGAATTCGTTCTTTTATTATGCATTTATTATGCATTCCCGGTCCGACAATCCAATCATCACTTCACCTTAGAAATTATAGCACGGGACAATTTTCCCCGTCAATGCCCCATTGAAAAAAATTCGGCTAAATTGCAATTTTATTTTTGCATGCTGCATTTTATAAAAAATAACAGCCCGTCGTGCTCACAAGGCTTATAAATATGCATATAAATAGTATTGCTGCTGCATTTGTATACGGACCTTTCCAACCGAAAAAGAAAGATGCAAAGGCAGCATCCGTAAAACTCAAAAGGAAAGGTGTGAAACTATGTGCGGAATCACCGGATGGATCAATACAGCCGATCCCATCTCCCGGTACCGGGATGTAATTGAAAAAATGACAGAGGAACTTGTTCCCCGGGGACCGGACGATCTTGGATACTGGTGCTCGGATCATGCCCTGCTGGGACACAGGCGGCTGGCCGTCGTGGACCCGGCAGGCGGAGGACAGCCCATGGTCCGGCACAGGGGAAACCAGACGTTTGTCCTTGTCTATAACGGGGAATTATATAACACCACCGAACTGCGCAGTGAGCTTCGTTCCCTTGGCCACGAATTTATCAGCAGCTCCGATACGGAAGTATTGCTGGAGGCCTATATTGAATGGGGGCCGGACTGTGCACAGCGCATCAATGGCATCTATGCCTTTGGTGTATGGAACGACAGGGAAAAAAGTCTGTTCCTGTGCCGGGACCGGTTTGGTGTAAAGCCGTTGTTTTATGCACAGCGGGGGAATTCCCTGATTTTTGCCTCCGAGCTGAAGGCACTGCTGAAGCATCCGCAGATTGAACCCATCGTCAACTCGGAAGGATTGGCGGAAATCTTCGCGCTGGGCCCTTCCCGGACACCGGGAAACGGAATATACCGGGACGTATACGAAGTCAAGCCGGGGTTCACCCTGTTCATCGATCCGTCAGGGATTTACCAGCGCCGTTACTGGAACTTTGAGAGCATGCCGCATGCCGACAGTCCGGAGAAAACGCTGGAGACCGTGCGGGAGCTGGTTCTGGATTCCATCGAACGGCAGCTGACCGCAGATGTTCCGGTCTGTACCTTTCTGTCCGGCGGGCTGGATTCCAGTATCATTACGGCAGTTGCCGCCAGGCATTTCCAGGCAAAAAACCAGGTATTGAACACGTATTCCGTTGATTATGTGGACAATGAGCTTTATTTCAAGCCCAGCCGTTTTCAGCCCAATTCCGATGCACACTGGGTAAAGATCGTTTCGGAACAGTTCGGCACAAATCATCACTCTGTCAAACTGGACACACCGGAATTGGCTCAGGCACTTGTTTCTGCGACCGAAGCCCGGGATCTGCCCGGAATGGCGGACGTGGATTCCTCTTTATGGCTGTTCTGCAGGGAAATCAGGAAACAGGCAACCGTCGGATTGTCCGGGGAATGTGCAGATGAGATCTTCGGCGGCTATCCATGGTTTCATAATGAAAGTATGCAAACCAGCAATTCCTTTCCCTGGATTCCCTCCATAAAGGAACGGACAGGAATGCTGAAGAGGGAAGTCCTGGATGCCATCCGTCCGGAGGAATATGTACGGAAAAGATACAACGAAACCCTGGCCGAGACTCCCCGCTTGCCGGGCGAAATTCCATCGGAAGCCCGCAGACGGGAAATCTTCTATCTGAATATCCGTTGGTTCATGTCCACCCTGCTGGACCGAAAGGACCGCATGAGCATGGCACATGGACTGGAAGTCCGGGTCCCTTACTGCGACCACCGGCTGGCACAATATGTCTGGAACATTCCATGGGAACTGAAAAATATGGGCGGCATGGAAAAGGGCCTGCTCCGCAAGGCAATGGAGGGCCTTCTTCCGGATGAGATCCTGTATCGAAAAAAGAGCCCCTATCCCAAAACCCATAATCCATCCTATGAAAAGGCAGTCCTTTCCATGACAAGGGAAATCCTGAACGACCGCAGTTCCCCCCTCCTGCAGCTGGTTGACCGGGATGCCGTCCTTTCCCTCGCCCAAAAGAAATCGGATTACGGCAAACCCTGGTTCGGACAGCTTATGGCGGGGCCCCAGCTTTTTGCCTATCTGATTCAGGTGAATACCTGGCTGCGCAAATATCAGGTCCGCATCCTGTAGGAATTCAGGAATCCCGCGGCAGGACCTTTACAAAACAGGCCAGATACCTGTCCCATTGGGACAAAACCTTCCATGCGGTTCTGCTGTCGGTATACCTGGCATGCCTTTCGATCATTTCACGGACTTCAGGGATCTCTTCTTCCTCCGTCAGGCCCAACAGATCCACCATCCCGGGATTGCAGCGGTTCCTGAAGCTTCCGTCCTCATCCAGCACATAGGCAGCCCCGCCGGACATACCGGCAGCAAAGTTACACCCGGTCCTGCCCAGGACAACCACCCTTCCGCCGGTCATATATTCACAGCCGTGATCCCCCACATTTTCCACAACGGCTTTCATGCCGCTGTTCCGTACACAGAACCGTTCACCCGCGCCGCCCCGGATATATGCCTCCCCGGAGGTGGCGCCATAGAACGCGACATTCCCCAGAATGGTATTTTCTTCAGGGCAAAAGGAAACCTCCCTGGGAGGACGGACGGCGATAATTCCCCCGGAAAGGCCTTTGCCGACGTAGTCGTTGGCATCTCCCTCCAGAATCATCGTGATTCCCCGGGGAAGAAAAGCTCCGAAACTCTGCCCTGCACAGCCGCGGAAATGAAGCTCCACCGTACCGTCCGGCAGTCCTTCCGCATCGTATCTCCGGACTGCCTCACTGCCCAGAATGGTGCCCACAGCCCGGTCCGTATTCCGGACGGGAAGGGAAAGACGTACCTTCCTTTTCTCCTCCAGTGCCGGCCGGCAGGCCGGCAGCAGCACCCGGCAGTCCAGTGTATCGGAAAAATCCGTTTTCCGGGGGCTGCTGCAGTACCTTTCCCGGTGCGAAGAAACCTTTGGCAAATACAGAATGGCGCTCAGATCCATCCCTTTGGTTTTCCGGATGCCTTTGCTTTCCCTTTCCGCCAGGACATCGGTTCTGCCAATCATTTCATGGACCTTACAGAATCCCAGTTCCGCCATAATTTCCCTCAGATCCTGTGCAATAAACTGCATAAGGTTTACCACATACTGCGGATCCCCGGAAAACCGTCTGCGCAGTTCCGGGTTCTGTGTGGCGATCCCCACCGGGCAGGCGTCCGTATGACAGACCCGCATCATCACACAGCCAAGAGCAACCAGCGGAGCCGTGGCAAAGGCATACTCCTCCGCACCAAGAAGAGCCGCCACTGCCACATCCCTGCCGGTCATCAGCTTGCCGTCGGTTTCCACCGCAATCCGGCGTCTCAGGTTGTTTCGGATCAGTGTCTGATGGGTCTCCGACACCCCAAGCTCCCAGGGCAGCCCGGCATGCCGGATGCTGCTTCTCGGAGCGGAACCGGTCCCCCCGTCATGACCGCTTATCACCACTGCATCGGCGCCGGCCTTGGCGACACCGGCGGCAATGGTCCCGACTCCCGCCTCGGATGCCAGCTTGACACTGATCCGGGCATCCCGGTTTGCATTTTTCAGATCATAGATCAGTTCGGCAAGATCTTCAATGGAATAAATATCATGATGGGGAGGCGGGGAAATCAGTCCAATGCCGGGAATGGAATGCCGGACCTCCGCAATCCAGGGATAAACCTTGGATCCGGGCAGCTGCCCTCCTTCCCCCGGCTTTGCCCCCTGAGCTATTTTAATCTGCAGTTCCCTGGCGTGGAGCAGATACCCGCCGGTTACCCCAAAACGGCCGGATGCAACCTGCTTGATGGCGCTGCAGCGTGAATCCCCGTTGGCGTCGGGACGGAAACGGCCTGGGTCTTCCCCTCCTTCCCCTGTATTGCTCTTTCCGCCGAGACGGTTCATGGCAACCGCCAGGGCTTCATGGGCCTCCCGGCTGATGGAGCCATAGGACATCGCTCCGGTCCGGAATCTTTTTACAATGGATTCCACCGACTCCACTTCCTCAATGGGGACCGGTTCCCTGTCCGTCCGGAATTCCAGAAGTCCTCTGAGGGTATTGGCTTTTTCTGAGGAATCGTTGACACATGCTGCATACTTTTTGTAAAGACCGTAATCCCCGGCCCGGACCGATTTCTGCAGCATGCGCACCGTTTCCGGACGATACCGATGATCCTCCCCGCCTTTTCTCCATTTATATATGCCGCCCGGATCCAGGGCTTCCTCTCCGGAATCGGAAACAGAATAAGCTGCCGAATGCCGCATGCGGATTTCTGCAGCAATCTCATCCAGGGTAAGGCCCTCCACTTTGGACGGAGTCCCGGCAAAATACTTTGCAGTCACATTGCTGCTGATCCCCACCGCCTCAAATATCTGAGCTCCCCGGTAGCTCTGCACCGAGGAAATGCCCATCTTGGAGATGGTTTTCAGGATCCCCTTCCGCAGGGCATGGACATAATTCCGCTCCGCCTCCGGATATTCCATTCCTTTCAGAAGACCCCGCGCAGTCCTGTCCCGAATGGTCTCCAATGCCAGCCAGGGGCAGACGGCATCCACACCATACCCCAGCAGAAGCGCTAAGTGATGCACCTCCCTGGGCTCTGCGGAAGACAGTATGATACTGGCCCGGGTACGCAGTCCTTTTTCGATCAGATCATGATGCAGGCCGGAAACTGCCAGCAAGGCGGGAATGGGCGCCTCCTCCGCTGTCGTATGCCTGTCACTCAATATCAGGATGTTTATGCCTTCCCGGACCGCTTCTTCCGCTGCACGGCAGAGCTGCTCCATGGATTTTTCCAGACCGCTTCCGCCTTCCCGGACCGGGTATCGGATGGGAAATTCCCGTGAAGGGAATCCTTCCCTCTCCCTGTGTTTCAGTTTTTCCAGCTGACCCGGAACAAGAACCGGACTTTTCAGCCGGATCCGGTGGCAAGCCGCAGGACCCGGCTTCAGGAGATTGCCTTCCGGACCAAGCAGCGTCTCTTCGGACATCACGATGGATTCCCGGATGGAATCCATCGGTGGATTGGTAACCTGTGCAAAATGCTGCCTGAAGTAATCATATAGCAGATGCGGACGGGCAGACAGCACTGCCAGTGGCGTATCATCCCCCATGGACCCCACCGGCTCCTCTCCGGCAGCTGCCATCGGATCCAGCAGGACAGTCAGGTCCTCCCTGGTGTAGCCAAATGTTCTGTGCAGGATCGGCAGATCCCTTTCCGTCATCTTTCCGGACCGGCAGTCTGCGAAATCGGCCTTTCCGTCCTCCAGATCCGTCATGGATTCCCGGAGCCATTCCCCATAGGGGTGCTGGCAGGCAATTGTTTCCTTGATTTCCTCATCTTCAAGGATCCGGCCGTTCACGGTATCCACCAGGAGCATCCCGCCGGGCGCAAGCCTTCCCTTTTTCAGGATGTCCCGGGGCTCCATATCCAGGACACCGGTTTCGGAAGCCAGTACCACCATCCCATCCTTGGTAATGGTATAGCGTGCCGGCCTCAGTCCGTTCCGGTCCACAACGGCTCCGGCCAGCTTTCCATCGGTAAAGCAGATGGCAGCCGGGCCGTCCCAGGGCTCGGACAGACAGCTGTGATACTGGTAAAATGCCTTTCTCTCCGGAGTCCTGCCCGCCTGTCCGGACCATGGCTCCGGTATCATCATCATGAGAGCATGCGGAAGGGAGTATCCGCAGTGATACAGGAATTCCAGACAGTTATCCAGCATGGCGGAGTCGCTTCCCTTCTCATCCAGAACAGGAATCACCTTTTCCAGCTCTTCCCGAAAGATACCGGAAGAGAACATGGCCTGCCTAGCCCGCATCCAGTTGATATTGCCCCGCAGGGTGTTGATCTCTCCATTGTGCACCGTATAGCGGTTGGGGTGAGCCTTTTCCCAGCTGGGAAACGTATTGGTGCTGAATCGGGAATGCACCAGGGCAATGGCGGAAACCATTCGCTCATCCGATAAATCCGGATAAAACCGCGGCAGCTGGGCAGGCTGCAGCATCCCTTTGTAGACAATGGTGCTGGAGGACAGACTGGCCAGATAGATTCCGTTCCCGGCAGCGCTGCCGGGACCCGTGATTTCCTTTTCCGCCCTTTTCCTTATGATGCAAAGCCGGCGTTCAAAATCCATCCCCCGGTCCGTTTCGCCACCTCTGGCAATAAAGGCCTGGCGAATACAGGGCTGACAGGCTTTGGCCGTTTTCCCCGGAACCGCATGGTTCACCGGCACCGTACGCCATCCCAGAAAGTTCTGTCCCTCCTGCTTCACAATGGATTTCAGCCCCATTTCATAATCCGGACGGAAACGGACAGGAAGAAAAGCCATGCCTATCCCATAATCTCCTGCCTGAGGCAGCTGGATGCCCTCTGCCTCACAGACAGTCCGGAAAAACGCATCGGAAATCTGAATCAGAATGCCTGCTCCATCTCCGGTATCGGGCTCGCTTCCGGTTCCGCCCCTGTGATCCAGACTTACGAGAATTTTCAGGGCATTTTTTACAATCCCGCAGGTTTTCCTTCCCTTGCTGTCCGCAATCAATCCAATCCCGCAGGCATCGTGCTCCTGCGCGGAATCATACATTCCTTTGCGATTCTTATCTGCCATATTTTTCATGTCCATTCCTCCAGCCCCTGCAATCTGCATAAAGCTCCTATCTCCTTTTATTTGGATTCCATACCATTTTGCATTTCTGCCTTTCCATTCATTCAGTTTATGCAGCTTATGAGTAATAAAAAAAGCGCATCAAAAGAGAAGAATACTCTCCATTGAGTACGCCATTGTGGCATGAATTTTATCACATCCGGGCCCAAAAGTCAATGCAGCTTACCTCTGCTTTGCAGGATTATATTTTAAATCCTTCACTTTATTTCCTTTTTCTCCCGTTTCAGAAATTTTTGGTTTCCGGTATTTACCATCTGCATTCGTTTCCCGTCCGGTAAAAACGATATCCGAAATAATTTGTACCTCGCATGAAAAACGATAATGTCGTATAATATCATTATCATGAAACAAAACTCAAATGAACCATATAGAATGGAGGATTATAAGAAAATGAAGGAACAAGGGAAAAAACAAAAAAAGGCAGGCTGGGTCGGAATGGCAGTCCTGCTTTTGTTCCTGAGCGTTACCTCACCCGCCTCCGCCCAGGATACCTTCAACAGTGCCGCAGAGTCTGCCATATTAATGGAAGCCTCCACCGGGCAAACACTTTACGAGAAAAATGCGGATACCCCTCTTCCCCCGGCCAGCATCACCAAAATCATGACCTTATTGCTGGGATTTGAGGCTTTGGATAACGGAAGTGCCCACTGGGAGGATCCGGTGACGGTTTCCGAAAAAGCATGGCGAACCGGAATGGAAGGATCGGAGATGTTCCTCGATGTCGGGTCCAAAGTACCGCTGCGGGACATTCTGACCGGAATCTCCGTCGTATCCGCCAATGACGGCTGTGTTGCCCTTGCAGAACATTTGTATGGATCCGAGGAAGCCTTTGTCAGGCAGATGAACAAACGCGCAAAGGAACTGGGCATGACCCATACCGAGTTCAGGAACTGCAATGGTCTGCCGGCAGCAGGACATCACATGAGCGCCCATGATATTGCAATATTGGCCAGATATCTGATCACAAATTATCCAAAAGTGCTGGAGCTGGAGTCTACAAAGGAACTTACCTTCAACGGGATCTATCAGAAAAATCGTAATCCCCTTCTTGAAAATTATCCCGGCGCAGACGGCCTGAAAACCGGATGGACCGAGGAAGCCGGCTTCTGTCTGGTAGGTACGGCAAAAAAGGACGGCATGCGGCTGATCTCCGTTGTGCTGAAAACCAGGGACGAAAAGGAACGGCTTGCGGCTTCCAAAGAGCTGCTGGATTATGGCTATCAGAATTTCGAACTGACGGAAGTTGCAAAAAAAGGGAAAACAATCGGGGAAATCCCGGTACGGAACGGCAGGGAAACCACGGTGCCGGTAAAAATCAATGAATCCATAACAGCAGCTGTGCCGAAATCCAATAAGGCAGATATCAAAATCTCTGCCGTGCCGTCGGATCAGCCGATATCGGCTCCTGTTGCAGCCGGTAAAACAGTGGGAAAGGCAGAAGTCCGATTGGGCAGGGATGTCCTGGCAACGACAGATATCCGTACAGCCAAAAAAGTGGAGAAGATCGGTTTCATAACAAAAATGGTCCGGGGAATTGCAGACTTTTTCCGATCCCTGTTTAAAGTCTCCAAAGCCTGATCGATTTGTTCCTTAATTTGCAGAGAAGAAAAAATCAGAATTTACCGGGAATCCAAACTATGATATGATAGTATGAATATCATAAATATATTATTTTAAAAGGAGAATGGTTTATGAGCCGATCCCTAAAGGATACCAAAAATCTCACCTTCCTTGCTTTAATGCTGGCTATTACCATTGTATTGGACCTGACGCCATTGGGTGCAGTGCCATTGGGTTCGATCAGTGCGACGGTCGTCCATATCCCCACCATTATTACAGGGGTCCTGCTGGGCCCGGTTGCCGGATGGATTCTTGGAACGCTGATGGGCATTATCTCTCTGATTCATGCAGTGACGAGACCGGTGACCGTTATCGATCCTCTGTTTATCAACCCGCTCGTTTCCGTACTTCCACGGATGCTGGTCGGAGTGGTGGCCTGTTATGTTTACCGGATTCTCCATAAGGCTCTGAAAGCACCGGCATCCGCCTTTGTCGCAGGCATTGCGGGCAGCGCGGTGAATACCGGGCTGGTATTCCTGATGCTTTATCTGGTATATGCCCGGGAAGTCGTAAAAAGGCTGGGAATTGCCTTCCAGGCAATGCTGCTCTCTGTGCTGACGACAAATGCCATTGCAGAAGCCGTTCTTGCCGGCATATTGACCATGGCCATTACGATGGCTTACAACAAATACAGAAAAATAATCAGGGAGTAATCGTATGTCAAGAATTATTGGAATCGATGTCGGCGGAAGTACAACAAAAATTGTCGGATTACATGAAAACAGGATTTTCAGTCCCATACTGGTCAAGGCCAACGATCCCATTGCATCCGTATATGGAGCTTTCGGCAAATTTATGAGCAAAAACAAGCTGAGTCTGAAGGATATCAGCCGGATTCTGGTAACCGGGGCAGGCTCCGGATACCTGTCCGATAATATATACGGGATTCCCACTGGCAAGGTGAATGAGTTTCAGGCCATCGGAAAGGGCGGGTTGTTTCTGACCGGCCTGAAGCGGGCCATCATTGTCAGCATGGGTACCGGCACGGCTTATGTCATTGCCGATAAAAACGGGGAAAAGCATATCGGCGGTACCGGCGTCGGCGGAGGCACTCTTCTGGGCCTCTCCAATAAAATGCTCAATATTCGGCATTTTGATGATTTGATCGAAATGGCTCAGGGCGGAGATCTGTCTCATATCGATCTTTTGATCCGGGATATCACAAAGGACCCGGTGGGAAGCCTGACGCAGGAAAGCACGGCATCCAATTTCGGGAAAATCAGCGATTTGGCCACCAAGTCGGATACCGCTCTTGGAATTATCAACCTCGTGTTCCAGACCATTGGGACCATTGCCGCGTTTGCTTCCTGCATACACAATACAAAGGATATTGTATTAACGGGGAATCTGACCAATGTCCCCCAGTCCCGGGCCATTTTTGACTCCCTGCAGAGCCTGTACCAGGTACGGTTTCACATGCCCGATCACGCAGAGTATGCCACGGCTGCCGGAGCGACCCTGTTCCCGGCAGAGGACCTTACGGATTTGTCTTGATAATGGAAAGGGAAGCAGTTTATACCCCATAAGCATTGGGGATATGATGGATCTGAAAAGAGGAATCCGGCCGGACGAAGACCTCCAGGATATCAAAACGACAGGACGCATTCTTCCAGTGCCTGTCCTGAAGAAAGCACAACGCAGCTTTCCGATACCTGGACTGCTTTTTCCGGTTCACCGCCTGGGCGGGAGTGCCAAAAGCCGTGGATGTCCGGGTCTTCACCTCAGCAAATACCAGTTGATCCTCCCCGGATGCAATAATATCCACTTCGCCAAAGGGGCATCGATAATTCCGATATACAATCCGATAGCCCTGCCGGATAAGATACCGACAGGCCTGCTCCTCCCCCCATTTCCCCAGCTCCCTGCGATAAGTACTCAAAATTCCGTTCTCTCCTTTTTCACTGATTTATGACAAGCGAATGAAATATACTTCCTATTTTATACTTTTCGACCCTTATTTCATATTATAGAAAAAACAGCATGCAGAATCAACAAAATCCGCAATATTCAGCTTATTTTATACTATACAAATTATTTAAGATATAGTATAATGACAGGAAAGCAAATGAATTTTAATACTTTTGTCACATTTGCTTAAAATCCATGACGGGGTGATTCTGTGAGAAAAAAATTCCTTATTCCATTTCTGGCTGTTATTCTTGTAATGACCATGGCAGCGTCGGCCTTTGCTTCCGGTATAACCGAAAAGCAGGGAAAGCTGAACGATGTACATAAGAACATTACAGATAGCAAAAAGAATCTGAATCAGGTCAGGGATCAGCAAAACAGCGTGCAAAATCAGCTGAAGCAAGTTGATCAGAGCCTGCAGGAAAAACAGAAGGAACTGTCCGCAGTGGAAAACCAGTTGAACCAGACACAGAGCGAGCTCTCCGCCAAAAAGCAGGAGCTGGCAGTCACAGAGAACAACCTGACGAACACCAGGAAAAATCTGGACAAGCTTCAGACAGAATTGAATCAGGCTATCAAAAAAGCTGAGGAACAGGAGCAACTCAATGCAGATCGAATGAGAGCCATGTATATGAACAGCAACTCTTCCTACCTGGAACTGCTGTTTGAATCCAAAGGCCTGAACGATCTGATGGATCGGGTGGATATGATCACCAAAATGTTCTCCTATGATCAGGGCGTATTTGATGAACTGACTCAGTACCGGGATGAAGTGAAAAAGAAGAAAGAGGCTTGCGAAGATCAAAAAGCCGACATTGAGCAATGCAAGCGCGGCATAGAAAGCCAAAAAGCTGCTCTGGAGCAAAAGGAAAGAGAAATCCAGAACACGAAAGCGCAGATTGCAAAGCAAAAGCAGGACATCGAAGCGACGCAGAACGAAAAGCAAAGGCTGATCGATCAGCTCGACGCCGAAAAGGCCAAGATCGGCGAAGATCTGGATGCCATGGAGGCAGAGTCCAAAAACCTGGAAAAAGAAATCCGGAGATTGACTCTTGCCAGCCAGCAGCGACAAGTGAAAGCCAGCCGGGGTTCTAAAAGGCAGGCCAATTTCTATGGAGGATCCAAAAATTCCGAAATAACATTTACGTGTTGGCCAGCACCTGGCCATTACACCATTACTTCCGGATATGGCTGGCGAACTCATCCCATTAGAGGAAAGAGAAAGTTTCATACAGGGTTGGATATCGCCGGGGGGTATATTAACGGAAAACCTGCCGTTGCTGCTGCAGATGGTACAGTAATTGTTGTCCAACATGCTCGAAAAGAAGATAATGAAAAGAAAAAGGGTTATGGAAACATGGTAACAATCGATCACGGCGATGGGATTTCAACCGTTTATGCCCACGGATCCGCTATAAAGGTTTCTGTAGGCCAGAAGGTAAAAGCTGGTGATACGGTCATTCTTGTTGGTGAAACAGGATCTGCTACTGGACCGCACCTGCATTTTGAGGTTCGGAAAAACGGAGAGACCATCAGTCCCAAAAACTGTAAATATTTGCGGTAAACGTATCCGAGTCAGAAATCGGAATCGATATCCTCTCATCATGGAAAGAAAATTCAACTGGTTAATCACAAAGGAAAATAAGGAAAACGAAAACAGGAAAAGAGCTTGTCCAAAGGACAGGCTCTTTTCCTGTTTCAATATCGTTTATCATTATCACTGGGAAAGCTCACCAACTCTGCACCGACAACTGCAGTGCCGTATAGGATTCGATCAGACCAGACCACCAATATCCTTTTCCGATCCATTTATCATACGGCACAGCAACTGCTGCCAATAAGGATCAGGCCCAGATCAGCCAGACCAGCAGATAACCGGTTACTACTGCCGCCAAGGTAAACGGGACACTGATCTTCATGAAGTCCCAGGTACCGACTTCATATCCATCCTTTCGCAGAATACCGAGACCGGCAATATTCGCGGAAGCACCAATGGGAGTCAGATTCCCACCCAGGGTTGCACCGGTAAGCAAGCCAAAATACAGCATAATCGGGTCGATGCCCAGATTGGCGGCAATGGCGCCGGCTACCGGCAGCATGGTTGCCACATAGGGTATATTGTCAATAAACGCGGAAAACAGCACAGACGCCCAAACAATAAGGCTGTAAAGGGCAAACAGGTTGCCGCCGCTGACATTAACAAAGATATGGCTGATATCCTCCACCACGCCGGCTTCTGTAATTCCTCCGATGACAATGAAGAGTCCTGCCAGCAAAAGGATGGTAAAGTAGTCGATCTCCTTCAGGGCCCTGGTGACCACCTTGAAGTCCTTTCTGATGATCAGGCTCCGGATCAGGCCAATCACAAACAATGCAACACAGATAATGCCGTTTATGGCATCGGGCTTTGTGAAATGGAGGGAACCCAGAGTAAACTGCTTCGGTACAAAAGATGCCAGAATCAGCAGTACAATCATGCCTGCCAGAAGATAAGTCGGAAAATAATCCTTTACTTCCGTCCGCTCCATGGCCTGGATCGGCTGTTTCTCCTTTCGGAAAATCCACAGAAGCACAAAGGTGGACACCACGGCTCCGGCCTGCACAACCCAGAACATTCCCGGCCTCCCACGGCAGACAAAGAAATCCAGGAAATCAAGGTTCGCATGGCTTCCCAGCAGGATGGATGTGGTGTCCCCCACCAGAGTGGCGGCGCCCTGAAGATTGGAGGAAATGGCTATGGAAATAATGCCGGGCACCGGAGATATCTTCAGCTTTTTGGATATGTTCAATGCGACAGGTGCCACCATCAGCACCGTAGCCACGTTATCCACAAAAGCAGAAATAATCCCTGCAAACAAAGCCAGGGATATGATGGCCCATTTTACATTATGGGTCTTTTCAATAATCAGATCGGCAAGCAGGGACGGCATCTTCGATTCGATAAACAGGGATACCACCCCCATGGTTCCCGCAATCATCATGATGACATTCCAGTCCACCGTGCTGAACACCTTCCCCACCGGCAGTATACCGAGGATGACAAATACAGCGGCAGATCCCAGTGCAATATAGGCCCGGATTTTTGGAAATATCAATAACAGAATGTAGGTCAGTACAAACAATACAATTGCCGTGATTTCCACGGAATCCTTTTGAAACATCACCTTTGTGATCATGACCGGATTATTTGATTCCTATGATTCCTGTCCCGCTTCATCTCCGGCAGCCTGACGGTCATACCGGCTGCTGTAATGATGTGTCTGTTCCAGCATCATGTCCTTTACTTTCATCAGGCGTACCTGCGTGCTGCGTTCGTTCTCATCCAGCTTCATGGTGATATATCGGATGTTTTCCTGCATTTCAGGAATCATGACGTGCTCCAGCGCATTCACCCGTCTCCGGGTTTTTTCAATCTCTGTGGCCATCATCTGACAGGCCTTTTCACATTCTGCCAGTTTCAGCATATCCGGCAGAATATCCGCCAGGGATTTCACAGCGCCATCCAGATCGGCAGAGGTAAATGCAAACCCATAAGAGTAGATGTCATTGGCATCGGATGTGCGTGTTTTATAATGAAATTGCGGGATTTCCACGCTCATGACGTTTTTTGCGTCCGTCTCCAGAAAAACTTCCTGTTTGGGCGCCAGAAACGCAGTCTCCAATGTTTCGTCCGACATCATCGCCCGTGCCAGAACAAAGTTTTTATTGGCGGACTGAATGCCCTGCTCCACCCGTTCCCGCAGGACTTTGTTTTCCCTTACCAGATCCAGAAACTGCCGCATCAATTCATCCCTTTTATCCTTCAGCAGCTTATGCCCCCTCATGGCTGTGCCAAGCTTTCTCTTCAGTTGTGTCAGTTCCATACGTGTTGGATTTACATGAGCGGCAGCCAAAACTATTCCTCCCTATTTGTCAGGCTTATCATAGTATTCATCCAGAATTTTGTCATTGATCCGTTTCAGTTCACTGCGGGGCAGAATGCGAAGCAGTTTCCAGCCGAGATCCAACGTTTCTTCCACATCCCGATTGACCTGGTATCCCTGTGATATATATTGCTTTTCAAACTCATCGGCAAATTTCGCATACAATTTATCAATATCCGTCAGGGCTGCTTCGCCAAGTACCACCATCAGTTCCTTGGCCTCTTTTCCCCGGGCATAGGCAGCAAACAGCTGATTCATGGTATCCGCATGATCTGCCCGTGTTTTTCCTTCCCCGATTCCCTTATCCTTCAGACGGGACAACGATGGCAGTACATCGATCGGAGGCGTGATTCCCTTCCGGTACAAGTCACGGCTGAGTATAATCTGCCCTTCCGTAATATATCCGGTCAGGTCCGGAATCGGATGGGTCTCGTCATCTTCCGGCATGGTCAATATGGGAATCATTGTAATGGATCCCGGTTTGCCTTTCTGACGGCCGGCCCTCTCATAAATGGACGCCAGGTCCGTATACATGTAGCCGGGATATCCCCGTCTGCCCGGAACTTCCTTACGTGCAGCGGATACCTCACGCAGAGCATCTGCATAATTTGTAATATCGGTCAGAATCACCAACACATGCATATCCTTTTCAAATGCCAGGTACTCTGCTGCTGTCAGTGCCATTCTTGGGGTGGAGATCCGTTCAATGGCAGGGTCATTGGCCAGATTCACAAACAGAACCGTCCGGTCCAGGGCACCGGTTTCGCGGAAACTTTCGATAAAAAAGTTGGCCTCCTCAAAGGTAATGCCAATGGCAGCAAATACAACTGCAAAGGACTCCTGTGTTCCCCGCACCCTGGCCTGGCGCGCGATTTGCGCCGCAAGATTGGCATGGGGCAGCCCCGATGCGGAAAAGATCGGCAGCTTCTGTCCCCGGACCAGAGTGTTCAGCCCATCAATGGCAGATATCCCGGTCTGGATAAATTCCTGGGGATAGCTGCGCGCAACCGGATTTATGGGCAGGCCGTCGATATCCATGCGTTTGTCCGGCAGGATTTCCGGACCGTCATCTATGGGGCGCCCCAGCCCGTCAAAAATACGCCCCAACATATCCCTGGAAACACCCAGCTCCATGCTGCGTCCCAAAAACCGTACCTTGCTCTGAGACAGGTTGATGCCGGTGGAGCTTTCAAACAACTGTACCAAAACATTGCTGCCGTCCACCTCAAGCACTTTACAGCGGCGTTTTTCTCCGTTGCTCAGTTCGATTTCTCCCAATTCATCATAGGTAACACCGGTCACGTTCCGCACCAGCATCAGAGGACCCGCTATCTCTTCTATGGTTCGATATTCTTTTGGCATTATACGTCCTCCTTCTCTATGGCCTGCTGGATCTCATCCGAAAGCATCTGTTCGATCTGATCGTATTCCTCGTCTGTTTTATCCTCGGCCATATATTTGAACCGCCCAATCCGCTCCCGCACCGGCAACCGGACCAGGTCCTCAATGTCCGCTTTCTTTTCCAGTGCGGAAACAGCCGCATCATAATATCCCAGAACCAGATGCATCATCTGATACTGCTTCCGCAAAGAGGTGTAGGTATCTGTTTCATGATAGGCATTCTGATGAAGAAAGTCTTCCCGAATGGACCGGGCGGCTTCCAGTTTCAAACGATCGCCTGCAGACAATGCATCCATGCCCACCAGCTTGACGATCTCCTCCAGCTCCGATTCATCATGCAGCAAACGCATCAGCCGCGCCCGCAAATCCATCCAGTCGTTTTTTACATTGGCGTTAAACCATTTTCCCATGGTATCGACATACAGGGAATAACTCGTCAGCCAGTTGATCGCCGGAAAGTGACGACGGTATGCAAGATCCGCATCCAGGCTCCAGAACACCTTTACGATCCGAAGCGTTGCCTGGGAAACCGGTTCGGAGATATCGCCTCCGGGAGGAGATACGGCACCAATCACCGACAAGGCTCCCTTTCGCCCCTCTTTTCCCAGGGCTCTGACATACCCTGCCCGTTCATAGAACTGAGCAAGACGGCTGCCAAGATAAGCGGGATATCCTTCTTCCCCGGGCATTTCCTCCAATCGACCGGACATTTCACGCAGTGCCTCCGCCCAGCGGGAAGTGGAATCCGCCATCAATGCCACCGAATATCCCATATCCCGGTAATACTCCGCCATGGTGATCCCGGTATAAATGGAGGCCTCCCGCGCCGCAACCGGCATATCGGAAGTATTTGCAATCAGAATGGTTCGCTTCATCAGGGAATAGCCGGTTTTCGGATCCTTCAGCTCCGGAAACTCATTCAGGACGTCCGTCATTTCATTTCCCCGCTCCCCGCAGCCGATGTATACTACGATGTCGGCATCCGCCCACTTTGCCAGCTGATGCTGTACTACCGTCTTTCCGGAGCCAAACGGTCCGGGGACTGCAGCAACTCCGCCTTTGGCAATGGGAAACAGGGTATCAATCACCCGCTGGCCGGTGATCAGCGGCATAACCGGAGATAGCTTTTCCTGATAAGGCCGGCCTTCCCGGACCGGCCACCTCTGCATCAGGGACAGACTGTGTTCGGTACCGTCCGGTCCGGTTATTGCGGCAATCGTATCCGTAACGGTATAGTCACCCTCCCTGATCCCCGTAACTTTTCCTGCTATACCCTTCGGAACCATTATTTTATGAAGCACAATTTCCGTTTCCGGAACCGTACCAACAATATCCCCGGGAACAACTTCCTGCCCGACTTCCACCGCAGGCTGAAAATGCCATTTTGCGTCCCGGTTCAGAGACGGCACCTGTACGCCGCGTCTCAGGTTGTTTCCGGTCTTTTCCATGATCTTATCCAGAGGACGCTGAATGCCGTCATATATGCTTCCGATCAGACCAGGTCCCAATTCCACGCTCATGGGAAACCCGGTGGACTCCACAGGTTCCCCGGGTCCCAGACCGGAAGTTTCCTCATAAACCTGTATGGAAGCTTCCCCGCCATGAATCTCTATAATCTCTCCGGTCAGCTGCCGATCGCTGACACGGACCATATCAAACATATTTGCATCCCGCATGCCTTCTGCAATCACGAGAGGCCCGGCAACTTTCTTTATGGTACCTTTGCTCATTTCTGGTCCACCTTCTTTGCTGTATTCCTTCCGTTCGCTAACGCTGGTTTTTATCCTGAAAGACAATATCGGTACCGACCGCCTGCTCCACTGATTTCTTTACCATTTTGATCCCCATCCCGTTATTGCCGGATACCCCGGGAATGGGAATAATCGCAGGCAGCTTTTCCATCCGGCAAGAATCGATTTCTTCTTCCAATACCGCTGCCAGGGATTCGGTAATATAAATGACTGCATAATCTTTCCCGGCCATCTTCCTGAGCTTTCTGCCGGCTGCCTCCGGATCAAACGGTTCTGCCACCGGGACAATATCCAGTCCCAGTGCTGCAAAGCCATAAATACTGTCATAATTGCCCATTACTGCTATCTTATACATACATTTCCCGTATCCTTTCCCGGATGGATTCTTTTGAAAGACGGTTCTGCCTGCCCAGCAAGATAATCCGCACCGTTTTGATTTCATTTTTCCTGGCAAGGAGATAAGCTGCCAGCGGACTGACAGTAAAGGAATGATATTTCTCAGGACGGATTTCCCGAATCAGATGATTGTCACACCACAGCTCGAAGGTGGAAAGGGACTTTTCCAGGTCCGGAACTCCTTCTGCATATACGGTATGCCGCAGATATTCACAAATCTCCTCCAACCCGGACTCCGCAGCCCAAGCAAGAGCTTCGACATCCAGGGTATCGCAGGCTGCCAGCGCATTGCGGGTCCATTCCGGAGATTTACCGGTTTTCCATGCACGCACTGCAATCCGGATATCTGCCTGGGCCACCGTTTGTTCCGCATATCGTCCGAGAAATTCATTGTCCTGGGCTGTCCCGGCCTGATGAATGGCCTCCAGGGCAGCCTTGTCCACAATTCTGTCACAAAGCTGTCCATCCCCGGTGTGCATCAATGCCTCATAGGCCTCTCCGGCGGGATCGCGCATTTTCTCCGGCAGCAGGGAAAAATCCCGGCTTTGAACTGCCTCCATAATTGTGGCAGAATTCACAGTCCCGTGTCGGACAAACGGAGATTGTCCTTCTTTCCCTGCATACACCAGCTTGATTGCCGTCTTCAGATTCTGATAGTCATTGGGATACCGCAGTATGTCGAATACCGACATATCCTCCACCAGTTCCTCCATCAGTGCCCAGGCTTTGTCCCTTTCCTCAGAAAGCATCTGTTCCACGTCGGTGTGGCCTTTCCCGCCCCACCCTTTTTCCGTAAGCAGACGCAGACATTCTTCATAGCTTTTCGCCGCCATCAGCTGCTCTATAAAATCGGAGTTCAGCAGAAGCAGTTCCCTGGAACGAATTCGTGCAACGGCATAGGTATAAAGCTCTTCCGCCATGGATATTTCCTCCTTCCCGGTATCAGGCAAATAAAAATTCATGAACTTTATCCTGCAGGACATCGTGCCTGCTTTCAAACAAAGCCTCAAAAGAGCAGTTCTCTTCCACTTCGCCGTATACCAGAATAAATCCCCCATCTATGAGTCTGGTTTCCCGGGAAATCTTCAGGGAACCGCCCCTGGCGGAAATGGCCTGATTCAATAAAGCTTCCAGACCGGAAGGGAGGCGATCCCGATCCTTTGCACAGAACAGAATCTGCCCATCCTGCGGCAGAGCATATTTTTCCACCATTTCACGGATTCGCCGGAAGTACTCGTCTTCGCTGCTTTCCAGAACAGCCTTCCTCGCCTTTTGAATCACATCTTCTATTATCTGTTGTTTGGCAGCCAGAACGGCTTTCCGCTTCTGCAGGGATGCAGAAGACTTCGCACGGGCAATCCTGTCTGCCTGCTCCTCCGCAGACTGCCGGGCAATCCGTCCGCATTCCTCTTTTGTCTCTTCTTCATTTTCCTTCAGGATCTTTTCCGCCTGCTGCTGTGCCGATGCGATTTTTGCATCGGCAGTGCTGCGGGCCTCGGACAAGATCTGAGCCAGTATTTTATCCAAGCCTGACATATTTTTCTCCAATCTCTGATGCCTGTTATATATTCACGGAACCAATCCCGGTAACCGCCAGAATGGAGATCAACAAAGCAAGAATCGCATAAGTTTCCACCATTGCCGGGAAAATAATGGCTTTTCCGGATTGATCGGGGCGTTTGGCAACCATTGCAATACTGGCAACGGCTGCGCGTGCCTGACGAATGGCAGACCAATAGCCTACAAATACCATTGGCAGACAGGCGATAAAATACAGCAGGCCCTTGTAAATGGAAACATCGGAAGAACCGCCGAGAATCCCAATCTGCGTCAGAGTAATAAAGGCGATCAACAAGCCATAAATCCCCTGCGTGCCAGGCAGAAGCTGGAGGATCAGGACTTTTCCGAATTTACTGGGATCCTCCGTGACCACGCCGGCGGCTGCTTCACCAGCCATTCCCACACCCCTTGCGGAACCGATGCCTGACATGACTGCCGCCAGCACTGCACCCAGCAATGCAAAAAATACGCCCAAACTTTCCATAATCATGTTTCCTCCTTGATTTTAAAGTATTTCGTATGAACAGCAAAGGGGGTAAACTCCTTTCCTCCGCCTTCATAAAACTTTCCAAAAAATTCAACAAATGATAACCGGTTGGTGTGTACATAAGCTCCCAGCAGGTTAATGGCCATATTGAGAGCGTGCCCAAGCAGGAAAACAACCCCAAACAGCACTGCACCGATAACACCATCTCCAAACATGGCGCCCATCTGATTGATCACCGTTGCGATCACGCCGGTGGCAAGACCAAGAGCCAACAGGCGGGAATAGGAGAGAATATCACTCAGATAGCCGGTTACATTATACAATCCATAAAGGCCTTTCAAAATACGCTTGAACCAGTTGCGGGATTCCCTTCCTGCCGTGAGGATAATTCCCACAGCAGCCATTGCAGCGATGCGACCTGCCGCCTTTCCGACAACAGAGGGCAGGACAAAATTCAGCCCGAACATCCCTGCAAACTGTGAGCTGGAAAGCAGGACAACAACGAGCCCGCCTACCAGCAGGTACCAGAATACAACGTCATAAACGGCATCCTTGTATTGCTTTGCCTTGATACTTTGATACATTTTGGCACCCAGGCCTGTAAATAAATGAAGAATGCCAACGGCCATGGAAAACACAAGCATCTGCATGGGGTCATTGACAGGCTCAAACCACAGAGGCGGCAGGGAGACCGTCCTGTGAAAAAATGTAGTGGAGACGATCTTCACCACATCTCCAAACCAGCTGCCAAACATGGCACCCCAGAATGTTGTGGAGAGTCCGCAGAAAAAGAACATACGAAGGGTTTTCCGCATTCCGGGTTCCATGTTCCTGTATTTCCGTAAGCAAAATCCGCAGCCGAATACCATCAGCAAACCATACCCCGCGTCGGACAGCATCAGCCCGAAAAGAATATAATAAAAGATCGCCATCAAAAATGTGGGATCGATTTCCCCTTTTCCCGGTAAGCTGAAGGATTTCAAAACGCCTTCCACCGGCTCTGTAAATTTGTTGTTTTCCAACAGAACCGGTACGTCCATATCCCCGGAGGGATCTTCATACTCCACCAGCAAATCAAATTGTTCATGCAGAACGGCAGCGGCAGTATCCGCTTTTCGCTCCGGGATATAACCTTCCAGAAAGAAAGCATGCCGGGACTGCAGCAATCGTCCTGCGACATCTGCTTTTTCCTTCCTTATGGCATAGCAGTCAAGCATCCCCTTCAGATTGTCACGCTGCCCGGATAATTCCTTGATTTCCTTCTCCGCCGTATCCCTTTCCTGCTCCAGTTTTTCCTTTTCTGTCTCCCATTCCTGCATCTGCCGGATCGGAAGAACCGGAATGGATGCCGATGGATAGGCGAATCCCATGCTTCTCAGGGCATTTTCAACCGGGCCGGCATCCCTGCGGAGGCAGAGCAAAACGATGCAGACCTGTTCCCTGTTTGAGCTGACGATCTCCAGATGAAACGCATCCACCGCCGGCAGCCGGTCGAACAGGGACGCGAGAATGTCCTCCCGTGACATTTCACCGGTCAGGGATCCGATAAATGCAGCCACCGACCTTGTCCCCCGAAACTGCAGGGGAAGATCCAGACTGCTCCAGGGAACCAATGCGTCCAGCTGGGTCTGAAGCTTCTCCATGCCTGCCTTACATTCTGAAAGGGTGTCCGACAATTTTCGGATTCGTTTTGCCTTTTCCAGAACTTCCTTCTGTTCCCTGTCCAGCTTCTCATACTTCTCTCGGGAAAGCTCCTGCCTTCCGTTCAGTACATTCAGCATGGGTTTCTTTTCCGGCACATGACGATCCAATATCTCCAAAGCTTCCTGTACGACAGCTGCCTGCTTTTCCAGCAGTAATTTTTCAGAGGAAACATCGTATTTATAAAACGCATCGTCTTCCCTGTTGATATCATTGATCTGTACCGTACCGCAGCGCTGCAGGATATCCAGTATTGCTCTGCGGTCTTTTTTCAATGCAATCATTGAAATATGCTTCATCGGCAGTATTGCCATGGAACCTTGCCTCCCTTAAGATCCAATCCTTCTCTGATCCGCAATGGTACAGGGAATCACAGAATATTCGACAGAATCCATTGAATTGCCGTTTGCTCCTTTTTCTCAGCGGATTTTCGGAGTGATTCCGTTTCCTTTTCCGCCTGACGCAGAGTCTTTGTAATCAAATCCGCTCCCTGCTGCCCTGCTGCCTCCAGATCAATACGGGCTTTTTCCCTTGCTTCACTGATTCGTTTTTCATATCTGCCATTCGCCTCATTTTTGGCGTCCGCAATCATTTTAGCACCTTTTGCCGACGCGTCCTTCACGATCTGATCGGCTTCCTGCTCTGCCCTGCGGATGGCTTCCACCGCTTCCTTCGCCAATTCAACCACCACCGTTTCCGATATACTGACGATATATGTAGAATAAATCATGTTCCGGTACGAAATTATTTCCATTATATCAAATACTGAATGGATTATCCAGAACTACACCTTCCTTTTCTACCTTTTCCATTCACACCTTTTCCATTCCGCTGTTCCTCCGTTCCCATGCCGGATGCTGCGCCAAAATCCTTCAGCCATGAGATTGATAAGAGGCAAAAATGGCAGGAAGGCCTGTCAAAGGCCTCCCGTTACCAACCTCCCTTTATAAAGACTCTGCAGCCTTCAGCCAATGCCGGCATATCATGGCATGTCCCTCCGCCGTTGGGTGTACCCCGTCAGCCGCCCAGAACCGCGGATCCTTTCGGGAAGAAGCGGCGGCAAAAATCCCGTCCAGCGGTACCAGTGCGGCGTCAAACTCCCTTGCCAGCTCCCGGACGACATCGATCTTTGGATTTAAGTCCTCCCGCCAGGAAGTCTTTTGCTCTTCCGTTACCATCAGCAAAAAAGGTTCCATCAAAATAATATCGGCGTCCAGATGCTCCCGGACCTGCGACAGAATCCTGCGATAGTGATCCCGAAAGACTTCCGCAGAAGTGGGATCTTTCCGATCAAATCTTCTCCAGGTATCATTGATGCCAATCAATATGGACACCACATCCGGTTTCACATCCAGGCAGTCTCTCTGCCACCGGTTCACAAGATCAATGGATCGGTTGCCGCTGACGGCCCGATTGACAAACCGGACATTCTTCTCCGGATGCAGCGCTCCGTACCAGGCCGCCGCCATACAGGGATATCCCGTCCCCAGATAGTGATCATCCTCCCGGCTTCTGCCACAGTCCGAAGTGCTGTCCCCCTGAAACAAAACCAATGCATTCTCTTTCATTTGACTCTTTGCCTCCCAGTTAAATGATTGCTGATAATTATAATGTAAATTATATTTCCCTGCCGGCATTTCTCAATTTTCCGGCAAGCCGTTCCCTTTCCTGTCCTCAAATCCATCCAGACAGGAAAAACGGACGCCGTCCTTCTTCCATCCCCACAGGGAGTCCAGGTTGACATTCTGGGCAGATTTGAAGATCGACTGGTCAATCCCGCTGTTGGACTCCTTCAGCTTTGCGATCAGCTCCTTAACCTCCCTGCGCTTGCTGGAAGTTTTCTTTGCCGCCACCACACAGCCGCAGTTCATGGCGGGAATCCCGTTATTGGAAGTGAATCTTTTGATATCTTCCTCATGGATATAACACATGGGACGGATCAATTCCAGATTCTCAAAATGCCGGGACCGGAGTCTTGGGCGCATGGTCTTGAATTCACCGGCATAGAACAGGTTCAGAAGCGTCGTCTCAATGATATCATCAAAATGATGTGCCAGTGCCAGCTTATTGCAGCCCAGCTCCTGTGCTTTCCCGTAGAGAGCGCCTCTTCGCATCCGTGCGCACATATAACAGGGATAATCCCGGGCAATGTGATCCACAATCCGGAAGATATCCGTTTCGAACAACTTCACCGGAATATTGAGATACTCACAGTTCTCCAGCAACAACTGCCGGTTGGTCTCATGAAAG
Organism: Bacillota bacterium; assembly: GCA_036732425.1. Taxonomy (GTDB): domain Bacteria; phylum Bacillota; class Clostridia; order Caldicoprobacterales; family DTU083; genus UBA4874. The sequence continues at coordinate 36,105 of DAINCI010000006.1, forward strand.
CCCGGATCCATGGAAATAAACTCCAGTTCAAAGTGACAGACCCTGTGCTTCTCCATTTCCTGAAACAGCTTTGCCATCAGAAGGCTGTCTTTCCCCCCGGAAACCGCAACAGCGATCCGATCCCCTTCTTGCACCAGTTTATAATCCCGTACGGCTTTATTGAACTTTGCCCACAGGTATTTCCGATATTCCTTCACGATGCTGCGCTCGATTTCCTTCCGTGGCTTCCTCTCCGAAAGGGAAATGCCTGTCTCACAGCCGTTCCCTGCCAGGTGTTCCAATTTCCATCACCTCAGTTTTCCTTTTCATAGCGATACTGTGCCAGCAGCAGATCCACCATTCTGCCGTAACTGCGTTCCCCGTCCTCCTGATGATTGGCTTTCAGATACAGGTCATTGGAACGGGAAGAAGCCCTCCGGATGGGGCCGTCGTATTTTTCCTGATACTTGCTGTTCTCAGCCAGATCTCTCCGGACACCCTGGTTCAGTCCGCTGTACAGATCCCGGTATGCCTTTTTGTCCAGTCCGTAAACCGTATCCAGGGTATAATCCAGGGCAAACAATGCGCCGGCATATTGAAAGTCCGCATCCGGATGAAGGCTGCAGGTCAGATAGGCAATGTAATTGGCCTCATCTTCCCTGGCAAATCCCAGCTGGTGTGCCGTTTCATGCATCATGGTGGACAGAATCATGGGGGCAGGGATCTTCATATTGACATTGGACTCCACAGTAAACGGGCAGTAGATTCCCCAGATATGCGTATAGGCGATGACAGGGGAGAACAGCAGCGGCTTCGGCCTGCTGCGGACCCCCTTCAGCTCCGGCACATAACGGGAAGCCGCTTCGTATCCCTTATAGCATCGCCGGAAGCCCCCTTTTGCTCCGCCAAAGGGTACCATTACCCCGGACGGATTTTCCGAAACGTCTTTCCGAAGGGTGTTGGCGTCCTTTTCCAGCTTTTGCGACAACTGAACCAGTTCTTCCGTGGAAGACGGCTGAATTTCCAGCCCGGCAATTTCGGAAAAGCTCAGGCGGTTGTAGTTGAATCCCCAAAGGACAAGAAACAGGGAATAAATCAAACTGACTGCAAGCAGTACATTGAGGACAAAGTCCCGCAGCCGGATCCACCGGCCCCTGCGGTCCCGGATCATTCCCCGGATCAGAACTGCCAGTCTCCACAGGACAATCAGCAGCAACGCAGCCACAAGCATTTCTCCCACAGAAAAGGGAATCCACCCCAGCATTCTGCCAATCAGCCAGGATATCCCTTTATATATCCCCCCGGAATAATACTTCTCGGTCCACAGACTGTTTCCCCTGGACAGGGCGTTGATCACCCATCCGAGGGGAAGCAACAGAATCAGCCAATATTTTTTGTAACTCTTTCGCTTTTGTCCGAACAATGCAGATTTTTGTGAAAACAAGCCATCGCATCCCTACTGCTTTAAAATATCGATTTCTATTATAGCACAAACCATCGGATTCGTGTTTATTCCAATAAAAATGATGAAAATGGGACAAAGAAAAAGTCCGGGGGTTCCCCGAACTCTATTATGTACTCTATTTGTTTCCCCGATCTTTCCTGGTCTGGTATCTGGTTAGTTTATAATTCGCCTTGCTCCCTTATAACGATGGTCATAACTACTCAGACTCATGGTTGTTACATAGCGATGCTTTTTCCCGGAAGATGCATGAATAAACTGACCGCCTCCCATATAAATTCCAACGTGCCCTACAGTTCCGCCGGAATGTGGACTGGTAAACAGTAAAAGATCTCCGGGCGCCAGATTCGCTCTGGAAATCGATCTGCCGACACCAGCCTGTGCTTTGGAGTACGATGAAACATTATATCCAAAATGATTATATACATAGGAGGTAAAGCCGGAACAATCAAAGACATTGGGCCCTTTCCCTCCACGTACATATGGCTTTCTCAACTGCTGCTGAGCAAATGCAACCACTGCACTTCCCGTTGCAGAACCTCTGGAAGCTCCCCGGTTTGTCACAGAGACCTGACGGCTGGCGACAGAAGTATGGGCTCTTTTGGAAGATCTCCCTGCAGAAGTTCTCCTCATTGAAGCATCTTCCACCACAACGGGCTCTGGCTTTTTCGTCCCTTTGACTATAATTTTGTTGACCGGCTGCTCCACAACGTTCTCACCCAGGATCTCCCGGCTTACCTCATTGCCGTTTTCCCGGACAATGTTCACCTGGATCTCCTTTTTCCCATTGCGGCCTTCCTGAACGGTCCTGGATTCTCCCACGGGAATGGTCTTATCCTCTTTTTCCTCTGTGCCAAACGGAATTTCTTCCTGGTAGCTGGACCTTTCCCTTGTCACAACGGACAGCAGTTTCTTTTCAGCGGACAGCTCAATCTCCTGACCCGGCTTGAGATTGGAAATGTCCAGCCCCGGATTCAATGCCAGAATATCGTTGACATGAGTCTGATTGGCGACAGCTATTGTCCACAGGGAATCGCCCTCCGCAATCGTGTATTTTTTCTTGTCTTCCGTGTTCTGACGAAGCATATCGGTTGCTTCCTTTTCCTCCGTCACTTTATCATAAGGAACCTTCTCCGGTTCGATCTTCACATCCTCCGCAAACTTCACTTCCTGTACCTCGTTCGCCGCAGTTTCGATGGACTTCACAAAAGGCGCCTGAATCGCATTTACAATATGATCTGCCTGTTCCCTGGAGCATACATGGCATACCGTATTCCCGTTCACTTTAATCGCAAAGGCCTCTGTCTCAATATCCACAGCCTTCTCTATGCTCTCTGCCATCTTGTCCTCACTGATATCCTCTGCCTTTCCGGCATCCACTTCCTTGAAATGGACATCAGAGAGGATGTCAACGTTGTCCGGATATTTCTCCTTCAAGTCCTTCAACACATCGTCATAATAATTCAGTCCCCGGGCAGCATGCCGGATCACACCGACCGATACGTCATTGACATACATCTCATAGGCTCCGGCGTTCTCCTTTTGCTGGACCATGCGCTCGGCAGGAGCAAAAGATGTCAGTGTCCCTGCTGTGAACATACACATTGTAATAGGAAGCAGTATTTTGGATTTTTTCATTTGATTGACCCCCTCCCAACTGGAATAAACCCCTGTAACATTTCTGATTTCTGGCTTACTGCACCCGTGTCTCATGATGTATTCATGACTTGTGTTGCCTTCGTCACACCTGTGTCTTATGGTTCCACCACTGCCCATCCGTGTACCATCCGTAATTCGTGTTACATCCATGTTTCGAATACATTACAATTTTGTTACATTAATAATTATATTCGACGTGGATACAATAATTCCTCCTCTGGATTAAAATTTTTTTATTTTTTTTTGGTACAGTTTGTTTCTGCCCCAAATACCTGCTATACTTAGGAAGGAATCCTGATTTGATCCGGGAAGAAAGGAAATAATAATGACCGAAGATTGCCACAGGCAGAAAAGGGAAAAGCAGGAGGGTTTGCTGCAATGCCGGATGCAAATATAACAAAGATTGCCCTTGCGAAATCCCTGAAAAAATTAATGACGAAAAAACCTTTCCATAAACTCAGCGTCCGCGATATTGTAGATGAATGCGGTCTGACCAGGCAGTCTTTCTATTACCATTTTAAAGATAAATACGATTTGATGAACTGGATCTACTATACGGAGACCACCCGGTTTATGACCTCTTATGATCCCCTTGAGAACTGGACGGATGGATTGAAGGATCTTTGCTGCTATATGCAGCAAAACAAAACATTTTATACCAACGCGCTCAACACCACCGGGCAAAATTCCTTCCCTGAGTATCTGAATACTTATATCAGGGATATTGCCATATCTGCAATTGAAAGCTCCCTGCCTCCGGAAAAGTATGACCGTGATAAATGGGAATTTTTCGTATCCTTCTTTTCCACTGCTTTTGTTGCCTTTCTCATCCGCTGGGCCAATGAGGGCATGAAAGAAGACCCTGCGGAATTCATAGAAAAGATCCGCAGCTTTTTTGATGGAAGCGTCCTTCATGAATTGGAGGACCAGATCCGGAAATCATCCGGGAAAGAAACAGCAGAAGCAACAAGAACAACAAGAAAAGAAAAGGAGTGAAGTCCTTTAAGTCGTACTGAGATTCATTTGACTGGTGTTCCGGGCAGAAAGGTCCACCTTCCGATACCCTTCCCCGGAGAGAATGGCTTTTGTAATGTCGTGAATATCCCGATACCACTCCATCGTCAGCAGCGGCCGGCCATTTTCCCCTCTTGTGCTGCGTGCAAAGTGATAAACGGACTTTCTGCATTCTTCCGAAACGCCCTCTTCCGCAACGTATATTCCAAAAAAACAGCCGGAATCAATGGCGGATTGAACATACTCCGGAGCAATCGCCGGAATCATTGTCTCATCATTGTAATTTACATGGAATCCATAGAGACACCGGTTGTGCCGCAGCAGGTGAAATGCCGTTCCCTTGCCCTTCCATTGAAGATCACTGCTCTCTGCCTGCACGGAAACAATTATATTGTTTCTCCTCCCCACAATATCCGCTGTCTCCTCTGTAATCACGGCGGGCGGAACCTTCAGGGCAAACATGCATTCATCATACCGGTTCGCAATATCACACAGCTCGGAAATGTCCCCTGCGTCATGCAGGCAGACGATGTAAGAGTAAATGCCAAGCTCCCGTAATTCCTGAATGCAACGGTCCATATTGGGAAAAAAGTCCGGATCCGGCTCACTCCGGTCAAAAATGATCATCCAGGGAGCCAAATCCCCTGTGCTTTTCCATCTTTTTTTCAGTTTGCGGGCTCCGTGGATTAAACTGCTGTAGCCCAGATTCAATCCCACTTCCCGGATCGTGTCATTGTTTACATTGGTGATCATACTGGAAATAAGGGTATGGTACGGAGTCTGGGGACTGGAGATAATTTTTTTGGCAATACTGAGAAAATTTTTCTGCGTCTCTGTCTGGGCATAAAGCAGCCCCAGATCCACCAGATTCCTGGTACTTCTCTTCGTACTGCTCTTCATATCCTCCATAGCTTTACTGACCGCTATATTGATAGCCTGACGTACCAAACGATGCTGCAGCTCCAATGTGATCAACTCCTGTGAATTCAAAAACCCAATTTTATTTTAGCCCGGAGTGCAGTCAATCTCTATTGTCAAAACAAGAAATGTGTTAAAAATCTTTACATATTTTCTTATTTGTCTAACTTAAAGTAAATCCACTCCTTCTTCCTTTTCCAGCCAGCGGCAATAGTCATCCTTACAGGAACACGGGCTTCTGTGCTCACAGGGATCCACTTCCAGGATCTCCAGAACCTCTTTCTTGTATTTTTTGTATTTCTCATTATGCTTATTCCAAAATGCATACATACAGCCGAAAATCACGGTGGTAACCAGCAGAAGGCGGAAATAAACCGCTTCCAGCCAGGAAGGCAGGGGAGCGCCATTGGGAGCCGCAGCAGGAAGGGAGAACCAGCTGTTCATATAATAGTCCATATTTCCAAGGAAATAACCCCATAACAGGGCAGCGACCAGTCCAACCGGTATCATGACAGCCAGATCCGTCGCTTTCTGGCGATACACTTTCAACAACTTGTCTGTTTTTTTGTTCAACGCGTAACTGAGCGTTTTCGGCCTGGGCATTGATTTTCCCCCTTCCTATATCTATTATCTATTCGCTGAAAAGGAGAATATGACAGCTTCCCCACAAGGGCTCCGGAACCTGCAGCGGTGCAATGCCCTGTAATA
>DAINCI010000007.1:0-38763 GCA_036732425.1 Bacillota bacterium
TCAACTGAATCAGCTGCCAGAACCGGATCTGCAGTACCGTAAAGAAAGTTTTGAAACGTCCGGTTTTGACATCTTCCTTTTTCAAATCCGGCTTGTTGGGATTACCATAATACATTTTATTGAAAAAACCGCCAGCCATGCGAACATCCTTTCTCTATCGTGATTTGTTGTTTTCTCTTCAGGTAAACTATTTTAAACATTGTAACAGAGTTTGGCCAATTGTTCAATGATCATTCCATAATTCCACCCAGCCCAAGCAGAATATTTTTATCCAGTTGGATCCCTGTCAGCAGGATTTCCTCATCAAACTGAAACCGGTCGGAATGAAGGGGATGAACGTATCCCAGCTTCTCGTTCCGGCTCCCCAGAAACAGGAAAACCCCCGGAACCTTCTGTTGATACCAGGCAAAGTCCTCCGCGATCATCAGGGGATGAGCGGGAGTAAGCATGCCACCGGGAAGAACTTCCTTCACCCGGGCGGTCCATTCCGGATGATTGACGACAGGGGGATAATAAACCAGCTCATGAAAATCCGTTGTCACGCCATAACTTCGCTCCAGTCCGGCAAGAAGACCCGTCATGTCCTGCTTGACACTTTCTGCAACCCTGCTGTCAAAGGTGCGCAGAATGCCTTCCATGTGCGCCCTGGATGCCAGTACATTCCGTGCCTGTCCCGCCTCCAGCTTTCCGACGGTAATCAATGCCTGGGAAAGAGGGTCCACCTTCCGGGTCAGGATCCCCTGCAGCATGGTAATGTAATAAGAAGCCGCCAGAATGGCATCAATCCCTTTCTGCGGCATTGCCCCGTGTGCACTTTTTCCCATTATGTCAATCCCGAACTCACAGGTGGACGCCATCAGCGGTCCTGCCTTCAGCCCGATTTTGCCCTGGGGAACCTCCGGCATGATATGACAGCCAAAGATGACATCCACCTCCGGATCGTCCAAAGCGCCTTCCCGTATCATGGGTAAAGCTCCTCCCACGGACTCCTCCGAAGGCTGGAACAGCAGCACCACATTGTCCTTCAGACGGTCCCGGTTTTCGGACAGCCATTGTGCAAATCCCAGCAACATGGCCATATGACCGTCATGTCCACACGCATGCATGAATCCGTCATATTCCGAGGCAAACTCCAGCCCTGTCCTCTCCGGAACAGCCAAAGCATCCATATCTGCCCGAAATGCCATGGTCCTGGTCGGGCAGGTGCCCCGGAGAACCGCCTTTATGCCGGTTCCCGCCAAAACATTGATCCTGTCAAAATGCATGCCCTTCAAGGCCCGAAGAATGTAATCCCTTGCATCCTCTTCCCGGAAACCGGTCTGCGGATGCCGATGAAGCCAACGCCGATGACGAATGACATTATCCTGCAGCTGCAGGATATCCCTGTCCGGCTGCAAGGTGAAATCTTCCATGATGTGAGAAACCCTCCCCCGATTCTTTTTCCCCATATGGAGCAGGACTTTTTCCGACTTTTATTATATTCCAATTGTACAGGTTATACAATACAATCCTGGCTTCAGATAATTTCAAAATATTTGAAACGATTGACATTCCGCAGTGGTGATGTTATGATGAAAAAAAAGATTCCGGGTCATCCGATTATGGATGGAGCTTACTGCTTTTATGAGCGGCATAATCATATACCGTCATGATGCTGCCCGAATCTGAGGCGGCTGACAAGATCAGCCGTTTTTGTTTTTTGAGGGAGCAGGATCCGGGGATCCGGAACTTTTCGCCTTGCTTTCTGCATATCCTGATAATGAGGTATCTTTCTATTCCAATATGCAGAAAGACAGAAAACGGGAGGAAATGACATTGAAAAGATATAATATCGCCATTGTGGGAGCCACCGGAATGGTGGGCCGCAAATTTCTTCAGGTACTTCAGGAAAGAAAACTGCCGGCCGAAAACTATTACCTGTTTGCGTCCGCCCGTTCTGCAGGAAAAAAATGTCCGTTCATGGGGCGGGAGTTTACCGTGGAAGAGCTGACCGAAACATGTTTTGACGGAAAGGACATTGACATTGCACTCTTCTCCGCCGGAGCGGAAGTCAGCAGGAAATTTGCCCCCATCGCTGCAGAGAAGGGAATCGTCGTCATTGACAACAGCAGCGCCTGGAGAATGGATCCAGGGGTTCCCCTGGTGGTACCTGAGGTAAACCCGCAGGATATCCTCCGGCATCACGGCATCCTTGCCAATCCAAACTGCTCCACTATCCAGGCGGTCGTTCCGCTGAAGCCCCTGCACGACCGCTATCGGATCAAAAGAATCGTCTATTCCACCTATCAGGCGGTCTCCGGAGCGGGAATGCAGGGTTATTCCGATCTGGAACGGGGCACGCGCGGAGAAGCACCAAAGAAATTTCCGCATCCCATTTTCGGCAATTGTCTGCCTCACATCGATGATTTTCTGGAGAACGGCTATACGAAGGAAGAAATGAAGATGGTAAATGAAACAAGAAAAATACTGGGGGATCCCTCGCTTGCCATCACAGCCACGGCTGTACGGGTACCCGTATTTTACAGCCACAGCGAATCCATAAACGTGGAGTTTGAAAGGAAATTTGAGCTCGATGATCTGAAACAGGCCCTTTCCCATGCAGAAGGCATTGTGGTGGTGGACGATCCGACCAAATGCCGCTACCCCATGCCGATTAATGCCGCGGATCGGGACGAGGTCTTTGTGGGGAGAATCCGCCGGGACGAAAGTGTGGACAGCGGCGTAAACCTCTGGGTCGTGGCAGACAATATCCGCAAGGGAGCGGCGACCAATACCGTACAAATTGCACAACGGCTGATGGATTACTGGGAAAAGGGAAAATTAAAACAGGAAAACAGATGGCAGACAGATTGAAAGAGCCAGACAAACGAAAGAGAGTAAATTGACAATCGACAGAATAAAGAAAGGAAAGGGGACTTTACCATGAGCCTTTTTACCGGTTCCTGTGTCGCCATGGCGACACCGTTCAACAAGGAAGGAATTAACCTGGAAGCTCTGGGCAAAACCATTGCGTTCCAGATGGAACAGGGGACAGATGCTTTGCTGGTCTGTGGTACAACCGGAGAGCCGGCTACCATGTCCAGGGAGGAAAAAGCCTCCGTCATCCGATATACCGTGGAGAAAACCGCGAAACGGGTACCGGTGCTGGCCGGAGTCGGAGGCAATCATACCGCTGAAGTCGTCCGGGCCTCCATGGAAGCGGAGAAGCTGGGAGCGGATGCCGTCCTGGCAGTTACTCCCTATTACAACAAGACCAACGCAAAGGGGCTCATTGCCCATTACCGGGAAATCAATGATGCCGTTCATATTCCCATTATCATCTACAACGTACCCAGCCGGACCGGCATGAACGTATCTCCCGCAGCATTGAAGGAGCTGTCCGGACTGCCGCACATCATTGGCATCAAGGAAGCCAGCGGAGATATTGCCCAGGTACTGGAAATGCGTCGCCTCTGCGGCGAATCCATTGACATCTATTCGGGAAACGACAATATGGTGGTTCCGCTGCTGGCTGCCGGAGGAAAAGGAGTTGTCTCTGTCGTGGCAAATGTTGCTCCCCGGGATACGCATCAGATGGTGGCGGAGTTTCTGGCCGGCCATTTTGAGGAAAGCCTGGATCTGCAGCTGAAGCTTCTACCCCTCATTGACGCTTTGTTCTGTGAAGTCAATCCCATTCCGGTCAAAACGGCCATGAACCTCATGGGATTCGATATGGGCCCGCTTCGCCTTCCTCTTGCCGATATGGCGGAGAACCATTTGTCCCTGCTGAAACAGCAAATGCATGAATACGGACTAATGTAACCGAACGGAGGTATTTTACCTATGATAAAATTGATCCTGCACGGCTGCAACGGAAAAATGGGTCAAACCGTTGTCGGTGCAGCAGATGCAAATCCGGACATCCGGATCGTTGCCGGAATTGATAAGTATTGCGGAAATAATTCCAATCCTTTCCCCGTTTATGAAAGATTCTCAGACATGACGGAACAGGGAGACGTAATTCTGGACTTTTCCTCTCCTTCCGCCCTGCCCGATCTGCTGGAATACGCAGGGAAAGGCAAAACACCCCTGGTCATTGCCACCACGGGACTGTCTGACCGGGACATGCAGCAAATCCGACAGGCATCGAAAGAGATTGCGATTTTCCAGGCGGCCAACATGGCCCTGGGTGTGAATCTGATGTATGAGCTGGTAAATCAGACCGCCTCGGTTCTGGGAGAACGCTTTGATATCGAAATCATCGAAAAACACCACAATCAGAAAGTGGACTCTCCCAGTGGTACGGCCTGCTCCCTGGCGGAAGCGGCAAACAAGGCTTTCCTGAACTCCAGGCATTATGTTTACGGGAGACATTCCAAATCCGACAAGCGTTCCAAAGATGAAATCGGGATTCATTCCATACGGGGCGGCACCATCGCCGGAGAACATTCGGTCCTTTTTGCCGGGCCGGATGAAACACTGGAAATCACACATCAGGCACAGTCAAAGCAGATTTTTGCACTGGGGGCCTTGACGGCTGTTCAATACCTGGCAGACAAGAAGACAGGCCTGTACAACATGAAGGATATCCTGCTGGATCAGAATGCCGTTACGAATATTCATACAAGCAATGAAGAAGCCATGGTCACTGTAAACTCGGACTCGGATGATCCGACATTTGCAGCGGAAATTTTCAGGAAGCTGGCACAACAGGACATTGTTATCAATCTGATCAGTCAGGCGGTACCGGAAAACGGTGGAATCCGCCTTTCCTTCACCCTGCCGCGGCAGGAGCTGAGTCGTGCCATGCAGATTCTGGAGGAATGCAAAGTCCGGGATTCCTCTGTAAAGACCGATGCCTGCTCCGATATTACCAGCCTGACCGTAGAGGGTTCCGGTATGGAGAGACAGTCCGGAGTCGCCTCAAGAATCTTTGAAATCATGGCGGAGCAGGACATCCGGATGAAAATGATCAGCACTTCAGAAACAAAAATCTTTATTGTCCTTTCCCGCGAAGATGAAAAGCGTGCTGTGGAATCCATTATGGAGGCGTTTCACCTGTAAGGATGCCTCCCCTGGTTCTGAGGCATAGTCAGGAAACATAAGCCATTTTCACAGGATTATTGATACGGAGAATGCAAAAAAGCTTTTCCCGAAGACCCGGGAAAAGCTTTTTTATACTCTCCTGCTTTCATGAAGCGTATTTTCTTGTTTGCTGCTATGTTGCAGCTATGGATTTACGGGTCAACGCGGCAGTTCCGCCGCAGATATCCCTGCCTATTGCTTCTAGATAACGGCCAGAAGGATAAAGTTCAGAATAAACAGGATGGTTGCAATCCACAGGATCGGATTGATCTCTTTGGCTTCTCCACGGACAATCTTCACAATGCAGTAGAAGATGAAGCCCGTGGCAATTCCATAGGAGATGCTGTAGCAGATCGCCATGAAGATACCGGCAAAGAAAGCCGGGATTGCCACATCAATGTCATCCCATTTGATGTCCTTGAATGCAGACAGCATCATAATGCCGACGATAATAAGGGCGGGAGCGGTAGCCGCATTGGGAACCGCACTGAGTACAGGGGCAAGGAATGCACTGACTGCAAACAGAATGGCCACCACTACGCTGGTCAGACCGGTACGGCCGCCTGCTCCGATCCCTGCCGCACTTTCCACATAGGTTGTGGTATTGGATGTGCCGAGCACAGCACCAATGGAAGTGGCAATGGAATCTGCAAACAAAGCCTTGTCCATCTTGGATTTGAATCCGGAGCCGGACTCCAATGCTTTTTCATCTTCCATGGAAAAGATCCCGGTTTTGCGTCCGGTTCCGATGAAGGTGCCAATGGTATCAAATGTATCGGACAGGCTGAAGGAAAAGATCGTGATCAATACAAGCGGGATCCTGGCGGGATCCTTGAAAAGAGACAGGAGGCCGGGATTACCGAATGCCGCGCCAAACGTCTGGGGAAGCTGATTCCATGCTTCGACAAAACTCACGGTTTCGCCCATTTTGGTTACGCCGCAGGGAATGCCGACCAGGGCAGTAACAACGATGCCAACAATAATAGCGCCTTTTACCTTTTTTACAAGAAGAACCGTCATCAGAATCAGTCCAAATATCGCAAGCAGCACGGCAGGTGTGTTCATGGAAGATAACGCCGGTACCGCAGCAGAACTGGCAACAACGGTGCCGCTGTCCAGCAGGTCGTAGGTCCCGGGATCCGAAGTAAATGTCAGAAAACCTGCGTTTTTGATGCCGATATAGGCAATGAAAATGCCGATGCCTCCGCCGATGGCAGTCTGAAGACTTTCCGGGATTGCCTTAATAATGAGCTTCCGGATTTTTGTCACGGTAATGAAAATATTCACCAGACCGCAGACAAAGACCATGGCCAGTGCTTCCTGCCATTTAAATCCCAGATTGAAGACAACCGTAAAGACAAAAAACGCATTCAGTCCCATGCCGGGAGCCAGAGCATAAGGTACATTGGCCACCAGACCCATGACCAGCGTTCCGATAACGGAAGCGATGATGGTGGAAAGAAATACTGCGCCCCACGGCATTCCCGTCTGACTCAGCATACTGGGATTGACCATTACGATGTAAGCCATGGCAAAGAAAGTGGTGAAACCGGCAAGAATTTCCGTTCGGACATTGGTGCCGTTCTCTTCGAGCTTGAAAAACTTCTCCATTCCTGATTCCCCCTATATATTATTTATTCCCCTGATTCCTTGCTTCTGATTCAAAAGAATTTCCAAATCTCCCAAATACAGAGCCAGGTATGGCTTCAACAAAAAAAGCAGCCGATAAGTGTCCCTCGGCTGCTCCTGTCTGCGTACGCAACAGCCGTTGGCTGCTGCTGCATTCCAGGTCCCTGAACACTCATAGCGTAGGCGATTCGGTCGCCACGTAGAAACTCCTGCACCGGATTTGCAGGCTAATATGAGTGAGTATCCTATGGATGGATTCCTCCATCCATGAATTTTCATTTGTCAAACCACATACTTAATTTAACTCATTCATCCCATGAAGTCAAGCAGATTGCGACAGGAAGTTCAATTCTTCAACCATTCCTTTCCCTTTTCTGCTTTTTCCGTTCCGATATCCTTTCGATACTGCATATCCCGGAAGCAGATGGCGCCAATACACCGGTATGCCTTCTCCGCAGCGTCTTCCATTGTATTCCCCATGGCCGTTGCTCCCAGCACCCTGCCTCCGTTCGTCACCAGACCCGCTCCGGTCTGCCTTGTACCTGCGTGAAACAGCAGGATATCGTGCTCCTTTTCCGCCTGTTCCAATCCATGGATCGGCAGACCTTTCTTATAACTCCACGGATATCCGCCGGATGCTGCCACAACACAAACCGCGGCTTCTTCTTTCCACTCTATGGAAACCTTGTCCAGACGCTCCTCCGTCACTGCCTCCATGATCTCCATCAGATCGGTCTTCAGCCTCGGCAGCACCACCTGGGCCTCCGGGTCCCCGAATCTGGCATTGTACTCCAATACCCTCGGCCCATCGGGAGTCAGCATGAGACCAAAATAAAGCACCCCGCGAAAGGTTCGGCCTTCCCGGTTCATGGCCTCCGCAGTCGGCCGGATAATCCGGCGCTCCACCCAGGATGCCACATCCGGTGTATAGAACGGGCTGGGAGAAATGGCGCCCATCCCGCCCGTATTGGGCCCTTTGTCATGATCATATGCCTTTTTATGATCCTGGGCGCTTACCATGGGGACAACGGTTTTCCCGTCGGTAAACGCCAGGATGGACACCTCAGGACCGGTCAGAAATTCCTCGATCAGGACCCGGTTCCCAGCTTTCCCGAATTTCTTTTCCTTCATGATGCTTTTGAGAGCTTCCTCTGCTTCCTCTTCATTGGAAACAGGGATTACCCCTTTCCCCAGGGCAAGCCCGTCTGCCTTGACCACAACAGGATAATGCAATTTCCCCAGAGCCGCCACAGCTTCCTCAAAATGCCCGAATACCCGGTATCCGGCAGTGGGAATCCCATATTTCCGCATCAGTTCCTTTGCAAATACCTTGCTGGACTCTATGACCGCGGCGGCTTTCCGCGGTCCGAATGCCCGCAGTCCGTTTTCCTCCAGTGCATCCACCATGCCCATGGCCAACGGATCATCCGGAGCCACCACGGTCATCCCGATATCATTGCTTTTTGCAAAATTCACAACCCCGCGGACATCCGTAGCGCAGATATCGACACATTCCGCCAGGGAAGCAATGCCGCCGTTCCCCGGAACACAGTACAGCTTTGTAACCCGGGGACTTTGACTCAGTTTCCAGACCAGGGCATGTTCCCTGCCGCCTCCGCCTACCACCAGTACCTTCATATATCCTCCACCTTCCCGATTGCAGGTATCCCATCCTGGCCGGGCCAGGAAAATTTCCATTCCATTCTTTCCGGCCTCAATGCCGGAAATGCCGCATGCCGGTGAAAACCATGGCAATGCCATGACGGTTGCATGCATCAATGGACATTTGATCCTTTATGGAGCCGCCAGGCTGGATAATAGCCGTAATCCCGGCTCTGGCTGCAGCTTCCACACAGTCATCAAAGGGAAAGAAGGCATCGGAAGCCAGTACCGCACCTTTCACCTTTTCCACGCTTCGTTCAATGGCCTGCTGCACGGCCCAGATGCGATTCACCTGACCCGGCCCGACTCCCAGGGTCCGCTGGTCTCCGGCAATGGCAATCCCGTTGGATTTGGTGTGCTTGACGATTTTCCAGGCAAAGATCAGGTCTTCCTGTTCCTTCTCCGTTGGCTGCTTTTCGGTAACAACCTTCCACGGCATTCCTCCCGATACGGGCTCTTCCTGAAACAGTCTGTCGTCCATCTCCTGCACCAGCAATCCACCGTCCACCTTTTTCATGTCCCGGGTTTCGGGAGCCAGGGATGCGCCGATATCCTCCAGCACAAGAAGACGGATATTCTTTTTCTGCTCCAGTATTTCAAGGGCTTCTTTGGTATATCCCGGTGCAATAACGATCTCAATAAAGATTTTATGGATTTCCCTGGCCACATCTTCCCCAATAATGCGGTTGGAGGCGATAATGCCGCCAAAGATGGAAACCGGATCCGCTTCATACGCTCTTTGATATGCTTCGTAAAGGTTGTCCGCTGTTGCCACTCCGCAGGGATTTGCATGCTTTACCGCAACCACAGTGGGTTTGTCAAACTCCCGGAGAAGCGCCAGGGCTCCGTTGGTATCGCTGATGTTGTTATAGGACAGTTCCTTTCCGTGAAGCTGTTTCGCAGCAGGCAGACTTCCGGGAACCGTTCGGATTTCCCTGTAGAAAGCTGCTTTCTGATGAGGATTCTCCCCGTAACGCATCTGCTGCTGCTTCTCAAACGTCAGGGTCAGATGTTCCGGAAAGTCCGTGCATCCATTCTCTTCCCTGAGATACTGAGAGATCATGGCATCGTATTGGGCTGTCTGCTCAAAGACTTTGGCTGCCAGACGAAATCTCGTCTTTTGGGAAACCTCTCCGCTTTTCAGTTCCTTCAGGACAGAATCATAGTCTGCCGGATCTGTCATTACGATGACATCCGGATAGTTCTTCGCAGCTGCCCGCAAAAGGGCGGGCCCTCCGATATCGATATTTTCAATGGCTTCCTCCCGCGTCACACCGTCCCGCAGAATGGTCTGTCGGAAGGGATACAGATTCACGACCACCAGATCGATGGTCTGAATGTCCAGCTTGTCCAGCTGTCCCATATGATCCGGATGGTTCCGCATCGCCAGGATCCCTGCATGAATCCTGGGGTGAAGGGTCTTGACCCTGCCGTCCAGACATTCCGGAAAGCCGGTTATCTCCTGAATGCCGACCACCGGAATCCCGGCCTCCCGGATAATCTTTGCCGTTCCGCCCGTGGAGACAATCTCAAAGGAAAGCTCCCGGAGCTCCCCTGCAAGATCCACAATCCCGGTTTTATCCGAAACACTGATCAAAGCACGCTTTTTCAATGCATTCACTCCTTCTGTTCTGTTGCCGCCTGTTTCTGCTGTTTTCCGTTCTCCTGTCCATTCTCAATCACTACTTTGCGTCCCATCACCTTCAGCTTCCCGCGAACCAAAAGCTCCACCGCCTCCGGCAATATTTCATGCTCTGCCTCAAGGACCCGGGCCGCCAGACTCCTGGCATCATCCTCCGGCAGAACCACAACCGGCTTTTGCAGAATGATCGGTCCGGTATCTGTCCCTTCATCCACAAAATGTACCGTTGCCCCGGTCACCTTTGCGCCGTAATCCAATACGGCCTGATGGACATGGACCCCATAACAGCCCATGCCGCAGAACGATGGGATCAGGGAGGGATGGATATTCACGATCCGATTCGGATAATGATCCACCAGTTCGCCGGACAAGATGCTGAGATACCCGGCCAGCACCACATAATCCACCTGGTACTGCGTCAGCCGGTCCAGGATCGCCCGGTTGAATTCCCGGGAATCCGCGAACTCCTTCTTATTGATATAGCGGGCGGGAATAGAACTTTGCCTGGCCCGGGTCAGCCCATAGGCGTCCCTGCGGTCCGACAGGACCAGACTGATCTCCGCCGGGATCCTGCCTTCCGCGACCGCATCCATGACTGCCTGCAGATTGGTGCCTCCGCCGGATATCAGGACGCCAAGCCTTTTCTTCCTTTGCGTTTCCCCGTCCTTCAGCACAGCGTCACACCCCGCTTGCCTTCCCGCACCGTTCCAATCCGGAAAGCCGGATAACCGGATTCCGCAAGAGAAGTCCGAATATCCTTCTCCAACGCGGCGTCACAGGCCAATACCATGCCAATTCCCATATTGAATGTCCGGTACATTTGCTGTTCCTCCATTTGACCGGTCTCCTGAAGCATCCGGAAGACAGGCGGTACCGGCCAGCTTCCCGTCCGGATTTCTGCCATCTGTCCGTCCGGAAGCATTCTGGGTATATTCTCGATGAATCCGCCCCCCGTAATATGGGAAATGCCCCGGACCGGATATTCCTTCAACAATTTCAGTATGCCCTCCACATAAATCCGGGTCGGTTTCAGCAGTTCTTCCCCGATGGTCATCCCCAGCCGGCCGCTGAATTCCTTCAGGCCATGATTTTCCTGTGCCAGAAGACTGCGGACCAGGGAAAAGCCGTTGCTGTGAACCCCGTTTGAGGCAAGGCCGATCAGGGCATCCCCCGGCCGGATGGACGATCCGTCGATGAGATCCTTTCGATCCACAATGCCCACGGCAAAACCGGCCACATCATATTCCCCCTGCCGGTAAAAGCCGGGCATTTCCGCCGTCTCCCCGCCGATCAGGGAACATCCTCCCTGAAGACAGCCTTCCGACATTCCCTTCACAATCTGTGCTGCCTGTTCCGGGACCAGTCTTCCCATGGCGATATAATCCAGGAAAAAAAGAGGCTTTGCTCCCTGGCAGATAATATCATTGACACACATGGCCACGCAATCGATTCCAATGGTATCATGCCGGTTCATCTGAAAAGCCAGCTTCAGCTTGGTGCCCACCCCGTCCGTTCCGGCAACCAGAACCGGTTCCTCCATGCCTTCCGTATCCAGGGAAAACAGGCCTCCGAACCCTCCCAGGCCTTCCGGCACATGAGAAGTAAAGGTCCTTGCAACATATGGTTTCATCTGCCTTACCGCTTCATAGCCGGCTTCCACATCCACACCGGAATCCTTATAGCTCAGGCCCATTGTCCTCCTCCTTTTTCCGTTCCTTTCGGCTCCTTTTCTCTTCTACTCCGCCGCCGTCCTGTTGTTCCGGACTTGCCTTCTTCGCTTTTGCGCCTTCATCCTGTTGTTCCGGACTTGCCTTCTTCGCTTTTGCGTCTTCATCCTGTTGTTCCGGACTTGCCTTCTCCGCTTTTGCGCCTTCATCCTGTTGTTCCGGACTTACCTTCTCCGCTTTTATGCCGCCATTCCGTTTTTGCGGGCTTTCCCTGCTTTCCACCTTTTTTCCTCCCGGATAACCCCCTGCAGGACACTCCACGGGATATTTCCCGTCAAAACATCCCTGGCAGAAGCCGCATCCGCTTCCTTCCACGGTTTTCAGCAGCCCCTCCCGGCTCAGGTAACCCAGGGAATCTGCGCCAATGGAGCTGCAGATCTCCTCCACGTCACAGGAATGGCCAATCAGCTGATCGCAGGTATTGATATCAATCCCGAAATAACAGGGATACCGGACCGGCGGCGAACTGATGCGCATATGCACTTCCCTGGCTCCTGCCAGCCGCAGCATTTCCACGATTTTCCTGCTGGTCGTGCCCCTTACGATGGAGTCATCGATGACCACCAGGCTTTTGCCTTTTACAATTCGCCGCAGGGCATTCAGCTTGATCCGCACTCCCTGTTCCCTCAGTTGCTGACTGGGCTGAATAAATGTTCTTCCTACATAGCGGTTTTTAATAAAGCCCTCGCCATAGGGAATGCCGGAAGCTTCCGCATACCCAATGGCTGCAGTCGTGCCGGAATCCGGAACCCCAATCACCAGGTCCGCCTCCACCGGATGCTCTGCTGCAAGAATGGCACCGGCCTGCTTCCGGGCCATGTATACACTGATGCCGTCAATGGTGCTGTCCGTTCGGGCAAAATAAACAAATTCAAAAATGCAGAGGGCCGAGTTCAGCGGAGAAGGCGTCTGTATGGAACGAAGGCCTTTCTCATCCACAACGAGGATTTCCCCCGGCTTGGCATCCCGGACGTATTCCGCTCCCACCGCGTCAAAGGCACAGGTCTCGGAAGCCATCACATAGGAATCTCCCAGCCTGCCCAGGGCCAGAGGGCGTATTCCCAGGGGATCCCGGATCGCCACCATTTTACTTTCCGTCAGGATCAGCAGGGCATAAGAGCCGCAGATGAGGCTCATTACCTTCTTCAGGGCTTCTTCCAGACCGCCTTCCATATTCCGGGCGATCAGGTTCGCAATCACCTCCGTGTCCAGCGAAGTCTGAAAGATTACCCCGCTTTCCTCCAGATCCGCCCGCAGGGAATCCGTATTGATCAGATTTCCGTTATGCGCCAATGCCATGGTTCCTCTTTTGAATCGGGTCACCAGCGGCTGGGCATTGGCAAACTGACTGTCCCCGGTGGTGGAATACCGGACATGTCCGATGGCCGCCTTCCCGCCTTTCAGCCGGGACAATTGATGCTTGTCAAACACCTCGGCAACCAACCCCATACCTTTGTGACAGGAAACAGCGTTTCCGTCAGAGACGGCAATGCCTGCACTTTCCTGCCCGCGGTGCTGCAGGGCATACAGTCCGAAATAGGTAATATCCTGTACTTCATCCGATTTATTCCTGTCAAAAATGCCAAATACACCGCATTCCTCGCTCATCCTGTCCAATCGCCCTTCGGAGTCGGAAATCATGTTGCACCTCTGTTTCAAACTTTTTTATTTGATTTTCATCTCATTCACTTGGCAGTCTTTTCAATATCTCGGCGTAGGCTTCCTCCACGCCGCCCAGATCCATTCGAAAGCGGTCCTTGTCCAGTTTTTTGCCCGTTTTGCTGTCCCAGAAGCGACAGGTATCCGGCGAGATTTCATCTGCCAGTAAAATTTTCCCATGGAATCGTCCAAACTCCAGCTTGAAGTCCACCAGATCCACGCCTGCGTCCTTCAGATAATCAAGCAGCAATTCATTCACTTTTTGCGTGATTTCCTTTATGATATCGAGTTCCTCTTTTGTTGCCAGATGCATGGCATAGATGTGATAGTCATTTATGATCGGATCCCCCAGGGCGTCGCTCTTATAACAGAACTCCAGAACCACGGGGGAAAGTTTCGTTCCTTCCGGGATGCCCAGACGTTTTGTCAGACTTCCGGTGGCGATATTCCTTACAACGACTTCGATGGGTATGATCTCAACCCTCTTTACGATGGTTTCCCGGTCACTGATTTCCCGGACATAATGCGTCGGGATTCCTGTCCTTTGAAGCATTCGGAACAAATGATCCGAAACCTTGTTGTTCACCGCGCCTTTTCCCTGGATGCTTCCTTTTTTGAGACCATTGAATGCCGTGGCATCGTCCTTGTACTCCACGATTACATGATCCGGATCATCGGTTTGGTACACTTTCTTTGCCTTTCCTTCATAGAGCAGTTTCGTCTTTTTCATATCTTCCCTGCCTCCTCCTGCATGAGCCGGTCCTTTTCCCGTACCTGCCCTGCCATTTGTTTTCTCTGTTCCTTCAATTTTCCCCTGAGGTCGTCCGAACCCATGGAAAGGATCTGAGCTGCCAGAATGGCGGCATTTTCTGCTCCGTCAATGGCGACCGTGGCCACCGGTATGCCCTTTGGCATCTGAACCGTGGACAAAAGAGAGTCCAGCCCATCCATCGTGGAGGATTTGATGGGCAAACCAATGACCGGAAGAACCGTACAGGAAGCAAGAACGCCGGCAAGATGCGCCGCTTTGCCTGCTGCAGCAATGATCACGCCGAAGCCGTTTGCTTCCGCATTCATTGCAAACTCCACCGCCTCGTGCGGTGTACGATGAGCGGAAATCACATGAACCTCTGTTTCAATATCAAACTCTTTCAACACCTGAATACATTTCCTGAGAATCGGAAAATCGGAATCACTGCCCATTACAACAGCAGCCCTGGGAACCATGGACATGAAAAGAACCTCCCCTGCAATATTTCCGTTTGTGAGCAACGGACCCGGAAACAGTACTGCAAACGAAAACAGTTCAGGCCGGGAATAAAGCAAATAAAAAAGCGTTGATTCGACTGTGTGAATCAGCGCCATTCCGCTCCAAAGGGAAAAACCACCTGCTGCCTGCAAATCCGGCAGCCAGGAATTCCCATGGAAAGATCGTCTTCCCCATCCTGCAACGGACAGGAAGAACAAGCGATATCCACTCATAGTCAGGCGGTTCCGGCCGCCCAGTAGAAACTCCCGAACCAATTATCAGGATTATATGAGTATATCTTTGTCACTTCCAATATACCAAAAGAATTCTGCCCTGTCAATGCTTTTTCTGAACATTTTTAAGATTTTTTTGTTTAATGTTCAGGTTTTACAAGCTATGAAGAAGCGGTTTACCGGATTCTCTTTTTTCGCCTCCTGCAGGACCTGTTTCTCTTTCGGAAAGGCATGAAGAATCAGTCTGGCATCTTTCTCCTCGTAGGTACAGGTAGACAGGGTAAGCATGGTTTGATCCTCCGAAAAATCCATATCCGAAGGATACATGGACTTTGCCTTTATTTCCGTAAAATAGTCGCGATATGCAGACGCATCCGGAAAGGATATTTTGAGATGCAGGGAGGATGCATTGCCAATATAGGCTGAGAATATCTCATATTCAACCGTTTTCCCCTGTATATTCAGAAGGATTGATTTGTTTTTATCATAAAAATCCTTCTTCTTAAATTTCTTTAAATCATAAAACATGGTACCATCCTTCATATGATGACCATAAATAACAAGGTTCCGATCTTCCCCGGGATGATTGGAATGATCCATAAAAATTGCACCATGCTTATTTTTCTGTCCACGGATATCATGATGAAGGTAATAATCGTTGTCTTCTCCCTGAACCACAGGGTAATCTATACCCGTGCCCGGAATGGAAATCCAGCCTACCACATCCGGATTGATCTTCCGGATATCCTCCAGCCTGTTCCCGTCTGATGGATCCTCCCCGTCCGGATTGGCAGCCCGGCGGTCCTCTCCCTCTTTATGGTAGGTTTCCGCAATATCAGCATAGAGATCCTCCGTATGCTTCGCATCCAAGAGATACTGTGCAATCTGAAATACGGAAAAAAGAAGGACAACTGTACAAATAATGATTAAAAAGGTTCGCATGAAAACCTCTCCCATTCTATCTTTCGTTATATCTCTATATTTTTCATTCCCTTTGATCTATTCTCCGACCACATCAGCATATTCCGCAGCAGCAAACAAATACATTGTACCGAAATGGCGGATTCCATGTCAAGAGCAAATCCCGGATATGAAATAATTTTACATTTATACAAAGAAACGTATTGAAGAGCATTCTATCCCTGTCGTCGCCTGGACTGCTTCTGATTCTATACGGAAGCAGACGGCGTACCAGTAAAATATCCCGTTAGACATACACTTTATAAGAAGTATGTGATCGCAAATCATTATGGAATACATAAGGGCCGCCCGGGAATTCTCCGGCGGCCCTTTGTTTTTACAGGCTTTTCACAGAAGTTCTCCGAAGCAATTTGGAGTACCATTTATGAGAATATAGCACCTTATGTTTACAATACGTACGACTTGGGAATCTTAATGAATACTTAACAAATATGCATCTTTCCTTTTCCCATGTGAAAATGGTATGATAGGATATGAGGTGAGTCGGGTTGTACAACATTCTGATCTGCGATGACGATCGTGATATTGTCGCCGCATTGAAAATATATCTTTCCGGAAGGGACTATACCCTCTTTGAGGCCTATAACGGAAAAGAGGCAATTGACGTTGCCCGCAATCATGACATTCACCTGATTCTGATGGATATTATGATGCCCAAAATGGATGGGATTTCTGCAACCGCAGCACTGCGCCGGGAAAGCAATGTCCCGATCATTCTGCTGACAGCAAAAAGTGAGTGCAGTGATAAGGTGCTGGGCCTTGATATTGGTGCGGATGATTACATCACAAAGCCGTTCGATGCGGTAGAAGTCCTGGCCCGCGTGAAATCCCAGCTGCGCCGGTATACCATGCTCGGATCGAAAACGGAAACCAGCTCTCCCGGTACTTATGCAACAGGCGGCATTTCGCTCAATGAAATAACCAAATCTGTCACAGTGGACGGCGTACCTGTTACTCTTACCCCTCTGGAATTTCAGATTTTGAATCTCCTGATTAAAAATCCCGGACGTATCTATTCCAGCGAACAGATCTATGAATCGGTATGGAAGGAAGAGTCGATCGGCTCGGAAAGATCCGTCGCCGTTCACATCCGACATCTCCGGCAAAAGATTGAAGCCAACCCCTCCGATCCACGTTATTTGAAAGTGGTCTGGGGGCTTGGCTATAAAATGGAGGAGCAGGGATATGGCAGGCACTGATTGGGCGGGAAACTTCTGGAGTAAGGCTGCAGCTTTTTTTCTTGCGATCGTGATGGTTCCGGTCCTGACAGCTTATGGTGCATCGGCGATCCTGGCTTATGATGAAGGCTGGCATGACAAACCGGGCTTCTCCTTTTCCGATACGGATATATGCAGGAACGCAGTCTTGCAGGAAGAAAATGAGCTATGGAATCATTACAGCACAATGGAACTTTCTGAACTGAAAAACTTTACTTCCGCTCATAATAAGGTATCCAATTATCGGTTTGCCATATATCAGAAAGATGGTTCACTTTTGTATGACAATCATGGAAAAACAGATCCTCCCATCCATCAGGGGAAATACGACGGCATCATTATCCGGAGTTTCCTTACTGCAGAGCTCACTGCACAGGACAGGCTTTATCGGGGGAACCGGCTGTTTGCAGCCATGTATCGTATGAGTAAACGTGCAGCGGCTGTCTGTGGAATCGGCATCGTACTGCTTTTGATCCTCGTTCTCTTTTTGGGCCGCACAGCCGGCAGGCGCAGCGGAACCGGGGAAGCAGTTGCCGGATGGCAGGAGAAGATCCCCTTTGATCTCTATTTGGTCCTTGTCTGCCTGGCTGGCTTTTTTATAATTTTAGCTGCCTCCGTAAGTACGAATGGCATGCGGGATTCCTTCGATAAATGGTCCGTCATTGCCCTGATGGCCTGCATAACAGCCTGTGCCGTGCTTCTTCTGGCTGTATGGATGACACTTTGTGCACGAATCAAACTTGGAAAATGGTGGCATAATACCATTGTCTATATGGTCTGCCACTCGTTCCGTAATTTCCTGCATCGGCTCGTGCAGGGAATTCTCCGTGTCTGCCGTTCCCTGCCGATGGTGTGGCGCACCATAATAAGTTTTGGCGTGATTGCCCTGCTGATCCTGCAGCTTTCCTCGCATTATGCCTTTGGACAATTACGTCTGCTTCTGGGGCTGCTGTTCTTTGCAGCATGCGCTGTCTCCCTCCAGCTTCGCAGTCTGCAGAAAGCAGGTGAAAAGCTGGCCGCCGGTGATCTGAATCTTAAAGTCGATACGAGCCATATGTTCTGGAACCTGAAACGCCATGGTGAGAATCTCAACGCCATCGGAAACGGAATGAGCATTGCCGTCGGCCAGCAGCTCAAGTCGGAGCGGCTCAAGACTGAACTGATCACCAATGTTTCCCATGACATCAAGACGCCGCTTACTTCCATCATCAACTACGTGGATCTGCTTCAGAGGGACCCCGCCCCGGAACAGCAGCGCGGGTATCTGCAAGTGCTCAACCGTCAGGCACACAAGCTGAAAAAGATGACGGAAGATCTGATTGAAATGTCCAAGGCATCCACCGGGAACCTGCCCTGGCATCCTTCCCGCTGCAATGTAAAGGAACTCATCGACCAGGCAGTCGGCGAATACGAGGAGCGCCTGAATGACGCGCAGATTGAGCCCGTTATTACCCGGCCGGATGCTCCCCTGTTCTGTTTTGCCGACGGAGCCCTGATGTGGCGTATTCTGGACAACCTGCTTTCCAATGTCTGCAAGTATGCCCAGGGCGGCACGAGGCTGTATATTGATATCACGGAGGAAGACGGGTTCGTTGCCTTTTCCTTTAAAAACGTTTCCCATGATCGATTGAACATCAGCGTGGAAGAGTTAACGGAACGCTTTGTGCGCGGAGACAGTTCCCGTACAAGCGAAGGCAGCGGGCTGGGCCTGAACATCGCCAAAAGCCTTGTGGAACTGCAGAATGGTGAATTTCGTCTGGATGTGGACGGAGACCTTTTCAAAGCGGAATTTCGAATTCCTCTGGATCGGTCTTCTTAACAAATTCTTAAACAAAACCATTGCCGCAGCTTAAAAACTGTCTGCTAAACTTGTACCATACCAAATGAAAGGCGGTTATTTATCAATGCTCGACTCGCTTGCTTCCATTTTAGCACTTTGCTTAAAAGCATACAGCGCATACTTTGTCGTGATTGCAGTTTTTGCCTTTCGGCGAAACAAGGGCTTCCAACACCATACGCCCCAGACGCGCTTTGCCTGCCTGATTGCTGCACGGAATGAAGAAGAGGTGATCGGAAATCTGATTCACAGCCTCAGGGCGCAGAATTATCCGGACGACCTTTACGACATTTTTGTGATTCCAAACAACTGTACGGATCAAACAGAAAAGACAGCCCGCACTGCCGGTGCAAAGGTTCTTCATTGTACGGGAAGAGTGACCAGGAAAGGTGATGTACTGCATGAAGCAGTTGCCTGTCTCCTGCCTCAGAACTACGATGCTTTTTGCGTATTTGATGCAGACAACATAGCGGATCAAAATTTCCTTGCCAGCATGAACGATGCGCTGAGCTCCGGAGTGCGCATTGCCAAAGGTGCGATGAAAGTAAAAAATCCTTATGACTCCTGGATCTCCGGATGCTATGGATTGTATTTCACACTGATGGATCTGTTTTTCAACCGTGCCAGAACAAACTGTGGCCTATCCGCCCGGCTGAATGGCACGGGATTCGCCGTTCACCGGGAAGTTCTGGAGAAAATGGGCGGATGGAACACCGATACCATAGCAGAAGATGCAGAGTTCTACACGTTCTGTGTCCTTCATGGATATCGGGTCTGTTTTGTACCGGAAGCCATTACCTTTGATGAAGCAACGAATTCCTTTGCGGTTTCACTGATCCAGAGAATGCGTTGGTGCAGCGGAATTATGGACGTTTCACAGAAGAAGACTCCGGAGCTGCTTTCCGCATCCGTCCGCACTGGCGGCCGCAGGGCCTGGGATGTCATTATGATCATCAATGGCTCGTTTGTGCAGGTGGCTTCCATTTGCCCTCCCCTGCTTTCCTCCTTTAAAGCTGCAGGCAATGGTTCCTTCCTTCCCTACTGTGTCAGCTTCGGTGTGGGACTGGTGTTTTCCGGACTTGGATGTATGCTGTTGGCGGCAGCTCTTGCCTGGATTGGAGGGTACCGGGATCGGAAGATCCTGAAAACGATCCTGTGTTACCCCCTGTTTACAGCTTCCTGGCTGCCGCTGAATGTGATCTCCCTTCTGCACCGCACAAAGGATTGGAAAGTGATCCCCCATGGTCAGAAAAAAGTACGGGCCAGAGATCTCCTGCTCCAAGGATCCAATTATCCGCAGCCCAATTACCCGCAATCCATTTATTCAAAATCCGATTATCCGCATAAGGCGAAGCGGAGGCAAAAAGCAGCAGCACAATGGACAGAACGGTGATGTAAATAAAACGACAGGGTCTTATTCCAGCCCTGCCGTTTACGTCTTCCATGGACGCTTTTTCTCTGTCCACCCTTTTTCTTTCCAATAGCTCCTATCCGCTTCGTTCCACCCGCTTTTCTGCATCAGCCGCATAACATGGAAAAATGCTCTGGTTTTGATGCCCGGTTTGATACAGCCCGCATTCTTCTTTATTTTATCTGCTATTGCAGTCATCTTTTTATCAATACGTTTCTTTAACTCAGGTTTCACACTGTCCCATGATACGGCAGCAACGCCAACTCCATATTGATAGGTTTTCGCAACGCCCCAAAAAAATGTGCTGTCAGCCATATCTCTGTTTGTACTTTTCATCCCTCTGCCAGCCGCAGTTGAAATACATACCATTTGGTGTCAACCTTTTTTGCATTCTACCGTATTTCTTCCTTCCCTTTTTTATCATGGGTGACATCATATAAAAAAAGTCTTGCCGACTCTCAGGCTTTTACTCTGAAAATCAGTAAGGCTTGCTATTTCTTCAACTTATTTATTCATATTCTATCGTTGCCGGCGGTTTTCCGGTGATATCATAAACCACCCGGTTCACATGCTTCACCCCGTTGACGATCCGGTTGGATATTTTCTCCAGCACTTCATAGGGAATTCTCGCCCAGTCCGCCGTCATGGCATCCACACTGGTAATCGCCCGAAGGGCTATTGTATAATCATAGGTTCTTTCATCCCCCATGACACCTACACTTTTTATATTCGTCAGCACGGCAAAATACTGCCAGATTCTCCGATTCAGTCCGGCCCTGGCAATTTCCTCCCGGAATATGGCATCGGCTTCCCGCAAAATATCCAGCTTTTCCTTTGTGATATCGCCAATCACCCGAATGGCAAGTCCCGGTCCCGGGAAAGGCTGACGCCAGACCAGTTCCTCAGGAACCCCCAGCTCTTCACCTACCTTGCGCACCTCATCCTTGAACAGATTCCGCAAAGGCTCAATGATCCCCTTGAAATCAATATGCTCCGGCAGGCCGCCTACATTGTGATGACTTTTGATCACAGCCGCCTCCCCGATACCACTTTCCACCACATCCGGATAAATCGTCCCCTGGACCAGATAATCCACGGCACCGATCTTTTTTGCTTCTTCTTCAAATACCCGGATGAATTCCTCACCAACAATCTTCCGTTTGGTTTCCGGATCCGTAACCCCTTTCAGACGGGTCAGAAACCGTTCTTCCGCATTGACCCGGATCAGATTCATATGAAACCGCTGCCGGAAAGCCTTCTCCACCTGATCTCCTTCGTCCTTGCGCATCAGCCCATGATCCACAAAGATGCAGGTCAGGTTGTCGCCGATCGCCTTGTGAACCAGGACAGCGGATACTGAGCTGTCCACGCCGCCGGACAGGGCACAAAGCACTTTCTTATCTCCGATCTGCTCCTTCAGTGCCTTTACGGACTCCTGGACAAAACCGGTCATGTTCCAGTCCCCGCTGCAGCCGCAGATGTCATACAGAAAGTTCTTCAGGATCCGATCCCCGAATTGGGTATGGGCCACCTCCGGATGAAATTGCACTCCATAAATTTTCCGGTCTGCATTTTCCATTCCCGCAATGGGACAGGTATCCGTGGATGCTATGGTACGGAACCCCTTCGGCAGGGAATCCACCTGATACGTATGACTCATCCAGCAGACACTTTCCGGAGCCGTGTCATGAAACAACGGACTGTCGGCATCAAACTTCACGACGGACTTGCCATATTCCCTCTCACCAGCTTTTACGATCGTTCCCCCATAATGCCGGCCAATCAGCTGTGTCCCATAGCAGATGCCCAGAATAGGGACATCCAGTTCAAACACCTCAGGATCACAGGCCGGCGCATCCTTGCGGTCCACACTGGCGGAGCTTCCGGTAAAAATAATTCCTTTTGGATCCTTCTCCCGGATCCGGCCGATGGGCGTGTGAAACGGCAGGATTTCACAATATACATTCGCCTCCCGGACTCTTCGGGCAATCAGTTGGTTGTACTGTCCTCCAAAATCCAGCACAAGAACGGTTTCCTTTGACATTCCTACATTCCTCTTTTCACGTTTCACAAATCGTTTCACATCCCGGCACTGTAATTGGGAGCCTCTTTCGTAATATAGATATCATGGGGATGGCTTTCCTTCAGACTGGCATTGGTGATCTGAATAAAAGACGCTTTTGTCCGTAAATCCTGGATTGTCGGAGTGCCACAATATCCCATGCCGGACCGAAGTCCGCCGAGCAGCTGAAAAACCGTATCCTTTACAGCGCCCTTAAATGGCACACGTCCCTCCACACCTTCGGGAACCAGCTTTTTGGAACCTTCCTGAAAATAGCGGTCACTGCTGCCCGCTGCCATTGCGCTTAAGGAGCCCATGCCCCGATAAACCTTGAATCTGCGGCCCTGATAGAGTTCCGTTTCTCCCGGACTTTCCTCGGTGCCTGCCAGCAGACTGCCGATCATGACAGAACTCGCTCCGGCCGCAATCGCTTTGGTGATATCCCCGGAATACTTGATTCCGCCGTCTGCAATGATGGGAATGCCATACTTGTCCGCTTCCCGGGCACAGTCGTAAATGGCTGTAATCTGCGGTACACCGATGCCGGATATCACTCTTGTGGTGCAGATGGATCCGGGACCGATCCCTACCTTGACACAGTCCGCTCCTGCTTCGATCAGAGCCTTTGTCGCCTCCGCTGTCGCAACATTTCCTGCAATCAGCTGCAGATCCGGGAATTTCCTCTTGATGGACTTGACCATATCAAGGACGCCCTGGGAATGCCCGTGTGCCGTATCCACCGCAATGACATCCACCTTTGCCTGAACCAGGGCTTCCACACGCTCCATGGTGTCCTTTGCAATGCCGACTGCACCACCGGCAAGCAGACGGCCGTTCTGATCCTTTGCAGAATTGGGATACCGGATGGTTTTTTCGATATCCTTGATGGTGATAAGCCCCTTCAGCATGCCGTTTCGGTCCACAATGGGAAGTTTCTCAATTTTATATTTCCGAAGGATCTCCTGTGCCTGAACCAGATTGGTGCCCTCAGGAGCCGTAACCAGGTTTTCAGAGGTCATCACATCCCTGATCTTTTTCGTAAAATCCGTCTCAAAGCGGATATCCCGGTTGGTGATGATACCGACCAGCTTCCCGTGATCGGTAATGGGTACGCCGGAAATGCGATACTTCTGCATCAGGTTCATGGCATCGGACAGCAGATGATCCGCAGACAAATAAAAGGGATCCACAATCACCCCATGCTCGGAACGCTTTACTTTATCCACCTGATCCGCCTGCTCATCAATGGACATGTTCTTGTGGATCATGCCGACACCGCCTTCCCGGGCAACGGCAATTGCCATCCTGGCCTCAGTGACGGTATCCATGGCTGCACTTAAAATCGGTGTGTTCAGCTGGATGCTCCGTGTCAGATGAGTGGTCAGATCCAC
This sequence comes from Bacillota bacterium, assembly GCA_036732425.1. Classification (GTDB taxonomy): domain Bacteria; phylum Bacillota; class Clostridia; order Caldicoprobacterales; family DTU083; genus UBA4874. Next base: position 23,765 of record DAINCI010000007.1, read on the forward strand.
ATCTTTCGGCAAAACATCCGAGTACTGGGGAACCAAAAGAACATCATCAAACGTCAATCCTTCTTTTTGTACTAATTTCTGAATAGCAAACACTCCTTTCCTGATTAAAAACGACAGCATGATTTATGCAGTAACCCAAATCAATAACATGGTTATTATTGCATCAACAGCGGTCCTGTAACAGGACATGCAAAACATACGAATATTAAAAATAAGTTTAACAAAAATGTCGGTTATTGTCAAGGTAAAATCGCCCGTTCCTGCGGATCCCCACTCCTCCCAAACGACTTTCCTGACGAAGGCAATCGGACGGTTCCCTTGTCCGGCTTCCCGATTTTTTGCTCCCTGGCGTAATAAAACAGATACTGCTGGGCCACTCCGGAAAGTTTTCCAAACTTTTCAGCAGCAAAGGATCGGACCTGCCGGGCCGTTACCTTCCGTCCGATGTAATAGTATTCCATCACCCGTTTCACCCATACATCAATGGGAAATGCCTCCGACTTTTCCATGGAATAGAGTAACACGCAGTCGGCCACCTTGTCTCCTACCCCTGCGCAGGCCAGCAGCGCCTTATGCGCCTCCGGGTAAGACAAATCCCGGATCCCGGAAAGGGAAATCTGTCCTTCCGAAACCATACGTGCGGTTTTTGCAATATAAGGTCCCCGATAACCGCATCCGCAGGCACGGAGAGATTCTTCCCCTGCCCGGGACAATGCCGCAGGGGTCGGAAAAGTATAGTACGTCCGGCCATCCCAATGAATTTCCCTTCCATATTTCTCCGACAGTTTCCCAATGATTCCCTTGATCCTTTTAATGTTGTTGTTGGCGGACAGAATAAAGGATATCAGGGTTTCCCATGGATCCTGATTCAGAACGCGCATGCCCCAGCCGTATCGGACCGCCTCTTTCAGAACCGGATCGGCGGAGAGCTCTTCCCTGATCCGTCCATAATCCCGATCCAGACCCAGATAATGCCTCATATAACGATCATACCAATCGGAATCACAGTGTTCCAGTATCAATGCGCTGCTCCCGGCACAATACGTCACCCGGAGGACCCGATCCTGCACCACTCCCACATATCCGTCTCCGTCCCTGTTCCAGCGAAATGCCTGCCCGCAGTCAAAAACATGTTCCGGATAAAAGTCTGTGATTCCGCTGATCCGTACCGTATCTCCACCTGTTGATACCCTCAAATCCTGTCCCCTCCCCTGCTTCCCTTTCATTATAGTACCCTTCTCCTCAAAAATCCACAGATAAGGACATACAGAAAAAGCCATAAACAGCCCTTTCAGGGAATTGAGCTGCCTGTGGCTTTTTTGACGGGCCGGACTCAGGGCATATTGCTCAGACGATACTCAGACAATCCCCTGAGCCATCATCGCATCAGCGACTTTTCGAAATCCCGCAATATTTGCACCAACAACCAGATTATTCTCCTGGCCGTATTTTCCGGCCGCCGCACTGATGTTTCTGTAAATATTCCCCATGATATGCTTCAGCCGGGTGTCCACTTCCTCAAATGTCCAGAAAAGCCGCATACTGTTCTGGGACATTTCCAGGGCAGATATCGCAACGCCTCCGGCATTGGATGCCTTGCCAGGAACAAACAGAATCCTGCTTTTCAGGAATTTCTCCGTTGCCTCCGGGGTGGAGGGCATATTGGCTCCTTCTCCCACGGCAAAACAGCCATGGGCAATCAGGGATTCTGCAGATTCCACGTCCAGCTCGTTCTGGGTGGCACAAGGCAGGGCAATATCACATGGGATGGACCAGATCCCCCTGCAGTCTTCCCGATACTCCGCACCCGGATGCACAGCAGTATATTCCCGGATTCTTTTCCGCTGGACTTCCTTGATCTGCTTTACCGTATCCAGCCGGATTCCGTCCGGATCCCGGATGTATCCATCCGAGTCACTCATGGCCACCACCTTCGCGCCCAGCTGCTGCGCTTTTTCCGCTGCATGGATGGCCACATTGCCGGAACCGGAAACCACAATGGTTTTGCCCTGGAAGGATTCTCCCTTTTCCTTTATCATCTCGTTCACAAAATAAACAAGGCCATAGCCGGTTGCCTCTGTCCGGACAAGGCTTCCGCCAAACGCCGGGCCCTTTCCGGTAAGGATGCCTTTTGAAGCATTTTGAATCCGCTTGTACTGGCCATACAGATAACCGATCTCCCTGGCCCCGACTCCGATATCTCCGGCAGGCACATCCGTATCCTCCCCGATATGGCGATACAATTCTGTCATAAAGCTCTGACAGAAGCGCATCACTTCCCCGTCAGACTTTCCCCTGGGATCAAAGTCGCTGCCTCCCTTTCCCCCGCCGATGGGAAGCCCGGTCAGGGAATTCTTGAACGTTTGCTCGAAGCCAAGAAACTTGATGATGCCAAGATTCACGGAAGGATGGAAGCGAAGTCCTCCCTTGTAAGGTCCGATTGCACTGTTGAACTGTACACGAAAACCCCGGTTGACATTTACCCTGCCCTGATCGTCCACCCAGGGCACGCGAAACAGGATCTGTCTTTCCGGTTCGGTCAATCGTTCCAGAAGACCTGCCCTTTCAAACTCCGGATGCTCCTCCAGTGCCGGTTCGAGAGACTGTAAAACCACTTTTACCGCCTGATGGAACTCCGGTTCGCCGGGATTTCTCCGAATGACTTCTTCCAAAACACGATTGCTGTATGACATGCGAGTAAACACCTCTTCCACAAAATCAAATTGCTCTTTTTCTGCTTCCTGTCCAAAAAAAGAGCAATGCAATGAAAAAGAGCAATGCAACTTTAAATATTGCGTTATGCATATTTTTCATTTATAAGCTTCAAAAGTGATTATAACATAATCATAATGATATTTGCAACTTGGAATCCATCATTTTTCATCATCCGCTCAGGCTTTTGCTTTTCCTGTTTCCTTCGTAATCAATTTTCTCGCCTCCACATTGATGTCCAGAACATTCAGCCCGGTCATATAGGTGATGCTTTCCCGGACACATTGCTGGATCTGCACCAGAATCCGGTGTATGGGAAATCCATAATACACCGATACGATAATCTGAATGGAAATTCCATCCACCCTGCTGCGAATCTCGCATCTCTGGACACTGCGGACTCCTCCTATATTTTGAGCGCAATAAAGTGCAATGGACTCCACAGCGGAATCCGCAATATAAAACCTGCCAAAATAACTGTAAGTGGGCCGGACCACTGTTTTCTCCGCAGTGTCCTGTCTTCCCTTTCCCCTGGACCGGAAGATCCGAAGCGGATCGATGAAATAACCGGAGAAATCCTTCCGGACCTCAAAAGTGGGTACAGGAATAATATGCTTTCCCTCTTCCTTACGGTTCTTTTGCGCCCGATGGATATCGCGTTTTGAGGCAATGTCCTCAATCCGGATCCATTCTTCGGCCGGAGGAAGCTGCAGCCGCTGTGCAATCCGTTCAATCATCTTTTCGGAAGTGCCGAGAATCAGAACCGAGGATGGTTTTTTCAGGCGGATGGCTTCCCTGACCTTTTTCGCATGCTCCGGATCCACAAACAATGCTCTCCGGATGGCGGAAAGCCGTGTGGCTTCCTTCTTGGCAGAGATACCGGCCAGAATCCGGGTGCCTTCGATCAGAAGACCGTCATCAATCACACAGGGAATTCCCCGTTCATTGGCCAGTCCTACCGCGTGAAAGCTCTTTCCTGTACCACTGGAGCCCACCAGACCATATGTCTTCAAAAGCATTCCTCCTACGCTTCCAATGCATAAACAAGCTAAAGTTTCTTCTATTTTTCCTCTAAATTCCGGCGATATTTACACAGGGACTGTAAAAAACAGTTTTCACAATCCGGCTTTCTTGCCTTGCAGACCCTTCGTCCATGATAAATCAGCCAATGATGGGCACGGGACCATTTCTCCTTCGGAATGTTTTCCATCAGCTGCTTTTCCGTATCCAGAACATTGTCGGCATTTGCCAGGCCCAAACGGTTGGTAACCCGGAATACATGGGTATCCACCGCGATGGCATCCTTTCCAAAAGCATTGCTCAATACGACATTCGCTGTCTTTCTCCCTACCCCGGGCAGGGACGTCAGGGATTCCATATTATCCGGCACCTGTCCTCCGTACTGCTCCACCAAAGTCTTACAGGTCTGTATGATGTTCTTACTTTTGGTCCGATAAAATCCGCAGCTGTGGATCTTCTCTCCCAGTTCCTCCGGTGTCAGGGCTGCCATCTCCTTCGGACCGGGATATTCCTGAAACAACCCCGCTGTGACCTTGTTCACCTGCTTGTCCGTACATTGCGCAGCCAGCATGGTGGCAATCAGCAGTTCAAAAGGGCTGACAAAGTCCAGTGCCGAAACGGCATCGGTATAGTGCTGCTCCAGCAGCTCCAGTATCTTTCTTTGATCTTCCCTGTCATTTGAATCCATTGCATTATCCATTCTTTCTATGTTCTGTCTGTTAAAATATCCATCATGAAAGCAAGCCAAAATACTTTCTCTTTTCCGTATTATACTATACGGACGGATTGAAGTCCATGAAGAGGATAAACCTTATATACCCGGGAAGAACAGATTTCAATCAGGATCTTCCAAATCTGCTTTCCATGCTCCGCGCTGGGAAACATTACATGGCCCGGATTGGTTGACATAATTGCTGACACATGTTACGATTCTGTTACTAAATAATTACGTGCACGTAATGATCAATCAGAGAAAGTGAGGGAAAACCTTATGAAGAAAAATATCAAGAAACTGCTTCTCCTGTCAACCGTTCTGGCTGTTCTGCTGGTCCCGCTGCAGGGGGCTCTGGCAGCTGACGCTTCCGCATCCCGGAATACCGGTAACACCTGCACCGTATCCATGTGGAAAGGACTTTGCAACCGTATTACATACACGATTTTCAATGGATGGAAATGGACTCCGGTGAGGCACAATCCTGCCAACTGTAAAGAACCAGCGCCCGGCTCAACAACGAAACCAACACCGTTTCCCACTGCGAAGCCGAGTCCCGCTCCTACTGCAGAACCAACTCCGGCTCCCACTGCAAAGCCGACTCCGGCTCCCACTCCAAAGCCGACTCCGGCTCCCACTCCAAAACCCACGCAGGATCCGGGACAGTCTTCCGGTTATCAGCTGAGTGCAGAAGAACAGAAAATGATTCAGCTGGTCAACCAGGAACGTCAGAAAGCCGGTGTATCTCCCCTGACAATCGATCCGGAGCTCAGCCGCGTTGCCAGGATCAAGTCCCAGGATATGAAGGACAGTGGCTACTTTTCCCATACTTCCCCCACGTATGGAAGTCCCTTTGATATGATGAAGAGCTTCGGCATCACATACCGTACGGCAGGTGAAAACATTGCCCTGAACAGCAGTGTGGAAGGTGCCCATACCAGTTTGATGAATTCGGAAGGGCACAGGGAAAACATCCTGAACTCCAGCTTTACCCATATCGGAATCGGGATCGTGGATGGCAGATATTACACCCAGATGTTTATCGGAAAATGAAGAAAAAGCAGCAAAAATAAAATAGTTGGAATCCTTTCCATTTGACCGGAATGATTCCAACCATCACAAGGGGAAACCGTTTATCACCGGTTTCCTTTTTTTCAGCCTGCAGTGCAAAACTTTCCGCCGATTGCAAACTGCATGGACACCGGAGTCCGGACGGACATCCACAGCTTTCTGCTGCCCTACAGGGGAATGCGGGTAATGATGGTGTTGGCGCCCGTTCTTACCACGTGATAACAGCCAATGACAGGAGCGTTATACTGCCTGCACAATGGAAGGATTCGCCCGGTCATATAAGGTGAAAACCGGAGGGACAAACCACAGCCCACTGCAACTTCCTTTGGGGTAGACATAACCTGGGTCGGGATACCCTGGTCCCGGAGAATCTGAGCAAAATGAAGGGCATGCTGTCTGGAACGAAACGACAGGATGTCAAACGTTTCCTGATAGGGCATTTGCTTCACTCCTTTGGTTCTATAATATTCCCTGATTTAATATATTGGTTAGGAAAGAAAGTTGTTACAATATATAATTGGGGGAAATACCATGATATATATGGACAATGCTGCGACAACCTGGCCCAAGCCACCGGCTGTCTGCCAGGCGGTAATGGAATGTATGGAAAAATACGGTGCAAACCCGGGCAGATCCGGACACAAAATGGCCGTTCAGGCTGGTCAGATCCTGCTGTATGCCCGGGAAATGCTCTGTGAGTTGTTCCATCTGAGCGATCCCTTCCGGATCATCTTTACCTATAATTGTACCGACAGTCTCAATCTGTCCATCAAGGGCCTGGCAGCTCCGGGAGATCACGTAATTACCACATCCATGGAACACAACGCCGTTGCCAGACCGCTAAAAAAGCTGGAAAGGCAGGGCCTGGAGCTGACCATTGTGCAGTGCAGTCCGGAGGGAATCCTGAATCCGGAGGATATCCGAAAGGCGATCCGGCCCAATACGCGTCTGATTGTCACCACCCACGCCTCCAATGTCACAGGCGCCATTCTTCCAGTTGAAGAAATCGGCAATATTGCCAGGGATCACGGAATTCCCTATCTGGTGGACGCGGCTCAGACTGCCGGAATCCTTCCCATTGATTTGTCTGCCCTGCCGGTGGATCTGATGGCCTTCCCGGGTCACAAGGGGCTGTTGGGACCGCAGGGAACAGGAGGCCTGTACATTCATCCGGATATAAAACTTGACACGGTCCGGGAAGGGGGGACCGGCAGTCAGTCCGAGAGCCTGGACCAGCCGGATCTGCTGCCGGATAAATATGAATCCGGGACACTGAATACTCCCGGTATCGCAGGATTGGCAGCCGGTGTGAAATATATTCTGGACCAAAGTCCATCCAAACTGCTGGCCCGGGAACAGCGATTGGAAAAATTCTTTCTGGAAGCCCTCTCGCATATCAGCGGGATCAAAACGTACCAGCCTTCCGGAAAAGGCAAAACCGGCATCGTATCCGTCAATGTTGGGGATAAGGATTCGTCCGAAGTCTCCAATCTGCTGGATGAGCGCTATGACATCGCAACCAGAGGCGGTCTTCACTGCTGTCCGCTTGCCCATGAAACCATCGGTACCCTGAATCAGGGCACGGTACGTTTCAGCTTTGGTATTTTCAATACTTTGGAGGAAGTAAAACAGTGTGTCCGGGCATTGTATGAAATCAGCCGGAGCAGTTGACCGATTCCCCGGAAAGGACTCGTTCCACAATCCTTCTCCAGTCTTCGGCTTTCGCTGTCCTGGCTCCCACTTTCCCGAAGGAATCTTCTGCATCAGGGAAATTCTCTTCGCTGCAGGATGTCCCCTTACGGACAGCTTTCAGAACCAGTTCATCCGCCATTTTGCAGGCTGTTTCCCTTGGCAGGCCCATGGAAATTCCCATGGACAGACCCGCCAGGAACACGGCCTGCGTATCGGTAAAATCAAGCCGGATGACATCGTTTCCCCGATATCCGGACAAGTCCTTTCCGCTCGTGCCAATAAGGACAGGGATTTCCCCGGACTCACAAAATTCCCGGACGGCACACAGCAATCCTTCCGAAACGACGCCCCTTTCGTAATCCAATATCATTACAAGGCGGATATCTTCTGCGATCAAGGTCACCAACCGCAGCACATCATGAAAGATACCGGATGAAAAATTCTGTGTACCTCCCCCGTCCCGGGAAACAGGCGACAGCTCCCCGGCGGTGTCCCAGAGGTTTCCCGATGTACACCAGGAATCTCCCATTCCCAGGATAGCAGGAATACTCTTTCGGATCAGTATCTTCCGGATCTTTTCCCCTTCTTCATCCTTTCCAACCACACCGGCCAGGGTAACTTTCCCGCCTGTGCTTCTGATATTTGCAGCCACACCGGCCGCTCCTCCGAGGCAGCAGATGATTCCGTCCGGCTCCGGCATCGATGCATGGACCTTCCGGCACAGGCCTGTCTCCCGGCTCAGCATGTATTGATCCAGCATAATATCACCGATTACCAGTATCTCATATGGAGATCTGCGTTCTCCTGTTATCCTGTTCCGATTACCCATGAAAATCCTCCCATGAAGAATAATAGATAGGATTGATTCCTGTAAAACAGCAAAAAGATGGAAAGCGGGAGGAAACGAACCTCCTCCCGGTTAAATATCCATGGATTTCCGAATATTCAATATTCCTTTCCCCTGTGCGTATTTACTTACATTCATTTGAAAAGCACTTTTCATCAAAGATTCCTTTACCTCAGACGGCGTCATTCCCGGATTCTTCCCGACAAGCAGGGCAGCTGCGCCGGAAACAACCGGCGTTGCCACAGAGGTACCGGACATACTTTTATAAGGTATTTTCAGAGCTTCCGGCCGGCGGGAACCTGTATATTCCAGATCCGCGTCCGGTGCGGTAATGCCTACACCAGGTGCCACAATATCCGGTTTTACGAGATTCCGGTCAACGGGGCCCCTGCTTGAAAACTCTGCTATCTTATCGTCTTCGTACTTCGGGGTTCGATTATCGTCCACCGCTCCGACCGTTAAGATGAGCGGGCTCACGCCCGGAGTGGCTATGGTATTTTGCTTGGGACCGGCATTCCCTGCCGCTGCAACTACTACGATCCCTCTTCTCCAGATTTCTTCAACCGCCGCCGCAAGAGGATCCAACCGGGAACCGGAAGGCTGTGCACCCAGAGAAAGTGACAGTACCTTTATTTTATGTTCCTTCTGATGATCCGCGACCCATTGCATGCCTGCCAGAATATCGGATGAATTGCCGGAGCCATTCTTATCCATGACCTTCACTCCGATCAGGTTGGCCTCCGGTGCAATTCCCTTATATTTGCCGCTGGATGCATATCCACTTCCTGCTGCAACGCCGGCAACAAAGGTGCCATGTCCGTTGTCATCATAAGGGGACAATTTGTTGTTGACAAAATCCTTAAATGCTATGATCCGGTTCCTTGGTCTTATGAAATCCTGATGTGGGTAAATACCGGTATCCAATATTGCAATACCGACACCCTTCCCTGTATATCCTGTATTATTGATTGCTCTGGCCCCAACCTCCTGGGCGGCTACGTTTAAAAGCGAGCTCATTTCAATATCATCTGAAATATACTGCACGATGTCCGCTTTTGCTGTATCTTCCAGCTTGCCGCCTTCTATCACAACGGCATAAGCATTGATAAAAGGAAGATCATATTTTATCTTCACGCCTTTGCTTTCCAGATACTTCTTGCAGCTGTTTGTTTCCTCTTCCTTCTCTTTGGAGAATACAATGGCGGGAATACTGCTCAAGCCTAAAGTCCTGGTCTTTTTAAGCAGTCTGCCATCTATCTTTTCCCTGTCCTTACTGCTGTTTCCAAACAGGAAAGGCAGCATTACCATCCCCGACAGACTCTTCAAGGATATCCCCCCTTTCTTCCTACTTGATATATCTTATGTATATCAAGGCGGAGATGTTAAAGGGGAGTTCTCATTTTATCCCCGCTGCAGCTCACGGATCAGTTTTTGTATTTTCCTCCTTTGCTCATTGTTCAGCATGGGCAGAATCGTCCGGAGCATCTGCTCCGCCTTCCCCGGTGACAAACCGCCTTCCTCGGAACGAATCATCCGGGCCAGTTCCCTTACCACTTCATCTTCTGATTTTCCCTGCATCTGCCGGGCTATCTGCGACATCCTGTTCATATCCTGGGTATTGAACTCCATACTATCCCTCCTTTAAATCGCTCTTTTCCATCTATACCATCCTATTCGTACCACCTGCAATTGACACAGAAAATCAGGATCTGCAGCAGGAAATGGTTTGCAAATCGTTTTTTAATGCTGCACATCGTACGAAAAATCGCGTATGATAGATTAGGATAATTGTTTCTATCATTGTGAGGAGGGATACGATGATTCAGAGAATCAATGATTCCACCTATAACAGAAAACCGCCTCAGAAATTCATACCAAGGCGGGATCTTTTTCCCGATGCAGAACCACCGCTGTCGGGCAAATCCACAGAAGATAAAAAACCGTCCGACAGGAGACCCGCCAAAAAGGAAAGCGGGGAAGGGTCATCAACTTCGGCACAACAGGCAAGAGAACCATCGATACATACAAACAGGATTCCGGTGGAGGAAAGCGAACCCCTGCCCCTGCAGCAGCCTTTAAAGCCGGTGAGGAAGCAAAGCCGGACATTTATTCCCCCAACCACGTTTTTCCTTCTTTTGATTGGCTGGTTCCTTCTATGGCCCAGAATGAAAAAAACGCGGACCCGATGGACTTACGATATGCAATCCATGGAATCCGCCTTTGAGAACCTGCTGGACAATCCGAAGAACGTAGAAATGCTGCATGCAATTTGCCCTTTTTTGGAGGAACAGCAGCAGGATGCCGTTTATACCATTACAGGAATTCTGGATGCACTGAGTTCCATTCGGAGTGCCCTGAACCATACCTATCCGCAAAAAATCTGGAACAGTGCAGTATATGTGCCGTCCGATCCGGATGCAAGAAGAATAGAGCTTATGAAGGCAATAAAGCCTTATGTGGAACCGAACAACCAAAGGAAACTGGATCAGATCATAGGGACCTGTCATACAGTGGATCAGTTGAACCGGAGTGTCCTGGATTATCAAAACAGGCAATCCATGACCGACGGGCAAAAAACGTCTCCCACAGAATCCTTCGGGGAAATTCTTGGTATCCTCCGGCCCATCCTGCCTCAGGAATTCGGGGAAAAAGCCGATCAGCTCATGCAAATCCTGAAAATAGCACAAACGATGGAGTCTGCCAATAAAGAAAGCCGAAAGGAAGAGAAAGAAGAAGATACGGCGGACAAGGAGCAGCAAACAGAAGACACGGCGAACAGGAAGCAGCAGACCCCGCCCTCCGCACCAATGAATGATAAGCAAAAGGAATCCATGGAAATGATGGTCCGGATGGCTCAGCTGCTGGCACAGACAAAGGATTCCTCCGACACCGGGTCCGGTGCGGATCCCGGTACGAAGTCCGGAAAGCCGGAAGAGACAGAATAAGGCTGCAGGAAAGGGCTGCCTGCTGCCTTATCTCTTTTTTTCTATTCTTCCCGGACCGACTTTCTTAAAACACTCAGAATTCCAACCGCCAGGGCCCCTCCGATCCCTGCAGTAATCAGCTGCGGCCAGCTGAACTGAACCGAAAGTGCCGCGCGCACTTTAGCCGGCGCATTGGGCAGGAAAAAGGGCAGAACGATCTTCACCACACCAAGGTACAACGTGATGAATTTCAGCACAGCACCAGTGACGACAGCCAGAATCGGATTCTTATCATACAGAAGAGACGTCATCCCCACCAGAACAAGATTGCCAAGGGCAATGGGAACCACCAGAACCGGGGATGGCGTAAATCCCTGAATCAGTGCGATAATGGGAGCGGCAACGGCAATAATCAGTCCTCCCCTGATTCCCGTCATAACAGCCGCAACGATGAGACACAGGTTCACAAGGGAGCCTACGAGAGCCTGGCTGATATTGGCAGGCATGGCGGGGATCCACAGCCGCAGCGATTGAAACACCACTGTCAGTGCCAGCAAAACAGCTGTCCTGGCGATCCATCGGATTGATTTGTTCATAACGATTCCACCTTCTTTCCATCGAACTCCCTGATTTTCATAACAAGTACCGTTACATCATCGATCATCTGATTGCCCCCCAATATTGCCTGATACAGATCAAGCAGATACCCTGCCGTTTCTTCCGCAGTCGTGTTCTTCATTCCTTTCAGGAACTCCATCAGATTGGACTCATTGAATTGATCCGGCTTCTTCCGGTCAATTTCAATCAGCCCATCCGTAAAGAACAAAAGGCTGTCCCCCTCCTCCAGCTGAAGCCTCCGGTTTTCATAGGAAGGGCTTACAATCCCCGCCAGCTTGCAGATTGGCAGGCCCACAATGGGGATCGGTCGGACTTCCCCGCTTTTCTCCAGAACAAGGGGAGAAACATTCATTCCTGCGGAACAATAAGTCAATACCCGGCTCTTCAAATGATAGATTCCATAAAAAAGCACGGTATAGATTTCCTCGGGGAACGGCATCCGATTATAGGTATAATAAAGATTATTCAGGACCTGCTTGGGAGACAGCACCCGGATATGCCCATCGTCATATTCCCTGCGGACATGAATGTTCTGGTTAATGAAAACGGTGATCATGGCGGCGGAAACGCCATGTCCTGCCACATCGCCGATCAGAATTCCCACATTTTCATCATCCAGCCGGTATACATTGTAAAAGTCGCCGCCGATTTTTTCACAGGGCATGTAGCTGGCGTAAAATTCAAGACCCTCTGCCGTGGGAAAGCTGACGGGCAGCAGCGCGCTCTGAATATTTCTGGCATAATTCAGATCCTTTATCAGCTTTTCATTGGCCGCTGTAATCTCTTTTGTTCTCTGCTCCACCTGATCTTCCAGATCGTCCGCATACTGGCTCAGCTTTTGCTCTGTCTTATGCAGAGCATGATAGGGCTTCTGAACATTCAATACAAACTTTGCCTTGAACAAAAAATAATAGGCAACAATTTTATAAATATGCCCCAACAGATTATAGGAATCATATACATTGCAGTACTGCGTAAATGCCAGCTCACTGAAAATGCTCAGCAGGATCGAAAGAACGACATACCGGTATCCTTCCTCCCCCTTCTCCCATCTGTAAATCCGATAAAAGAGCCCCAGGCTGATCAAAAAAACAGCGATAATCAGATATTCCAGATGGATCTTCAGGGGGGTCAGCCCCTGCCCTTCAATAAACAGGGGCGGAATCTGATCCAGCCGGCAGGTCAGGAGATAAAGCAGGACTCCGCTGTAAGCCAGGGAACCCGCAGCGCAGAACCTTCGGCTGACCCTTGTGGTTTTGTCCCGTACCAGACCGGCAATCAGCATCCCGATGCAGGAAGTGAGACGGGCAGCAATCCAGAAGGACGTTGCCTTTGGTACAGAAGACGGAGTCAAAAACTTTGGCATGCCACTGTAGCTGAGAGTATGGAAAAGATCCAAAAGGCCGACCGACAGAAATGTGCATGAGAAAATGAGCGTCCGCAGACGCCTGCAGCGCTCAAATGTATAATAGGAAATTAAGAAGATACAAAAAGACATAACGATACTCAGAAGCTCCAGACAAGTATGAATGGTCAGAAAGTCATCCATATGAAAAATATGATACAGATATGGATCCAGCCACCGCACCAGGCCATACAGAACAGTCGAAAAAAGAAAGACAGCAAGAAAAAGAAACCGATCCTTCCGAAATCTCTGCGTCCCCATAATCCCCCTCCGATATCTCTTCCTTTACGATATCTGATTATAACATAAAATACCCATATAATACAATTTCCCTATAGATGAATTTGTTTCCTTGTTTCCCCTTCCACTTTTCCGACGCCATAACCAAGGGAAAAGCTCTGCATCATTCCCCTGGCGATAAAACCGATCAGCAGAGCCTTTTCCTCCCTGCTCAGTCCGATGTCACCAGCTACCATGAATTCCCCGGCCTTTTCTTCGGCAATCAGATGAATCGCCTGTTTTGTTCCCGTATAGGAACCATTCAGTTTTCGGTTGGCTTCTATGGTATATTCCTTGATCCGATCTCCGGTCCGCAATGTTCCCACCTCTTTTGTACAAACTAGTTTAATGATTCCCTGAGGTTTACATTTTATACCTGATTTTACAATGCGTTTCGTACAAAAGACTTGTCACGGGGAGATCCTTTCTGAAGAAATTTGGCCATCAGCACTTCATCCACCCATCGATTTCTGAAATAAAACTGTTCCTTTCGGCAGCCTTCCACGAGAAAGCCCATTTTACGATACAGGGAAATCGCACGGGTATTGGTGGAAAATACACTGAGACATAACTTATGATAATTTCTTTCCTTTGCCCAATCCATCCCATAGGCCAAAAGCGCGGACCCAATTCCCATGGAACGCGCTTCTTTGATCACATGGATCCCCAGAGTACAGAAGTTTCGGGACTTTTGCGACATTCCCCCTGCAAAAACAGCAATCCCCCCGACGATCCGGTTATTCAAAACAGCAACCGCGATCAGATTCCTGGAGTGATCCAGATACCGGATCATTTTTTCCTGCTCCGGAACGGACCGCACAGCATGATCTTCCAGAAAATAGATGCCTTCCTGACATACTTCCTCCAGGGTCTCCAGAAATGCAGCGGCATCTTCCGGATAGGCCGGCCGTATGATCAGATTTTCACCGGTGCCTGTCATTGAGTGCCAGGACTTCCACATGGCATGGACTCCTCCTGTCAACTACAGAATCTATTCATTCAATTATTCTACAAAGGAAGCATGAGTTCCTGGCTGTTCTGCAATACATTCCCAAAATGTGAAATCTTCGGTTTTCTGCCGCATGAAAAGAGTGAAAGGACATACGAATACAAAAAGGGCACCATAAAGAAGGCGCCATGGGTTTTTATTCCTCTTCTTCAGAAAAGTTATTTTCTATCAGCTTGCTGATCTTGTAAAGAGCTGCAACTTCATCAGGACCGCTTACCTGGATCTTTATCCTGGTTCCCTTGAAGATCCCCAGGGCCAATACAGACAAAAGGCTTTTAGCATTTCCTGTTTTATCGTCCCGGATAATGCTGACATCCGACGTAAAGCTGCCTGCTGTCTTGATCAGCATGGCAGCAGACCTGGCATGCAGTCCGGTTTCATTTTTAATGATAAATTCCTTTTCAATCATGTTTCCCCACTTCTCCGTTCCAATTCATATTCAGATAAAGTAACCGGCAGGTATGGTTCCTGATTTGCCCCGGTCCAATCCAGCCTGATGATGGTTTAAAATTATTAGATATATTGTACATGATTTTTGCAAAAAGGGCAAGTTATACTTGACAATTCTTTCGTATTTAGCAATAATAAGTCTGAGGATAAGCGGTTTTGACGGGAAGGAGTAGTATCTGTCCCTTGTCAGCAGAGAACCGGGGAAGGTGGAAACCCGGCGGCAGGCAGATAGGAAGGCATCCCCGAGCTGCAGGAAAAAG